>CAZSVT010000039.1:0-16995 GCA_964610365.1 uncultured Isosphaeraceae bacterium
GCCTTCGGCGACCTGGCCTGCTTCAGCTTCTACGCCAACAAGGTCATCACCACCGGCGAGGGAGGCATGGTGGTCACGGACGACGCGGCGCTGGCGGATCGCCTCCGACTCCTGCGCAACCTGGCCTTCACCACGCCGCGCTTCCGCCACGAGCACCTCGGCTTCAACTTCCGGATGACCGGCCTGCAGGCGGCCATGGGGCGATCGCAGCTCGGGCGCCTCGACGCCATCGTGGAGCGCAAACGACGCCTGGCGGCGTGGTACACGGATCGGCTGCGCGGCACGCCGGGCCTGCGCCTGCCGGCGGAGCCGGAGGGATGCACGCATGTCCACTGGATGTACGCCATGGTCGTGGAGCCGCCCTTCGGGATGACGCGCGATGCCCTGGCGGCGCGCCTCCACGCCCACGGCATCGAGACGCGCACCTTCTTCTGCCCCATGAACCGCCAGCCGTGCCTGGACGACGGCTCGCGGATGCGCTCCGCGCCCTGCCCGGTGGCGGATGAACTCTGGGAGCGCGGCCTCTACCTCCCGTCGTCGATCGGGCTGACGCAGGCGCAGGTGTCGACCATCTGCGACGAGATCCGGCGCGCGCCGGCCGAGGCCGGGGTGGCGGCATGCGCATCGCGGTAGCGCTCCCGGGGCTGGATCCGGCGATCGGCGGAGGTTTCACCTTCGTGGAGGAGGTCGCCCGCGCGCTCGATCGCTGTCCGCGACCGCCGGGCCTGGAGGTGATCGTGCTCTCGGATTCGACGCCGCCGGGGAACCTCCCCAGCGTGCGCATCCGCAGCGAAGGTCGCCTCGGCCGGGCGCGGCGCCGCCTGGCGAAGTCCTCGCAGAAGCTCTCGCGCGTCGTCGGCGCGGCCGGCCCCGTGGAGTCCGCGGCGCGCGACGCCGGCGCCTCGCTGGTCTGGTTCGCCGCCGGCGGCGAGGAGGCGATCGACCTTCCGTTCGTGGCCACGGTGTGGGATCTCCAGCATCGGACGCACCCGTGGTTCCCCGAGGTCTCCTCGGACGGACTCTGGCGCGCCCGCGATGACGCCTCGCGCGAACTCCTCTCCCGCGCCGCCATGGTGGTCTGCGGCACGGAGGCCGGCGCAAGCGAGCTCGATCGCTTCTACCAGGTGCCGCGCGATCGCATCCTCCGCGCCCCGCATCCCACGCCCGGCTGGGCGCTGGCCGACGGTCCGGCCGACGATCGCGCCGTGCCGGCGGCGCCGTTCTTCCTCTACCCCGCGCAGTTCTGGCCGCACAAGAACCACGCCATGCTGCTGCGCGCCCTCGCCCGTCTCCGCACCGCCGGGAGCCGCGCGGAGCTCGTGCTCGTCGGCGGCGACTTCGGTCTCCGCGACCGCCTGGAGCGGTTCGCGGCCGATCGCGGCGTGCGCGACGCGGTCCACTTCCCCGGCTTCGTGCCGCGCGACGCGCTGCGCGCCCTCTACCGGCGGGCCGTCGGGCTGGTCTATCCCGCGTTCTCGGGGCCGGAGAATCTTCCGCCGCTGGAGGCCTTCGCCCTCGGTTGCCCGGTGGCCAACGCGGAGTTCCCGGGGGCGCGGGAGCAGCTCGGTGACGGCGCCATCTACTTCGATCCCGCCGACGACGCCTCCATCGCCGATGCGATGGAGCGGCTGGAGCGCGACGGCGCGCTGCGCTCGCGGCTTGCGGACGCGGGCCGAACCATCGCCCGGGAGCGCACCGGCGAGCGATTCGTCTCCTCGGTGCTGGAGGCGATCGTTCGTCGTCGCGCCTGGATCGATCCGTTCGACGACCCCGGCGGATCCGGACCGCGCTCGCCGACCCGCTGAGCCCGGCGATCCGGCGCGCGGCCGCGCCGCGCCCGCGGCCTCGCCCGCTACCATCTTCGCCATCGTGCGGTTCGCCATCGTCACGCCCACCCTCAACGCGGGAGACTTCCTGCGCCCCACCGTGGAATCGGTCATCGCCAGCATGGGCCCGGGCGATCGATACACGATCGTCGACGGCGGAAGCACCGACGGCAGCGTCGACGCCCTGCGCGACCACCTTCCTCCCGGCGTGGCGATCCTGCGCGACAACGGCGGCGGCCTCTACGAGGCGATCGCCCTGGGCTTCTCGCGGACGGAGGGCGAGCTCATGGGCTGGATCAACGCCAGCGATCTCCTGCTGCCCGGTTCGCTGGAGACCGTGCGTCGCGCCTTCGAGATGACCGGCGCCGAACTCGTCCACTTCGACGACCTGCTCATCGACGAGCGCGGCCTGGTCATCCAGCGCACGCTCGGCTCGGTGGGAAGCCCCCTGGAGGCGATGCGCTCCGTGGGATGGACCCCGCTCCAGGACGGCTGCTTCTGGACTCGCGCGCTCTACGAGCGCTGCGGCGGCGTCGATCCGAACTGGCGCTTCGCCGGCGACTTCGACTTCTTCCTGCGCGCGTTCCACAGCGGGCGCACCGCCTATGTGCCCGGCGTCGTCTCCGCGTTCCGGCGCCATCCGAAGCAGCTCTCGATCGAGCGGTGGCGCGACTACCGGCGCGAGAACCTGGAGGCGCGGCAGCGGTTCGCGGAGGCGAATCCCCAGCTCCGCGACGGCGTCCTCCGACTGCTGCTGCGCCGCATCGGCCTCTCGCTTCGGGCGCGCTGCGGGTGGGGTCGGCGCCGCGCGCCCTGGAGCGGCCGGCACTGGGCGAGCATCCCGGCGTGCATCGGATGAGGCGCCTGCGTCGCTGGGCGGAGTTGATCGTGGAGCCGCGGCGGCTCCTGGGTCTGCGCCACCTGCCGCGATTCCTCCTGGAGTGGCGGGCCCTGCGCCGGGCCGGCGAGCCGGCGCGATTCCGCGACGCGTGGCCGCAGCTCGGCGATCGCACCGCGTCCACGCCCTTCGACGCCCACTACTTCTTCCAGGCCGCGTGGCTGGCCCGAGGCCTCGCCCGCGCGCGGCCGAGCGCGCATGTGGACATCGGCAGCGACCTCCGCACCGTCGGCGTGATCAGCGGATTCGTGCCCACCACCTTCCTCGACTACCGCCCCGCCGCCATCTCCATGTCGAACCTCGACTCGCGTCCCGGGGACCTGCTCGCCTTGCCGCTGGATGATCGCTCGCAGGAGAGCGTGAGCTGCCTCCACGTGATCGAGCACGTGGGCCTCGGACGCTACGGCGATCCGCTCGATCCCGCCGGCAGCGAGCGCGCCTGCCGGGAGCTGGCTCGGGTGGTGCGCCCCGGCGGGCGGCTCTACCTCAGCACGCCGGTGGGCGTGCCTCGCACCGAGTTCAACGCCCACCGCATCTTCGATCCCGCGCGCCTGCCGTCGATGGTGGCGCCGCTCGAGCTGCGCTCCTTCGCGTGGGTGGACGACGCCGGACGGATGCACGAGTCGGGGCGTCCCGCCGACGCCGCGTCCGCCGCCTACGCCTGCGGGCTCTTCGAATTCCAGCGGCCCGCGTCGGCGTGATCGGCGCGACGGCGCCGATGCGTCCGCCGAGCGGCTCGCGGCGACGCAGCCGCCGTCGAACAGATCACGGCGACGCAACCATGTCGGCGCGGACCCGGGCGATGTCGTCCGCGGCCTCGGCCACCGCGCGTCGCCAGGCGTCGCTCCGCACGATCTCCGCCACCGCCCCTTCCGCGACCCGGAATCCCGCCTCCACGTCGCTCGGGTAGTGCACGCCGCCCACCACGCGCGAGTAGCCCGCCTGTCGGCCGAAGCGCACGAGCGCCTCGCGCCGCTCCGGGAAGATGTCCGCCAGCAGGAGGGCCACCGCCAGGCCGCGCGTGGCGTGGCTGCTGGGATAGGAGTTGCCTTCCTCCTTCGGGACGATGGGCGTCACCGTCGGATCGGCCATGAACGGCCGAGGTCGGGTGTAGTGCCGCTTGAGCACGGAGTTGACGGCGCGGACCTCCGTCGTCGCCTGGGCCACGAGCGCGTAGAGCTTCGGCGCGATCTCGGAGTCGAAGCGCCCGCTGAGCGCCTGGTCGAAGGTGACCGGCTCGAGCGCCACGCCGCGCCACGCGTCGTCGATCTCCGAGGGCGACCGGCGCGCCTGCTCGAACTTCACGATCGCGAGGTCGGCGAAGGCCTCCTTGGAGTCGGGCGCCGGAGGTGGACCGATCACCGACGGCCAGTCGATCCCCGGGGGGATGAACCGCATCGACGCCGGCGCCGATGGCGCGCCGCGCGGTGCCTCCGCCCTCGACGGGGCAACCGGCGGCGCCTCCGCCGTCGTCCCGGCCGGAGTTCGTTCGACGGTCGATCCCGCATGCTGCACGGCGGCGCCGATGGCCAGCAGCGGCGCGGCGACGAGTCCCACGACGATGATCCGACGAGTGCGTGCGTTCATGGGGGTCAAGATACGCGCCGGCACTTCGCAGGAGAACGAGGAACGCTCCTTCATTCGTCGGAGGGACTACCCTTCAGCCCCATGCCCATCCGCGCCTACGCCGCATCGTCCACCACCGCCCCGCTCGCACCGTTCTCCATCGATCGGCGGGAACCGCTCGACACCGACGTGGAGATCGAGATCCTCTACTGCGGCGTCTGTCACTCCGACCTGCACTGGGCGCGGAACGAGTGGGGCATGACGGCGTACCCCTGCGTGCCGGGACACGAGATCGTGGGCCGCGTCACGCGCACGGGGCGCGCCGTACGCCGCTTCAAGGAAGGCGATCGCGCCGCCGTCGGATGCATGGTGGACTCGTGTCGCTCGTGCGAGCCGTGCAAGCGGCACCTGGAGCAGTTCTGCCTCAAGGGCGTCGTTTTCACCTACGGAGGCGCCGACGCCCACCGCGGTGGTCAGACCTACGGCGGGTACTCCGAGAAGATCGTGGTGGACGAGGCGTTCGTGCTGCGACTCGGCGAGAAGGTGGACCTCGCCGCCAGCGCTCCGCTGCTCTGCGCCGGCATCACCACCTACTCGCCGCTGCGCCACTGGAAGGTGGGCAAGGGTCAGAAGGTCGGCGTCGTGGGCCTGGGCGGTCTCGGCCACATGGCCCTCAAGTTCGCCAACGCCTTCGGCGCCCATGTCGTGCTCTTCACCACCTCGCCCGGCAAGTCCGAGGACGGGAAGCGCCTGGGCGCCCACGAGGTGGTGGTCTCCAAGGATGCCGCCGCCATGGCCGGGCACGCGGGGAGCTTCGACTTCATCCTCGATGCGGTGTCGGCGACGCACGATGTCAACGCCTACCTGGCGCTCCTGAAGCTCGACGGCACGCTCTGCCTGGTGGGCGCGCCGGAGAAGCCGCTGGCCGTCAGCGCGTTCAACCTGTTCTTCCCGCGGCGCACCTTCGCCGGGAGCCTGATCGGCGGCATCGCGGAGACGCAGGAGATGCTCGACTTCTGCGCCGAGCGCGGCATCGCCTGCGACATCGAGATGATCCGCATGGACCAGATCAACGACGCCTACGAGCGCATGCTCCGCAGCGATGTCCGGTATCGCTTCGTGATCGACATGGCCTCGTTGAAGCGCTGATCGCGGGGGGCGCGCCCGTACACTCGGGCCAGGAGCTCCCCCCATGCCCGGTCCACCGCCACCGCCGCCGCCCGCCATCATCGAGGTCCTCACCGCGCCCGACGGTTCCGGGGGCGACGAGCTCGGACGCAGTTGCGATCTCGCCGGTCCCTTCGTGGCCGGCGGCCGCTGGCTGGCGGACATCGCCGGCAAGAGCAACGCCGGCGCGGCGCGGATCTGGCGCATGGCGCCGGACGGTTCGCTCCTCGCCGAGGGGGAAGTCACGGCGCCCGACGGCGCCGCGAACGACGAGTTCGGCGTCTCGGTGGGCCTGAGCGCCGGGTGCGATCTCGGCGATCCGTTCGATTCCTCCACCTGGCCGCGCCTGGTGGTGGGTGCGTGGACCGCCGACCTCCCGGGCAAGGCCGACGCGGGCGCCGCCTATGTCTTCGCCCGGGATCCCTCCACGGGCGCCTGGGAATTCGAAGCGAAGCTGATCGCCTCCGACGGCGCCACCGACAACGAGTTCGGCCGATCGGTGGCCATCGACGGCGATCTCGTGGTCGTCGGCGCGTGGCAGCATCTCTCCAGTCGGGGCGCGCTCTATGTCTTCCGCCGGGATCCGGGCGGCTGGGTGCAGGAGTCGAAGCTCCTTGCCGCGGACGGCACGCTCGGCGACGGACTGGGCGTGGCCGCCGCCATCGACGGCGATCGGGTGATCGGCGGCGCCTGGGGCGACGATGTCGGCGCCAGCGCCAACCAGGGATCCGCGTATGTCTTCCGCCGCAACGCCCCGGGCTCGTGGACGCAGGAGGCGAAGCTCCTCGCCGCCGACGGCGCCGCGCAGGACGAGTGCGGTCGCGGCGTGGCCATCGACGGCGATACGGCGATCGTCGGTTCGTGGCCCTTCTGGTCGGATGGTCCCGGCGCGGCGTGGGTATTCGGGCGCAGCGGCACCACCTGGACGCCGCAGGCGAAGCTCGTCCATCCGGCGCCCGGCGCCGCCGACTACCTCGGCTTCGGCGTGGGAATCTCGGGCGACGTGGCGATCGTCGGCGCCTGGGCCGACGATGTGGACGGCGTCGGCAACCAGGGCACCGCGCACCTCTACCGGCGCGACAACGGCATCTGGACGCATTGGACGCAGCTCACGCGACCGGAGCCGCAGGCCAGCGCCTACTTCGGCTTCTCGGTGGCCATCGACGGCGCGCTGGCGTCGGTGGGCAGCCGGCTGGAGGACATCGGCGCCAACGCCAACCAGGGTTCGGTCACCGTGGTCTGCGTGGATCAGCCGCAGTGCAGCAACTGTCCGCCGATCTTCGCGCCGGCGGATCTCAACTTCGACGGCCAGGTGGACGGCGACGACCTGGGCACGCTGCTGGGTCAATGGGGATCGTGCGTCGCGTGTCCCGCCGATCTCGACGGCAGCGGCGTGGTGGACGGCGACGATCTGGGCACCCTCCTCGGCGCGTGGAGCTGATGGTGCGCTGAGGCCCCTCCCCGGTGCCCGTACACTCGCCGGGTGCGCTCGGCGCTGCAACGCATTCCCATCGTCCGGACGATCTCGGGGTACCGGCGCGATTGGCTGATGCCGGACCTCCTCGGAGGCCTGAGCGTCTGCCTGGTGATGGTTCCGTCGGTGATCGCCTACGCCGGCCTGGCGGGACTGCCGCCGGTGACCGGCCTCTACGCTTCGCTCGCGGCGCTCATCGGCTACGGACTCTTCGCCAGCTCGAGGCAGGTCATTGCCGGGCCGGACGCGGCGCTCACGCTGCTCGTGGGCGTGGCGATCACGCCGCTGGTGGCGAGCGATCCGTCTCGGGCGCCGCTCCTGGCCGCGGCGCTGGCGATCATCGGAGGCCTCATCCTGCTCCTCACCGCGGCGCTCCGCGCCGGCGTGGTGGCGGATCTCCTGTCGCGGCCCGTGCTCGTGGGCTACATGGCCGGCGCCGCCCTCATCCTCATGTCCACGCAGTTCGGGAAGTTCGTGGGCCTGAAGCTCGACACGGATCAGTTCTTCCCCATCCTCGGCGAGCTCTGGCGCCGGCGCGGCGAGTTCCACGGTCTCACCGTCTGGCTCGGGGTGGGATTCGTGGCGCTCCAGTTCGTGATGCGCGTCGCGGCGCCGAAGCTGCCGTCGGCGCTCGTGGTCTTCGTGCTCGCCCTGGGCCTCTCCGTGCTCTTCGACCTGGGATCGAAGGGCGTGGCGCTGGTGGGCGTGGTGGAGTCGGGTCTGCCGACGCCGGTGGTGCCGTGGGTCCATCCCTCCGAGCTCCTCGATCTCGTTCCCGGCGCCTTCGCGCTGGCGCTGCTCACGGTGCCCGAGGGAATCCTTCTCGCCCGGGCCTTCGCGTCGCGCAACGGCTACGAGATCCGCCCGAACCAGGAGATCGCCGCCCTGGGCGCCGCGAACCTCCTGGCGGGATTCTTCCAGGGCTTCTCCGTCGGCGCCAGCCAGTCCCGCACCACGGTGAACGAGGCGGCGGGCGGCCGCACCCCGATCGCCGGATTCGCCGCCGCGGCCGGCCTGATCCTCTTCCTCCTCTTCCTCACGCCGATCCTCGAGCGTCTCCCCAGCGTGACGCTCGCGGCGATCCTCGTCTTCGCGGGATTCCAGCTCATCGAGATCCACCAGTTCCGCGCGCTGTGGCGCTTCCGGTGGCAATCCTTCACGCTCGCCGTGGTGGTGATGGCCGGCGTGCTGGTGGCGGGCGTGCTCCAGGGGATCCTGCTGGGCGTGGCGATCTCGCTGGTCCACCTGGTGGGCCGGCTGGCGCGACCCCTGGACGCCGTCCTCCGCGAGATCCCCGGCCGTCATCGCTACCACGATCTTGGCGAGGATCCCGAGCAGCCGGCCCGGACGGTGCCCGGGCTGATCGCCTTCCGCTTCTACGCGCCCATCTTCTTCCCCAACGCCGAGTACTTCGTGGGACGCGTGCGCTCGCTCATCGACGCCAGCCCCGAGCCGGTGCGCTGCTTCGTCCTGGACGCCCAGGCGATCACCGACATCGATGCGACCGCGTCGGAGCTCCTGCTGCGACTGGCGCGGGAGCTGACCTCCCGCGGCATCCAGTTCCGGATCGCCCGCGCCAACCGACCGCTGCGCGAGTCGCTGCGCGCCGTGGGGCTCCTCGACCTGCTCGGCCCCGACGCCCTGGCGCCGTCGGTGCACTCGGCCGTCCACGCCTTCCTCGGACTCGACGAGGACCAACCCAAGGAGAATTCCGCATGACATCCCGCTCCACCGCCGCAACGAAGGAACGCTCGAAGGGCCGGGGGGCTCCGGAGGAGGAACCTCGATCCCTCAAGGGCCGCGAATTCGAGCGAGAGCTCCGCAAGCTCCAGGTGGAGCTCTGCCATCTCCAGGACTGGGTCCGCGCCACCGGCGAGCGGGTCATCGTGCTCTTCGAGGGGCGCGACGCGGCCGGCAAGGGCGGCATCATCCGCCGGATGATGGAGCGCGTGAGCCCGCGCTGCTTCCGGCTGGTGGCCCTGCCCGCGCCCAGCGACCGCGAGAAGTCGCAGCTCTACATGCAGCGCTACATCCAGCACTTCCCCGCCGCCGGCGAGATCGTCGTCTTCGACCGCAGCTGGTACAACCGCGCCGGCGTGGAGTACGTGATGGGCTTCTGCACGCCCAAGCAGCACCGCCGATTCCTGGAGCTCTGCCCGGTGGTGGAGAAGTACTTCGTCACCGCAGGGATCCGCATCATCAAGTACTGGCTCGAGGTGAGCAACAAGGAGCAGAAGCGACGCTTCGAGGCCCGCATCGAGGATCCGCTCCGCCAGTGGAAGCTGAGCCCGATGGATCTCCCGTCGCGCAAGCGCTGGTACGACTACTCGCGCGCCCGCGACATGATGCTCGACGCCACGGACACGGAACACTGCCCGTGGTTCGTCGTCCGGAGCGATGACAAGCGCCGCGCCTGCCTCAACTGCATCTCGCACCTGCTGGCGTCGATTCCCTACGAGCGCGTGAAGCGGCCCAAGGTGAAGCTCCCGTCCCGCTCCTCCAAGGGGGCCTACGACGACGAGGCGACGATGCGGAAGCGTCGGTTCGTCCCGCAGCGGTACTGACGGAATCGCTAGCATGGCCGCCTCGACGGCCGCGACCGCCCTCGAAGGATCAATCCAATGACGCTTCCGCGCGCTGCCTCGCCTTCCCGATGCGCCTCCTTCGCCGGAGCGCTGCGGATGCTCCGCCCCGCCGCCGCCGTGACCGCGGCGGCGAGCCTCGGCGCGGGCTGCCTGATCGGGCCCGACTACCAGACCCCGCCCACCGAAGTGAACGCCGCGTGGCTCGAGGCCTCGGCTCAGGGCGGCCCGGTGGTCGACGCGCGGGCGTCCGCCACCTGGTGGGAGGTCTTCGACGATCCCACCCTGAACCACCTGGTGGAGACGGCGTGGCGCGAGAACCTGGGGCTGCGCGTGGCGGGACTGCGCGTGCTCGAGGCGCGCGCCCGGCGCGGCATCGCCGTGGGCCGCTTCTTCCCGCAGACGCAGGAGGCCTTCGGCGGCATCAGCGGCAACCAGCTCAGCGCCAATGTCCCCGGCGGCGAAGGCGATCGCCGCTTCGCCGCGGACGAGGTGGGCTTCCAGGCGGTGTGGGAGATCGATGTCTGGGGCAAGTTCCGGCGCGGCATCGAGGCGGCGGACGCGGAGGTGCTCGCGTCGCTGGCCAACTACGACCAGGTGCTGGTGAGCCTCGTCTCGGAGGTCGCGTCCACCTATGTGCTGCTGCGATCGCTCGAGGAGCGGCTGGCGATCGCCCGCTCCAACGCCGAGCTCCAGCGCGAGACGCTCAACCTGACGCAGATCCGCTTCCGGGCCGGCGCCGTCTCGGAACTGGACGTCTCCACGGCGAAGGCCACGCTCCTGAACACGGAGGCGCTGATCCCGCTCTTCGAGAACGGGATCCGCGAGTCGACGCTGGTGCTCTGTGTCCTGCTCGGCCGCCCGCCGAGCACGCTCGCCGACCTGCTGACGCCCCCCGACGGGGCCGCGCCGAAGGTGCCGGACGCCCCCGCGCAGATCGCCGCGGGGCTTCCGGCGGACCTGCTCCGCCGCCGTCCCGATGTCCGGGCCGCCGAGCGCATCGCCGCCGCGGAGTGCGCACGCATCGGCGCCGCCGAGACGGAACTCCTGCCGAGGATCTCCATCGCCGGCGTCACCGGTTTCGCCAGCAGCAACTTCGACGGCCTGCGCACGCCCGAGCTGGGCAACATCTTCGACGGCGACTCCTTCCAGGGCTTCATCGGACTCGAGGTGAACTGGCCGATCCTGAACTACGGCCGGATCATCGGCGCCGTCCGCGCCCAGGACGCCGCCTTCGAGCAGGCGGCGACCACCTACCAGGATTCGGTGCTCCGCGCCGCCAGCGAGGTGGAGGCGGGCCTGTCGCGATTCCTGCGATCGCGCGAGCGTCGCGACGCGCTGGCCGAGAGCGTGGTGGCGGCGAAGCGCAGCGTGGAGCTCTCGCTCATCCAGTACCGCGCCGGCGCCGTCGACTTCATCCGCGTCAACGACGCCCAGACCGTGCAGCTCCAGCAGGAGGATCTCCTGGTGGACGCGCGGGCGGCCATCGCCCTCGGCGCCATCGCCGCCTACCGCGGCATGGGCGGCGGATGGGAGATCCGCGGCGACGCCGAACTGGTCGACCAGGCCACCATCGAGCGGATGCGCTCCACGGTCAACTGGGGCGACGTGCTGAAGTCCGACTGGTCGCGCGGTTCCGACTTCGGATTCCAGCGGCCGCGCAGCGATCTCGAGGGACCCGATGGTCCGGGTCGTCCGGAGCCCGCCACGCCCGTCGCCGAACCGGACGGCAAGGGAGGAACACCATGAGCGCTCCGCGCGCCGTCGTGGCCGCCTCGCTGCTCATCCTCGCCGCGTGCAAGGAGGAGCAGCAGAAGAACGCCTATGTCCCGCCGCCACCCCCCGAGGTGCAGGTCTCCACGCCGCTCCGGAAGGAAGTGACGCGCGAGCTCTCCTACACCGGCCAGGTGACGCCCGAGGCCACGGTGGAACTCCGGGCGCGCGTGCAGGGATTCCTGGAGCAGATGAACTTCACGGAAGGCCAGCAGGTCCGCAAGGGCGATCTCCTGTTCGTGATCGACCGGCGCCAGTACCAGGCGGCGGTGGAGAAGGCGGAGGCCCAGGTGGAGGCCACGAAGGCCTCGCTGCAGGGCGCCCTCAACGACGCCAAGCTGGCGGAGGAGCTGGCGGCTTCGAACGCCGGACCCAAGATCGACGCGATCATCAAGGCGGCGAAGCGGGACACGATCGCGGCCCAGCTGCTGGCCGACCAGGCGGCGCTCGCGAACGCGAAGCTCGACCTCGAGTACTGCGAGATCCGCGCGCCGATCGACGGCCGCGTCACCGAGTCGAAGGTGGACGTGGGGAACCTGGTGGGCCGGGGCGAACCGACGCTCCTCGCCACGATCGTCCAGACGAACCCCGTCTACGTGAACGTCGATGTGAGCGAGGCGGATGTGATGATGGTGCGCGAGCTGGTGGCGCAGCAGGGTCCCCGGGCGGAGGGGCTCCAGCCCGGTCAGGTGGCCCCCGGCAAGTGGCGCGAGGTCTTCCTGACGGTGCCCGGCCACGAGAAGTACCGCTTCGAAGGCCATGTGAACTACGTCGATCCGCAGATCGACCAGAGGACGGGAACGCTGCGGGTGCGCAGCACCTTCGACAACCCGAACGAGGTCCTCGTCCCGGGCCTCTTCGTCACCCTGCACTTCCCCATCGCCACCTACGAGACGCTGCTCGTCCCGGACGCGGCGCTCCTCTCCGACCAGCTCGGCCGCTTCGCCCTCGTCGTGGACGCCACCGACACCGTCCAGGTGCGCCGCGTGAGGACCGGTGAGCGGCGCGGCACGCTGCGCGAGGTCTCCGAGGGGCTGCAGCCCACCGATCGCGTGGTCACGCTGGGCGTCCTCAAGGCCCGACCGGGAAGCAAGGTGGTGCCGAAGACCGCCGAGCTCACCGACGGCGCCGCCGCCTCATGAACACCACCTTCTTCATCCGGCGGCCGATCGTCGCGATCGTGATCTCCATCCTGATCACGCTCGCCGGCGTGATCGCCTATCCCACGCTTCCGGTCGCGCAGTATCCCGACATCACGCCGCCGGTCATCCAGGTGACGGCCACCTACCCGGGCGCCAGCGCCCAGGTGGTGGCGGACACCGTGGCCGCCCCCATCGAGCAGCAGGTCAACGGCGTGCCGGGCATGATCTACATGGAGAGCACCTCGGCGAGCGACGGCTCCTACACGCTCAAGGTGACCTTCGAGCTCGGCACGAACATCGACATCGCGTCGGTGCTGGTGCAGAACCGGGTGGCCATCGCCACGCCGAAGCTGCCGGACGAGGTGAAGCGCAACGGCGTCACCACCGACAAGGTCTCCTCCAACATGGTGGTGATCTTCTCGCTGGCGCCGGAGAACGAGGCGGCGCAGAAGGAGTTCTCCGATCTCTACATCGCCAACTACCTGACGATCAACCTCTTCGACGAGATCAAGCGCATCACCGGCGTCGGCGACGCCAAGATCTTCCCGGCGATGGACTACAGCATCCGGGTCTGGCTCGACCCGGATCGCCTCCGCAGCCGCAACCTCACCACGATGGACGTGATGCGGGCGCTCAACGAGCAGAACGTCCAGGTGGCGGCCGGGCAGATCGGGCGGCCGCCCATTCCGTCGGGGCAGGCCTTCCAGTACACGATCTCGGCGCTCGGGCGGCTCTCGAGCGTGGAGGAGTTCGAGGACATCATCGTCGTCGCCGAGACGAACCGCGTGGTGAAGCTGAGGGACGTGGCGCGGGTGGAGCTGGGCGGCAAGTCGTACGACATCCTCAATCGCTTCATGGGCGTTCCGGCCGCGGCGATGGTGGTCTACCAGGCGCCCGGCGGCAACGCCGTGCAGGTGGCGGAGGAGGTCAACGCCCTCCTGGCGCGCAAGGCCGAGGTGCTGCCGAAGGGGCTGAAGTTCGATGTCATCTACGACACCTCGAAGTTCGTGCTCGGCGCCATCGAGGAGGTGAACCACACCTTCCTGGAGGCCGTGGTGCTGGTGCTCATCGTGGTGGTGGCGTTCCTGGGGAGCATCCGCACCAGCATCATCCCGCTCGTGGCGATCCCGGTGTCGATCATCGGCACCTTCTTCGTGGCGAAGCTGCTGGGCTTCTCGGTGAACCTGCCGGTGCTCTTCGGCATGATCCTGGCCATCGGCATCGTGGTGGACGATGCGATCGTGGTGGTGGAGAACGTGGAACGGGTGATGAAGGAGTCGCACCTCCCGCGCAAGAAGGCCACCGAGAAGGCCATGCACGAGGTGGTGGGTGCGGTGGTGAGCATCTCCATGGTGCTCATGGCGGTCTTCGTCCCCACCGCGTTCCTTCCCGGCATCAGCGGCCAGCTCTTCCGGCAATTCGCCCTGACCATCGCGGTGAGCACCTTCTTCAGCGCCGTCTGCGCGCTCACGCTCAGTCCCGCGCTCTGCGGCATCCTCCTCAAGGAGCACAAGCCCGGCGCGAAGGAATCCTGGTTCGTCCGGAACTTCAACCGCGTCTTCGACGGCATCTCGGGCGCGTACGCGTCGATGGTGAAGTTCCTCATCCATCCCGGCGTGATCCCCTTCTCGCTGGCCGCCTTCGGCGTCGCGTCGCTGGCCACGGTGTGGAGCTTCACCCAGGTGCCGACCGCCTTCGTCCCCACGGAGGATCGAGGTCTCGCCCTCATCGAGGTGTGGCTGCCGGATTCCTCGAGCCAGGAGCGCACGCTGGCGGCGGTGAAGAAGGTGGAGGAGATCGTGGCGAAGACGCCGGGCGTCCGCAACTACACCGTGATCCCCGGCTTCTCGCTCATCAACAACAACGGCTCCAACTACGCCCTGGTCTTCATCGGCCTGGACGACTTCGAACCGCGCGCCGAGAGCGGCCGCACGCTCGACGTGATCCTGCGGGATCTCGCCCGCGACACGGCCAAGGTCCCCGACGCCATCTGCATCGTCTTCTCGCTGCCCGCCGTCGACGGCGTCGGCAACGCCTCGGGATTCGACCTGCGCCTCCAGGATCGAGGCGGGCTCGGGCGCGAGGCCATGGGCGAGGTGGTGGCGCGCTTCGTGGCCGACGCCAACGCCCAGTCCAAGCTCCGCGGCGTCAACAGCGCCTTCCGCGCCGCGGTGCCGCAGCTCTTCGCCGACATCGATCGGGAGAAGGTGAAGAAGCTCGGCATCCCGCTGGACGACGTCTTCCAGACGCTCTCGGGCTATCTCGGCTCCGCCTACGTGAACGACATCAACCTCTTCGGACGCACCTGGCAGGTGACCCTCTCCGCGGACAGCCGATTCCGCATGACCGCCAAGGATGTGGACCGGCTCGAGGTGCGCAAGCCCGACGGACAGATGGTGCCGCTCGGCGCCGTGGCGCGCGTGGAGGAGTCCATGGGGCCCGACCGCGTGATCCGCTACAACCTCTTCCCCGCCGCCGTGGTGCAGGGTCAGCCGGCACCCGGCGTCTCCTCGGGCGAGGCGCTCCAGGTGGTGGAGAACGTGGCGGCGGCCGTGCTCCCCTCGGGCATGGCCTACGAGTGGACCGCCCTCTCCTACCAGGAGAAGCTCGTCGGCAACCAGGCGATCCTCGTCTTCGGCATGGCGCTGCTCATCGTCTACCTGATCCTCGCCGCCCTCTACGAGAGCTGGATCACGCCGCTCGCCGTCATCCTCTCCATTCCGATGGCGGTGCTCGGCGCGATGGCCGGCCTGATGGCCCGCGGCATGGACAACAACATCTACACGCAGGTCGGCCTGGTGCTGCTGGTGGGCCTCGGCGCGAAGAACGCCATCCTCATCGTGGAGTTCGCCAAGGCGAATCGCGTGGCCGGGATGAGCATCACGGAGTCGGTGGTGGTGGCGTCGCGGCAGCGCATGCGACCGATCCTGATGACCGCCTTCGCGTTCATCCTCGGCGTCTATCCGCTGGTCTTCGCCGTCGGCGCCGGCGCCGCCAGCCGGCAGGCCATCGGCACGAGCGTCTTCTTCGGCATGATCGGCAACACCTTCCTCGGCCTGATCTTCACGCCGATCCTCTTCACCGCCATCCAGTGGTTCTCCGAGAAGCTCTTCGGACCGCCGAAGCCGATCGAAGGGAGCGAGCCGGCGGCGCCCGCTTCGGCCGCGGCACCGGCGCATGGATCGTGACGCGCCGCGCCGCTCACGGCGCCGGTGACGGCCAGTCGGGCGGCATCCAATCGGGAAGGTCGGCGATGGAGCGCCGCGCCGCCTCCGAGGTGGGCACGCCCCACGCCTGGAAGAACGGTCCCAGGTCGCGACCGCAGGCGCGGCTGAAGCGCACCATCCACTGATCCCGCTTCTCGTCGTCGCTCTTCGGGCGCTCGCGGTCGGGCAGGGCGCGGTACTCGGCGAAGACCCGCCGGAAGGTCTCCCAGCCGAAGGCGCGCTGGAGCTGGATGTACATCTGGAGCGCCAGGAACGGGTCCCGCTTCCATTCCGCGAAGGGCGCTCCCGCCGCCAGGTGCTTCCCGACCGACGGCGGCGCATTCACCGCGTCATGACCGCGATCGCCCGCCGCGGGCGAGCAGATCGTGTCGATGGCATGCAGGGAGAAGAGATTGCATGTCACCTCCACGGTCCCGTCGAAGGTCCATTCTCCGCGCTGGTGGTTGTGGCCGAGCTCATGGAGCAGCCCCCAGGCGCCGCGTCGCAGCGCCTCCGCGTCCACCATGGTCTTCGCCGCATCGAGATGGGTCATGATGGGATAGCCGCTGTGCATGTACCCGGCGCTGATCTGGAGATCCGCCACGAAGCGGTGCGGCCGTTCCGGCTGGAGAGGGATCTCCGCCAGCGTGGCATGGGCGTCGCTGATCCGATCCCAGAACGCCATCACCGGGGCGGGATCCTCGAGCGTCCGCAGCACGCCGCCGGGCACGGTGACGATCACCTTCGAACTCTCCAGCTCGCCCCACGGCGCCGGGGCGTCGCGGAGGCGACGCCATTCCTCGGGGCTGGTTCGACCGAGGACGAACCGGGGCGCTTCCACCGCCCCGCCGATCTCCACGTGCGCCGTGCCTGTCCCGCGTCCGCCCGTCTCGACGAAGATCAGGCCGCCGAAGGCGCTGGCCACCTGCATCACCGCACCATCCTTCGGCATCGGCCACGAGCGCGCGATGTCCGGGGCCCGCTCCCAGCGGTCGAGGTGCCAGAGCTGGTCGGTGTGGGCGCCCACCCGAACACGCAGACCGGGCGCCGGCTCCAGGCTGCGCACGCGGATCACCTCGCCGGCGGGCGCATACAAGCCGGTGGAGTGCCAGCCTGCAACGGCGAGATCGATCTCCACCGTGCGCTCGATGCGCGGCGCGTCGTCCGGCACGCTTCCGGGGAAGGCCCGGGCCGCCGGATGGGCGGTGATCGTCTCCGGCGCGGCGCGCCGCTCGAGCTCGAGTTCGAGCCCCAGGATGGCGCGGGCGGACGCGTCGCGGCGTCGGAGCGGGCGACCCTGCGCCGGGACGGCGCGGTCGGCCTGCCGCTCCACGATCCCGGCGGCGCGCGCCAGCAGCGCA
>CAZSVT010000040.1:0-16473 GCA_964610365.1 uncultured Isosphaeraceae bacterium
CGCCGTGCTGGCCGGCGCCGGTCTCGGCGATGACGCGCGTCTTCCCCATGCGGCGCGCGAGCAGCACCTGCCCCACGGTGTTGTTGATCTTGTGGGCCCCGGTGTGCGCCAGGTCCTCGCGCTTCAGCCAGATCCGCGCCCCGCCGCAATCGGCGGTGAGTCGCTCGGCGGGGGCGAGCGGCGTCGGCCGGCCGATGAAGTCGCGGCGCAAGGCCTCGAGCTCGGCCGCGAACGCGGGATCGCGCTGCGCCTCCGCGAAGGCCGCCTCCAGTTCCTCCAGCGCCGGCATCAGCGTTTCCGGCACATGGCGCCCGCCGAAGCGCCCGAAGCGGCCGGGGAGCGGCGCCGCGGCGCCCGACGCGATGGCGGGATCGTTCGCCGCGCCCGAGGATCCGATGCGGGTCATGAACGGGTGGGCTCCGAGAGGGACACGGGCGGCGACGCCGGCGGCGGCGGTCGCCATCGGCGCACCAGGGAGTTCCACGGTCCGCTCAGCGCGTAGAGCACGAAGCCGATGGCCATGGTCACCTGGAGCCAGAGGATGGCGGCCACGATCGGCACCAGCATCCACACCAGGTAGCGGAAGCTCCGGCGGCCGCGCAGGTAGCGGTTCACCAGGTGGGCGTAGCGCATGCGGCTCACCATGGCGATGGCGCAGAGGAGCGTGACGAGCGGGATGAGGAGCGAGGAGAAGCGCGCGAACTGCGGCGGCGACGACTCGGAGAAGGTCTTCACCAGCAGGTGCTGATGGAGCACGATGAGGCTCGCCACCGTGCCCGCGGCGCCCGGGGACGGGAGGCCTCGGAAGGACCGGTGATCCTCTTCGGCCGGCGACGGCGTCTCCACGTTGAAGCGGGCCAGTCGCAGCGCCGCGCAGCTCACGTACATCGCGGCCACCGCCCACGCGGTCTTCGAGTACGCGTTGTCGGCGTCGGGACCGAGGATGCTCAGGCCGCCGCCGGTGGCCTCCGACCAGCCGGGCCCGTAGTAGTGGCTCACCAGCCGCATCATCATGTAGGCGGGCGCGACGCCGAAGCTCACGATGTCCGCCAGCGAGTCGAGCTGCGCGCCGAAGTCGCTCGCCGAGCGCGTGAGCCGGGCCACCGTGCCGTCGAGGGCGTCGAAGACCATGGCCAGGAAGATCACGGCGCCGGCCACGGTGAGCGTGGACCAGCCGAAGATCTGGCTCGGGCCGATGGGCAGCGCCGCGTAGTGGATGGCCGCGAAGCCGCAGAGCAGGTTGCCCAGCGTGAGGAGCGTGGGCACCACCGAGAGCGGCGGCACCCGGCGCAGACGGCGGCGCGGGCGGCGCTCCCGGTGGGGCAGCGCGGTCCCGCGGGCGAACGGTCGCGGTGTCACGGTCGGGCCTCGCGCATGGCGGTATTCGTAGTCGACTCGCCCTCGCCGGTGGCGGGCAGCGGGACCAGCGACTCCGGGAGCCGCGGGATGAAGACCATCACCGGGGTGCGCACCTGCGGCGGCGATCCGGGCAGGGGCGCCAGCCGCTCCACGGGAAGGAGCAGGGCGCCGAGCGTCGGCGGCGGCTCGGCCTCGGGGCGCATCGACCCCTCGGAGGTCTCGCCCGCGTCCGGCAGATCGGGGCAGAGGAGCAGCGACCATCCCGCGTCGAGGACCACGGAGAGCCCCGCGTCGGGGAAGGGTTCTCCGCGCACCCGATCCCGCGGCGCGGCCACGGCGAGCGACGCGGATTCCCGCGCCTGGGCATGCGGAAGGAGTTCGAACCAGAAGAGCCCGCCGTCCTCCATCGGCACGGTCCAGCCGCGCATGGCCAGTCGCAGCGAGCCGCCGCCCACGGGTCGCACCGCCCCGCCGGTGAAGATCGCCTGTCCGCCGCGCAGATCCACGCGCGTCAGCTCGCGCCACTCCGGCACCTGGCCGTGCCAGTGGCGCAGGTCGGCGAGCGTGCCGCCCAGCGCCTCGAGCGCCTCCGGGAGCCGGTCGGTGGGAACCTCCGCCACCATGAATCCGTTGCGGCGCAACCGCTCCAGGGTTTCCGGGGGAAGCGTGCCGCCGCGGCCCGCCGACTCCAGCACCGAGACCGCGTGCTGCGGCTGGCACGGCGCCGACCACTGGATGATCTCCAGGCCGTTCTCGCCGCCGTGCACGCGCGCAGCGCCGAAGTCCTCGGCGCCGGCCAGGGGCATCGGTCGACGGACGATCGGCTCGGGCTCCTCGCAGGCCGCCAGCAGCGCCGAGGAGGCGACCAGGATGGGCGCGACTCTCACGGCCACGGGACCGGTTCCTCGGGCAGTTCGTTGACGCGATCGATCAGCTTGCGCACCAGCCCGTAGGCGCGCTTCGTGTGGTGGAAGACCAGGCGGGGGAGATGCGGATGCTCCTCCTCGCTCTCCAGCGGTCCGCGCTGCGTCATGGAGCCGCTCCGCACGATCGGCCGGAACTCCTCGTCCAGCTGCGCCACCTGCGCGGGGGAGAGCGGGCGCTTGAGTCGGATGACCAGCAGGTCGTCCACGTAGCGGCTGGAGTGGTAGCGCCGGTAGAAGCGGATGATGCGGTCCACCGCGTCGCGCGGGGACGACGCCGCCTCGTAGAGCCCCGGATCCTCGGGACTGATCCACCCCTGCTGGAGCAGATTGTCGATGACGCCGTGCTCCCAGCGCGGCCAGTAGCCCAGCGGCCGTCCGTCCGGACCGGCGCCCTCCACGAGGACGATCGGCACGATCGGGCTCTTGCCGGTCTGCACCAGGGTGAGCACCTCGAAGATCTCGTCCATCGTCCCGAAGCCGCCGGGGAAGACGGCCACGGCGTCGGAGTGGCTCACGAACATCAGCTTGCGGGTGAAGAAGTAGCGGAAGGCCAGGAGCTTCGGATCCCCCTGGATGAACTCGTTGGCGTTGGTCTCGAAGGGAAGCCGGATGGAGAGCCCGAAGCGGGCCTCGCGATGCGGCCCCTCGTGGCCCGCGCGCATGATGCCGTCGCCGGCCCCGGTGATGGCCATCCATCCCTCCGCCGCCATCGCCGCGCCGAAGTCCCTGGCCGCGTGGTAGTCCGGATGCGACGGCGGCGTGCGCGCCGAGCCGAAGATGCTCACCTTGCGCACGCCCCGGTAGCGGTTGAAGACGTGGTACGCCCCGCGCATCTCCTTCACGGCGAGCGAGATCAGCCGGAGCTGCGAGAGGTCGAAGTTCTCGTTCACCAGCCGCAGCGTGGTGCGCACCAGGTCCGCGGCGAGGGCCCGCCGGTGGCCGAGCGATCCGCCGTCGCGCGCGGCCTCGCGCGTCGATTCGCGCACGAACGACTCGATGGCGTCGCGGCGGTCGCGCTCCTCGGGATTCTTCGGATTCACGGGCCGGGTTCCCGGCGCGCCTGCATCGAGGGCGCGCGGTTGAAAGCCGGCAGCGGGGCGAGGCTGACCCGGGGCGCGGTGATCGTCCCGGTCACGTCGATGGCGTAGATCGTGTCCGACAGGGCGGCGAAGACATCGCTCCAGAGCGGCACCGTGCCGCGCGTGCGGAAGCGCAGCGCCAGGGCGTCGTCGCGCAGATCGATGTCGCCCGTGCCGCGGAACTGGAGCGTGGGACAGGTGAGATCGAAGCGCTCGAACGCGAGCCGGTGGCCGTCGATGTGGAAACGGATGTCGCCCGAATTGAGGGAGGTGTTGAGCGGGAGCATGAGCTGGGTGACCTGGATCAGGCCCAGGGTGATCGGCAGTTCCGCCATCCGGCCATCGCGGATCTCCACCTGTCCGCGGCCCCGGCGCTGGGCCGGGAAGCGCAGCGGTCCGCCGATCATGGCCGAGGCGTCGACGCGACCGTCCTGGCGCGGCGGGGGGCGGGCGGGGAGGCCTTCGCCCGACGGCGGGTGCATGGGCACTTCCGCGAGCTGGGCGCCCACCAGCGAGAGGGCCACCTCGTAGTCGCCCCCTCCGGCGGACTCGAGATCGATGTTCACCACGCCGCGCGCCGACGCGGAGCCGCCGGCGAGGGTGCCGGTGAGCGGAGCGATCGTCACGCGCGTGGCATTCGGCGAGACCACCACGCGCGACTCGGCGTCGCGGACCGGTCGGTTCATCACGCGGAAGGACGGAGACTCGATGCGGATGTCGGCGCCGCCCTGCGGCGGAACGTCGAGGTCCACGCGACCGTCGAACTCGGTGAAGGCGACGCCGGCGCGGAACGACGCCTGCGTCAGGGAGACGATGCCCCGGAATCCCGGGACGAGTTCGCCGTCGATGGCGGCGAAGGTCACCTCGCCGTCGTCCAGGCGCACCGGGCCGCCGCACTGGAGCTCGATCACCTCGATGGCCTCGCGGGCGCTCTCCCCCAGGAGCGCGATCTCCTCCTTGCCGAGCCGCGCGCCGCTGAACGCGACGCGCAGCGGTTCCGGCGCCGGCTGCGCCGTGAGCGGCACCATGCCCGAGCAGGCGAATCGGCCGTTGGGCGTCGCCGCCGCGAAGTCAGGGAGGACGAGGAACGGAGGTCGGATCTCCAGCGGCGCCGACGACGGCTCCACCTCCACGGTCGTCGCGACGCCGTTCACCGTCGCGTTCACGCGGGCCAGGCGGACGGAGGCGTGGAACGGGGGTTCGCCGCCGGGCTCGAACGGCCCGCGCTCGAACTCGGCGTCGAAGCGGCCGGAGGGCCGGAGCGACTCCCACAGCGACACGGCGCCGTCGGCGCGCTGCCGATCCAGCACTTCCAGGAGCAGCGTGGACGCCAGGTCGGCGCCGCGCCATCGGGCTCGCAGCGCCGGCGCCGCCCGATCGGCGGCCGTCCGCAGCGTCCCGTCGAAGGAGAGCGCGGAGGCGGCCAATCCCTGCTCCTCAACCTCCAGCTGCAGGTCCCTGGCGGTGGCCGTGGAGCCGAGGAGCTCCAGCTCGCCCGATCGCGTGCGCACGAAGACGCAGCGCCGGGGGATCGGCGGCTGCGCGTCCGGAGGCACCGTGGTGAAGGAGAGCCAGCGCGGGCGAACCGTGAGGGCGCGCTTCTCGTTTCCGTCGTCGTCGCTCGACCAGCGAAGCGTGGCGTCGAAGGCGCCGTCCGGCTCGTGCCGACGCCATTCCTCGCGCATCCGCTGGCGCTCGGACGGGGCCATCAGATTCACCAGGTACTCCCGGATGCCGATGTTCTCGAAATCCACCGAGAGCGAGCGATCGAGCGTCTCCAGGTCCAGCCGCCCCGACGCGCGCACGCGGCCGCCGCCGTCGTCGAATCCCTCGAACTCGGCGAGGCGCGCCTCGCGCTCGTCCACGAAGACGCGGGCGCGGCAGGAACGGAGATCGAATCCGGACGGCCATTCCAATCCTGCGTCGGCCACGTTCGCCCCCATCGACTCTCCGGGCGTGGCGGTGCCGTCGCTCAGCTCCAGGCCCACGTTCCAGGTGATCCCGCCCCGACCGTCGCCGCCGATCTCGATCGTGGAGGCGAGTTCGCCCTCCAGGCCGATCGACTCGATCATCGTCGCCGCCTCGGAGCGGCGCTTGCCGGGCCAGCCGTCGGACGGCCCCTGCAGCGGTCCGCTCGGATTGTCCGCGGGGATCGCGGCCAGCAGCAGCGGGTTGATGGAGTCGCCCTTCGTCCGCACCATGAGATGCGGCGTCACCATGCGGTCGTTGCCCGAGATGCGCGGCAGGTCGATCCAGCCGCGGATCGACCCGCTGCCGCCCCCGGGAAGTTCGATGCGCAGCCCGCCCTCCGGGAGGACGATCCGCTCGTCCTCCACCAGGATCGTGGCGGCCGCCGCGCCCACCGTGTCGCGGCCGAGGACGCGGATCGGATAGGGGAGCGGTTCGCAGAGGGCCTGCGCCTCCAGCAGCGTGATGCGTCCGGTGGTCTCCACCATGTCGCCTCCCGCCACGTCGCGACGGACGCGCAGATCGAGGGCGCACCAGCCTCCGGGCTGGAAGCCCGCCAGCCAGTCGACGGCGGCGAGGCGGCGCAGGGCGGCGGCGAGCCGTCGCGACGCCTCGTCCCCCGGAGGGGATTCGCCGGCGCCGGAATCGTCGGATCGATCGCCCGATCCTCGCGCCGGCTCCGCGCCCGCCAGGCGCATGATCGAATCGCCCAGCTCGGGTCGACGCTCGGGCGCGGGACGGGGCACGGACCCCGCGGTGGCGGCCACGGCGTCGCGCCGGGCCCGCATCGCCTCCACCTCGAGATCGGGAAGTCCCGCGTCACGGAGCGACTGGAACGCCGGCCGGCAGAAGAGGAGCTTGAGGAATCGCTGCGCCGGCGACTCCACGAGCGCCTTCTCCAGGGCCTCGTCGATGGGGGCCCGCGCGGTCATGATGCGGAGGTCCACGCCCGCGTCGTCGCCCGGCTGGATGACGCTGCCGGTGACGAGGATCTCGGAGTTGCCCGAGCCGCGTCCGCGCAGCTGCTCCACCTGCACCTGGTCGTCGGTGAAGGTGATGTGCGCCTGCACGTCGCTCAGGAGGTAGGGGAACTTGAAGTACGCGCCCTCGCCTTCGTTGATGAAGAGGCTGCCGCGCACCGAGATCTCGGAGGCGATGGGCCCCTCCAGGGGCTCCGCGTCGGTGGGCGCGCCGCCGCGCCAATGCGGGTCGCGCCGCTCCACGAAGGCCTCGATGGAGACGCGCCCCTGGCGCACGCGGAAGTTGCCGAGGATCTCCGCCGCCATGCGCGGGAGCTCCAGCGTCGGCGGCACGCCGTCCACCGGCCGCATGGTGAAGTTCTCCACCAGCAGGTGCAGGCCGAAGGGGGCGTGCTCCAGCGCCGATTCCACCAGTTCGCGCGACACCAGCCGGTTCCACTCGCGCGTGCGGCCGCGGTCGAGGTCGATCCAGAGGCTCACCGAGACCGGCAGCGGCACCACCGGGACGGATTCGTCGGAGGAGGTGAGCTCGCCGCGGAGTTCGCGCAGCACCAGCTTCCAGTCCTGGAAGACCATCTCGCCCGAGGAGACCTTGATCCGCGGGCTGCCGCGGTCGGGCAGGATGCGCTCGTCGGAGAATCGCGCCCAGATCTCCTCCATGCCGAGGTTCGGCAGCGTCACCATCACATCGCTCACCTTGAGGCGCGCTTCGCGCACCGGATCGTCGCGATCGCCCTCGAGGGTCACGGCGTCGATGCGCCCGCGGATGCGCATGTCATTCCACACATCCCGGATCCCGGCGGGCAGGAGCCGCTGCAGCGACTCGTCCAGCTCGAGGTTGCGCAGCGTCACCGCGTAGTCGAACCGATCGCCGCTGAGCCGGCCTTCGAGCGTGGCTGCCGGGCCGCCCTCCGGGTTCTTCTGCGAGAGCTGCAGGTGCCACTGACCGCGCACCGACGGGTCGCTGGTGACGCTGCCTCCCAAGTCCTGGCGTCCTTCGAACCGGAGCCTGCCGGTGTCCTTCTCGATGACGCCCACATGGAGGGCCAGGTTGCTGATGTTGATGCGCGGCGGCCGATGGGACGACGCCCCCGTGGCCGGCAGCTGGAGGGCCAGGATGTTCAGCTCGCGGCCGTCGTCGCGCTCCACGGCGCGGATGGTCATGCGGTCGACGGCGATGTCGGTGAGGGCGAGCGATCCCCAGAGGAGCGGCAGGGGATCGAAGTCGGCGCTCATCTGCCCGATGGAGATGACCTCCGATGCCTCGTCCGGCCAGTCGCGCACGCGGATCGAGAGGCCGCGGATCTCCGCACGGTTCCAGCCGTTCCAGGCGAACTCGTCGATGGTGCAGCGGGCGTCGAGCCGGGCGCCGATCACCGCCGCCACCAGGTACCGCAGGAGCGTGCCCTCCACCAGCACCGCCCAGGTCAGCGCCGTGGTGACGAGGGCCACGCCGATCACCAGCGCGAAGCGCCGCCGGCGGCGATGCAGTCGCTGACGCAGGTGAAGGAGCGCTTGGAACGACATGCGGACGCGGACGCGGATTCTACGCCGCGGGGCGCCGGACCACGAACGAGGTCCTCGGCGCCGTCCGTATACTCGGCCGCGTGCCGTTGCTGGCCGACATGACCCTGCAGCAGGGGCGAGGAGCGCTGGCGGCGCTCCTCCTCTTCGCCCTGGTCATGGTCCTGGCCGTGACGGCGGCGGCGCTCCTGCTGCTCTCGCTCCATCGCCGTCGGACGCGTCGCGAAGGCGGCGCGGGCGGCGGCAGCGCTCCACCGATCGACGCCTGGCGCGAGGCGGGGCGCCGCGCCATGCCGCCCGGATCGGACGATGCCTGACGACGCTCCCCGGGTGCTCGTCACCGGGGCCTCGCTCCGCGTGGGCCGCGCCATCGCCGAGCGGCTGGCCGCGCGGGGCGCGCGCCTGGTCCTCCACTGCCGGCGCCGCGGGCCGGAGATGGAGGAGACCCTCGCGCGCGTCGCGTCGCGCGGCGGCGGCGCCGCCACGGTGGTGGAGTGCGACTTCGACGACGAGCGATCGCTCGACGCGTTCACGGCCTCCATCGGCGGCGAGCCGTGGGACGGACTGGTGCTGAACGCGGCGATCTACGCCGAGAGCGAGGCGCGCGCCGACCACGACGCGGCCGCAGCGGATCCGCGGCGCCCGGCGCTGGGACGACGCGAAGCGGAGCGCTTCTTCCGCGTCAACGCCTCGGCGGCGCTCCAGGTGGCGCTGGCGCTGGCCCCGGCGCTCGCCCGAAGCGGGCGGCCGGGCGGCGGCGCCATCGTGGCCATGGGCGACATCCATGCCCGCGGCCGGCCGGTGCGGGGCTTCGCGCCGTACCTGATGTCGAAGGCGGCGCTGGGGCAGCTGGTGGACTCGCTGGCGGTGGAACTCGCGCCGCGCGTGCGTGTGAACGCCGTCGATCCCGGCGTGGTGGCCTGGCCCGAGGAATTGCCGGAGGAGGCGCGGCGCGCCTATGTGTCGCGCGTGCCGCTCGCCCGCAGCGGCGTTCCCGACGACGCCGCGGCCGCGGTGGAGTGGCTGCTCCTGGACGCGCCGTATGTCACCGGCGTTCACCTTCCGGTCGACGGAGGTCGATCGCTCCGCTGATCCCGCGCCGCCGACGCGGCGCGGATTCGATCCGCCACGGGCTGCACGCGCTCCTCGCGCACCCGGCGCGGCGCGATGGCGGCCGCCAGCGACGCCCGCTCGTCGGCGCGGATGAGATCACCCGCCAGGAGCCACGCCTCCGCGGCGCCGAGTGCGCTCAGCCATCGCCTCGGATCGGCGGCGAGGGATCGCTCCCAGGCTCGCGCCGCATCCTCGGGGCGACCCACCTCCACCAGCGCCGTCGCCAGTTCCTGCGCCACCGCCTCGTCGGACCGCGCGCGCTCGTCGAGCGCCGCGAGCGATTCCGCGGCCCGCAGCGACTGGCCCGTCGCTCGGAAGGCCCGGGCCTCGGCCACGCGCGCCGCCAGGTCGCCCGGCGCCAGCGTGCGGGCTCGTCCGGCGTCCGCCAGCGCCTCCTCGGCTCGTCCCGCGGCCAGGCGCGCATCGGCGCGGGCCACGAGGATGGGCGCCGCATCGGGCGCCAGTTCGTGCGCGCGGTCGAGCGACCGCAGGGCCTCCTCCAGCGCCCCCAGTCGACGCAGCGCCATGCCCAGGTAGAGCGCGTACTGGGCGTTCGACGGATCGAGCGCCGCGGCGCGCTCGTAGCGGGCGCGGGCGTCCTCCAATCGACCCGCCTGGTCGAAGGCCACGCCGGCGGCGTGCTGCAGGCCGGGATTGTCGGGATCGGTGCGGACGGCCTCGGCGTACGCGTCCGCCGCGCGGGCGAGCCGCTCCGACCGCTCCGGTCCCTGCGAGGCGAGCCCCACGGCGAGCAGGATCCGGGCATGCAGCTCGCGCTCCGTCGCGCCGTCGGGGGCGACGTCGACCAGCCGTCGGGAGATCACCAGCGCCTCGTCGAATCGCCCCGCCTCCAGGTACTGCTCCGCGGCCCGACGCGCGTCATCGCGGGCTCGGAGACTGCGCCCGGGATCGCTCCCGTCCGCGTCGGGCGCGCGCGCGGCGCCGGCGGGCGCGCGGTCGCAGGCCATCGGCGTCGCCGGGAGCATCGCCAGGAGCGCGGTCATGACGATCGCCGCGGCTCCGCGTCGCCGCGCCACGCCGTCGGGAAGCGACGCGTGCCGCCGGTATGATTCGCGACCCATGCTGCCGAAATCCTACAGCCCCTCCGAGTGGGAGCCGCAGATCCAGCGGCGATGGCAGCAGTCGCGCGCATTCCATGCGGAGCCCGGCGGCACCCGACCGCCGTACTGCATCTTCATCCCGCCCCCGAACGTGACCGCGGCGCTGCATGTGGGCCACGCCCTCAACAACACGCTCCAGGACGTGCTGGTGCGGCGGGCGCGGATGCGGGGCTTCAACGCGCTCTGGATGCCGGGCACGGACCACGCGGGCATCGCCACGCAGACCGTGGTGGAGCGTCGACTCCTCCAGCAGGGGAAGCGCCGCAGCGACTTCACCCGCGACGCCTTCGTCGCCCAGGTGCAGGCGTGGAAGGACGAGTACGAGGCCACCATCCTCGACCAGATCCGCGCCCTGGGCGCCAGCTGCGACTTCGATCGCACGCGCTTCACCATGGACCCGGTCTGCGCCCGCGCGGTGCGCGAGGCGTTCGTGCGCCTCTTCACCGACGGCCTCATCGATCGCGGCAAGCGGCTGGTCAACTGGGATCCTGCCAGCGGCACGGCGCTGGCCGACGACGAAGTGGAGATGGAGGAGATCGACGGCTCGATGTGGTACCTCCGCTATCCGCTGGAGGACGGCTCGGGCCATGTGACCGTGGCCACCACGCGCCCGGAGACGATGCTGGGCGACACGGCGGTGGCGGTGAATCCGCGCGATCCGCGGGCGCCGGCCCTGCGCGGCCGTCGTGTGCGCCTCCCCATCGTGGGACGCGTGATTCCCATCGTCGAGGACGACTACGTGGTGATGCCGGCGGAGATCGCGGCACAGGCGGGCGCGGGCGAGGGCGCGTCGAGCGATCCGAAGGCGGCCATCGCCACCGGGTTCCTCAAGGTGACGCCGGCCCACGATCCCAACGACTGGGAGATCGGTCGACGCCACGGCCTGCCGGCCATCAACGTGATGGCCCCCGACGCGTCGATCAGCGATCGGTACGGCTGGAGCGACGCGAGCGCGGAGGCCCGCGGATTCATCGGCCTCTCGCGCGAGGAGGCGCGGCGGAGGATCGTGGAGTGGTTCCGGGCCCACGGCCTGCTCGAGGGCGTGAAGCCGTACCGCCACTCCGTGGGGCACAGCTACCGCACGCATGTCCCCATCGAGCCGTACCTCTCCGAGCAGTGGTTCGTGCTGGTGACCGACGATCGCATGCGGGGCGCGGCGTTGAGGGCGATGGCCCCCGACCAGCGCAGCGCGGCGGCGGGTGCATCGGCGGGCGACGGCGCCGCCGGCGCTCCGACGAACGCCGCCGCGGGACGCGCCGCGACCGACGCCCCGACGAACGCCGCCGGCGACGGCCAGCTCCGCTTCTTCCCCTCGCGCTACGCGCGCACCTTCGAGGCCTGGCACGAGCAGATCCGCGACTGGTGCATCTCGCGCCAGCTCTGGTGGGGCCATCGCATGCCCGTCTGGTCGCGACGAGGCGACGCGGTCGGCGCCGACGCCCGGCGCGCCATCGAGGGCGGCGCCGCTCCGGTGGGGCGTTCGTCGCTCGTGCCGGTGGAGAGCGGGCACGCGCGGGCGGGCTGCATCCACCGCGTGCGCCGCGCCGACGGCGGCGAGCTGGAAGAACTCCTCTGCGTCCCCGAGTCGCTCCAGTCGCTCGTGCCGGCGATCGAGCAGGAGGGATTCCGCCAGGACGAGGATGTGCTGGATACCTGGTTCAGTTCGGCGCTCTGGCCGCTCTCCACGCTCGGATGGCCCGACCCGGCGCGGGCGGGCATGGACGGGATGCTCGAGACCTTCAATCCCAGCGCGGTGCTCTGCACGGCGCGGGAGATCATCACCCTCTGGGTCAGCCGGATGGTGATGTTCAACCGGCTCTTCGCCGGGCGCCTTCCCTTCCGTCACGTGTACATCCACCCGGTGGTGCAGGACGGCTTCGGGCAGAAGATGTCCAAGAGCCTCGGCAACGGCGTCGACCCGCGCGACATCATCCAGACCCACGGCGCCGACGCTCTGCGCTTCGTGCTGGCGCAGATCGCCACGGAGACGCAGGATGTCCGCCTCCCGGTGGACATGGTGGATCCGCATTCCGGCGAGACCTTCACGCCCGAGTTCGTGGACGACGGCGCCGGTCACCGCGTGGCGGCGCCGATCCAGCGCAGTCCGAAGGTCCCGGGCAAGTCGATGGTCTCCTTCTATGGCGTCCTGAGCGGCAAGGCGACGCCCACCGCGGCGATGCCGCAGGCGCTCAACTCCAGCGCCCGCTTCGACGCCGGACGCAACTTCGCCAACAAGCTCTGGAACGCCGTGCGCTTCGCGCTCACCAGCGTGGGCGCCGACGACGCTTCGGCCGGCGCCGCCGGGTCCTCGCCGGCCGCCGCGGGCGCATCGGAGGCGCTGATCGATCCGAGCTCGCGGCCGCTCATCGATCGATGGATCCTCGCCCGGCTCGCCCGCGCCGTGGCGGCGGTGGACGGCGCCCTCGACGCGTACCGCTTCAGCGCCGCCGTCGACGCCCTCTACGACTTCTTCTGGCGCGATCTCTGCGACTGGTACCTGGAGGCGGTGAAGCCGACCATCCGACAGGATCCGGCGCAGCAGGCCGTCCTCGTCCGCGTCCTCGACGCCACGCTTCGGCTCATCCATCCCGTCTGCCCCTTCGTCACGGAGGCGCTCTGGACGGCGGTGGCGCCCGTGGTCCGCGGCCGCGCCGAGATCCGCGGGTTGTCCCTGCCGCCGTCGGACCTCTGCTGCACCGCCGCCTGGCCGGTGGCGGATCCGTCGCTCCAGGATGCGGCGGCGCTCGAGACCGTCGGTCGAGCCCAGTCGCTGGTGGACGCCATCCGTCATCTGCGCGGCGCGCGGAAGGTGAACCCGCGCCGCCGGATCACGCTCGCGGCGCCGGCGCCGATCCGAACGCTCCTCGAGCGGTGCGGAGGCGTGGTCGAAGCGCTCGGCGGCATCGAGTCGATTTCCGCCAGCGACGACCCGGGATTCCGTCGTCCCGCCGACGCGGCGCCGATGCCCTTCGAGGGCTCCGAACTCTTCCTCGCCGGACTGCTCGACGCCGCCGACGCCGGCGGCGAGCGGGCGCGCCTGGCCCGGCTCATCGAAGAGCGGCGGAAGGCCATCGCCGGTTTCGAGGCGAAGCTCGGGAACGCGGGGTACATGGCGAAGGCGCCGCCCACCGTGGTCCTGGAGACGAGGCGGATGCTGGATCAGGCCCGTGAAGATCTCGTTGCCGCCGAGCGATCCCTCGCGTCGCTCCCAGGCTGAGCGTCCGCCCCCCATCCCGGGGACGGGGGTTTCCGGAGCGCCGACCGGATGGTGGAATTGATCCGTCGATCGATGCGGCGCATGGCCCGACGGGGAATGAGGCCGTAGACTTGGGCCATCGTGCGTCGGGCACTCGCGACCATCGTTCCCCGGAGCGCCCGACCCCTCGCCGCCGCGTCGCTGCTGGCGGCGTTCCTCGCAGCGCACCTGGGTTCCTGCAGCGCACCGGTCACGGTCGAGCGCCCCGCGCCGAAGCCCGACATCCCCTCGGCCGTGCAGCCCGGCGCCACCGCCCGCGGTGCCGGCGTGGAGTCCGCCCAGCGTCCCTCGCCGGGCGTGACGGGCCCCAGTCTGCCCGAGGGCGCCGAACCCTGGTCCTTCGGTCCCTACGAGGGCCGCGTCTACACCACCGCCAACGCCCGCATCTTCAGCACGCTGCAGCCGGGCTCGCTCGATCGGGCCCTGCCCAGCTTCGTGGAGCGGGCCATCTCGCACTACCGCACGGCGCTCGTCGAACTGCCCGAGCCGAAGAACCCGCTCGAGACCTACATCTACGCCACGCGCTCGCAGTGGGAGCAGAGCACGCGCGACCGCCTCGGCTCCGGCGCCGCGCCCTACCTGGCCATGGGCAAGGGCGGCTTCACCACCGAGGGCGACGCGATCCTCTACGACATCGGTCCGCTCGACACGCTGACGATCATCGCCCACGAAGGGTGGCACCAGTACACGCAGCGCACCTTCAAGCAGCCGCTGCCGCTCTGGATGGAGGAGGGCATCGCCTGCTGGATGGAAGCGGTGCGACCGGGTCGCGGTCAGTCCGCCACCAGTCCCTTCATGCCGTGGCGCAACCACGAGCGCTTCGGCGAACTCCGCAACGGCGCGCGGCGCGGGGATCTCATCCCGCTCGAGGCGCTGCTCGACTCGTCGCCCGAGCAGTTCCTGCGGCAGGGCAAGGATCGGATGCTCCTCTATTACGCGCAGGTGTGGGCGCTGGTCCACTTCCTGCGCGAGGGCGAGGGCGGCCGCTACGCCGATGAACTGCGTGCGCTGCTCCTCGACGCGGCCGAGGGGCGCGTGCAGTCGCGGATGCTGAATTCGCAGGTCTTCCCGAATCCCAAGGCACGATCGCTGCACCTGAACAGCCGCGTGGGGAAGTGGGTGCTCCTGGAGTACTTCAACCCGCGCTTCGCCGAGTTCAAGGAGCAGTACGAGCGGTTCGTGAAGCAGGTGACGCAGCCGTCGGCGGCGCAGCGCGTCTGGCAGGGCGAGAGCCCGGCGCAGGCGCCGACGAACTGACGACGCGTCGAATCCCCGCGGCGCCATGAGCGAGGATCCGAATCCCGGCGGGCGCCGGCTGGCCGTGGATCGAACTCGTCGGTGGTGGCGCACGCCCGACGAAGGGCGCCTCGCCCTTCGGCGAATCCCCGCCGCGCCGTGAGCGGGCCGGAGGCGAATCGAATGCGGTGCTCCGCGCCCACGCCGCCGCTCGGTTCGATTCGTCTCCGGACGCGAACAAGCGGTGGGGAAGGGATTCGAACCCTTGAAACCCGTGAGGGTTTACCGGTTTTCAAGACCGGTGCGATCAACCGCTCTGCCACCCCACCCGGAGCGCCGCGTGGAGCATAGGTTCGCGCCGGCTCTCACCGGGACAGCGCCAACGCCACCGCCGCGAGCGCGACGACCACTCCCAGGGCGCCCAGCGCCACCGTCACCACCAGCCATCGCTGCGCCGATCGAACCGCGCTGGCCCCCGAGTCCGCGGCGAGCCTCGACTGCTCCACCAGCGTCGACAGCAGTTCCGTCCCGCGCCGGCTCGACGCGGCCAGCTCGGTCACCGCCTCGGTGAGACGGGTCGTTCCCTCCGCCACCCCGTTGGCAGCCTGGAGGTTGAGATCCAGCTGCTGCTGGATCAGGCCCGCCACTTCCGTCTGCTGGGCGATGCCCTCCACGATGCGCGCCATCGTCGCGTCGATGTTGGCGTCGCGCTGCCGCGCCATGACCAGGGCCTGTCCGATGGTCTCGCCGAGTCGATCCTGCTGGGCGGCCATGCGCGGGAGGGCCGCGAGCGGATCCGAGAGCGCGGTGAGCACGCGCAGCACCTCCGCGCGTTCGCTCTCCTGCGTGGCCAGGTGGGTGCGCAGGGCATCGGCCACCTCGCCCACGCGCGCCAGCTCCAGCATGGTGGGCGGCGCCGGCGCGGACGAGGCGGGGACCCCGTCACCGTCGGAAGAATCCCCCACGAACCATCGCTCCAGTCGCGCGCGCACGGACATGACGCCGATCAGTGTATGGAACGGCTGCACGCTGCGATGAGTACGATTCGTCGCGGTGCGTCGACTTCGCGCTGCGTCCGTGCCGGCCGTCCTCGCGGCGACGATCCTCGCCGTCGTCGCCTCGTGCGAGGCGCGGGCGCCTCGGAACACGGAGGCCGAGGGCGCCGGCGCCTCGCCGCGTCGACTCGTCTCGCTCAGCCCGGCCATCACCTCCACGCTGATCCTGCTGGGTGCGAGAGACTCCATCGTGGGCCGGACGCCCTGGTGCCGGGGTCTCGATCCATCGGTCCCCGTGGTCTGGGACGGCGCGTCGGTGGACGCGGAGCGGCTCTCGCGTCTGCACCCCACCGGCGTGCTCTACCAGTCCACGAAGGGGGGCGATCCCGGCGAGGAACTCGAAGCCCTGCGGGCGTGCGGCGGATGGTCGCTGCATGCCTGGACCCTCGATCGCCTCCCGGATGTGCGGGCGATGATCGCCGGTGCCGGCGAGGCCCTCGGTCCTGAGGGGGAGCGCCGCGCGGCCGTGCTCCTCTCGCAGCTCGATGTCCTCGCGTCGACCGACGCCGCCGTCTCGTCGCTGGGCCCGACGATCCTCCTCTTCGGCGTCGACCCTCCCACCGCGTTCGGTCCCGGCAGCTACGTGGACGATCTCTGGAGCGCCCTCGGCGGGCGCAACGCCGTGGCGAGCGCGCCGTACCCGGAGATGACGGTGGAGGAGCTCGTCCGCATCGATCCCGAGTGGGTGGTGGCGGTGGGCTCGAAGAGGCTCGCGGACGCGGTCCGCGGTCTGCCGCTGCGGGCCAGTCGCGCCGGTCGCGTCATCCACGCGTCGAACCCCGGACTGCTCGAACCCGGCGGCGGCGTCGTCCTGCGAGAGCCGCTGCTCCTCCACCGTCACGGTGCCTCCGCGGCC
>CAZSVT010000041.1:0-8791 GCA_964610365.1 uncultured Isosphaeraceae bacterium
TCCCGGATGGCGCGAGCGAGGATGGCGCGAAGGCCGCGGCGGTCAACAACGCCGGCGTCGTCGTGGGATACATGTCCGTCGGCTCCAGCAGCCAGTACCGGGTCGGAGTGATCTGGTGGCCTGATGGGGCGGTGCAGCTCATTCCCGCAGTCGCCGGCACAGTCAGCAGCAACGCCATGGACATCAACGACGCCGGCGTGGTGGTCGGATTCAGTGGAGGACTGCCGTATGTGTTCAAGGAGGGAGTGTTGACCTCGATTCCCAGCCCCGGGCTTGGCAACGGCTATGCCATCGCCATCTCGGAGACGGGGATCGTGGCGGGGTACTTCGGCACCATGGTGAGTGGCAAGGCGTTTCGCTGGCACGATGGCCGCATGGAGATCCTCCCGCCATACGGGACTCACAACGCCGCGGAAGCACGCGCTGTCAACTCGTCGGGCGTGGTCGTCGGGATCTCTCGCACCTTCACGGGATCGGGCTACCTCTCGACTCCGACGAGGTGGACCGGCTCCGAGGCCGAGGCGCTTCCGCTGCTGCCCGAATTCGTTGAAGGCGGCTGCGTCGGGATCAATGATGCGGGCGTGATGATCGGAAGCAACTCACGGCCGCTTCCTGGAGGAGGCAACGAAGTGGTGCGCGTGATCTGGGTTGCGGGGGAGGTCCACAAGCTGAGCGACCTGGTGCTGCCCGGAAACCCGAGCGTGGGCGTCCCCGTTGCCATCAATGCGGAGGGGCAGATCCTTGGCTCCGGCGGCCCCCGGCTTGCCACGCCAACGGTCGCGTCTCCGGCCGACCTGAACGGCGATTGCGCGGTCAACGGCGACGACCTGGGCGTGCTGCTCTCCTCCTGGGGCGTGCCCGACTTCGACCCGCGCTGCGACTTCAACGGCGACGGCATCGTCGACGGCGACGACCTCGGCACGCTGCTGGGCGAGTGGACCCAGCTCCGATAGCAGCACCGCGACCTGTGCCGCAGCGGCTCAATGCTTGAGCGACTGCTCGAGGAGCGCCTTCACGCTCGGGAGCGTCTCCAGGGAGAGGATCGACTTCGCAAGCGCGTCGCACGCGGGGCGCCCGATGACCTCGTCGCCCAGGGCGTGGAACTTCACGCCGATCTCCTCCTCCGTCATCGGGTCCCGTGGATCGCCCTTGGGAACATCCACGCGCACCGATGCGCTCCGGCCCGACTTCGTGGTGATGGTGACGCGGCTCGGCTGGAACTTGGGGAAGAGGGCCTCGAACTCCTCGTTCGCCACCACCTTCACCATGTCCATGACGGGAATCAGGCTCGTGTCGAGGACGCGCGACTCCTTGAACTGGAGCGGCGTGACCATGCCGTCCACGAGGCCCACCGCCATGCAGTAGGGCAGCGAGTGATCGGCCGTCTCCTTCGAGTTCGGCCGGTACTTGTGCGGATCGCCGAGGATGTCCGCCGCGCGGGCGATGACTTCCACCTTGATCTCGGCCACCTCGGCGGCCTTGATGCCGTTCTCCTTGACGCACTTCATCATCGCGGTGAGCGGCGCGTGGCTGAGCGCCTCGATGGGGAAGCTCTTCATGCCGCAGTCGAGGATTCGGTAGCGGTCCTTCGGGCCGCTCGGGAGCTTGTCCAGGAGCATCGCCGCGTCGAAGCGCGCGGGCGAGCCCTTGTAGTGCACGTGGCCGAAGACCGCGAAGAGGCCCTCCTTGCCGTCGAAGATGTGCTCCGGGCCGGAGTAGCCGCGCCTGGCGAGGAGCGCGCTTTCGACGCCCATGCGCGTGGCCCACGGATCCACCGTGTTCTTCATGTTGGTGAGCTTCCCGGCGGTGACGGCACCCGGCGTGAAGGTGCGGCTGGCGGAGATGCCGATGGCCTGCACCATCTGGTCGACGGTGAGACCCAGGACGCGCGCCGCCGCGATCGGTGCCGCGAACGCGGTGAGCGTGGCGTGGTGCCAGCCGTACTCGCGGACGCCGGGAATGCCGAATTCGCAGAGGCGCTGCTCGATCTCGTACGCGATCACCGTGGCCAGGATGAGGTCGCGCCCGGACTTGCCGAGGAACTCGCAGAGGGCGAGCGGCCCGCAGATGATGTCCGACGGATGGCAGGGGTCCGCCTTCCAGTAGATGTCGTTGTAGTCCATCGCCCGCACCATGTGCGAGTTGATGAAGGCGGCGTCGACGGGATTGGTCCGGAATCCGGAGACGAAGCAGGTGCAGGGGCCCGAGCCGCCGCCGGCGCCATGCGCGCCGCCGGCGCCGCCGCTCGACGCGCCATGCGCGCCGCTGGCGCCGCCGCCGGTCATCTCACGATGATGCGCGAGGAGGATGTGCGCATCCTCCTGGGCGCTGCCGCCCAGCGCGCAGCCGATCGAGTCGAACCAGAAGAGCTTGGCGGCGCGAATCGCCTCCGGCGAGAGCTTCTCGTAGGTGAGCGAGGTGGCCCACTCGGCGAGCAGGTTCGACAGGTGCTTCTTCGGCGGGGCGGACGCGGCGGGGGTTGCGGTGGCCATGGCGCGGCCATCGTACCGGCCCGCGCGTTCACATCGCCACGCTCGGCAATCCCATCGCCCGCCGCCACGCGGACAACTGCCCGAGATGGAACGACTCATGCTTCACCATGAGCGTGACGAGCTGCTCGCCCACGCGCGGATGCAGCTCGCGCCAGCGCGGGAGGGGATTGGGCGCTTCGAATCGATCCGGCGGCGCCTGGTCGAGCGCGGCGAGCACCTCGGCGCCGAGTCGATCGATCTCGGCGAGCATCTCGCTCGGCGCGGGGTGCGCCGCGGGATCGGGCGAGACCCTCGATCCGCGACCGAACGGCGCATCGAGCGGATCATCGAACGGCGTGCCGCGCACGAGATCGAGGATCACGCGCCGATAGAGCGTCAGGTGGCAGACGATCCAGGAGGCGTGATTGATCGTGCGACCCGTGACCGGCTGCGCCACCCACCGCGCACCGTCGGCCCCGAGATCGGCGACCAGCCGGCCGAGGTACGCGCCGTTGCGAACCCAGGTGATGCGAAGACTCGATCGAAGCAGGTCGCTCATGCCGCGGCGTACTTGGCGATCTCCTTCGCCACATCGAGCGTGGAGGCCTTGCCGCCCATGTCGTAGGTGCGGACCTTCCCCTCCTTGATGACGCGGGCGATCGCGCCTTCCAGCGCCTTCGCCCGGGCGTCCTCCTTCAGCCAGTCGAGCATCATCTTGGCGGTGAGGAGCATGGCGATCGGGTTGACCTTGTACTGGCCCGCGTACTTCGGGGCGCTGCCGTGCGTCGGCTCGAAGACGCCGTACGTGTCGCCGAGATTGGCGCTCGGCGCGAAGCCGAGGCCGCCGACGAGACCCGCGCAGAGGTCGCTCACGATGTCGCCGAACATGTTTTCCGCGACGAGCACCGAGTAGTCCTGCGGGTTCTTGAACATCCACATGCAGATGGCGTCGATGTTCGCCTCGTCGGCCCAGATGCCCGGGTACTCGGCGCTCATGGCCCGGAAGATCCGCGTCATCATGCCGCCCGTCTCGCGCAGCACGTTGGGCTTCTCCACCAGCGTGACGCGCTTGCGGCCGGTCTTTTTCGCGAACTCGAAGGCCTGCCGGCAGATGTTGGTGCAGCCCTGGACGCTGACGATGCGCGTGGAGAGTGCGAGATTCTCGAGACCCTTCTCCTTCCACGGCTTCATCTTCGGGTTGGCGCAGAGCGCGGTGTAGACCGCCTCGGGGATCGGGTGGAACTCGATGCCGCCGTACATGCCTTCCGTGTTCTCGCGGAAGACGACCTGGTCGATCATCACCTCGGCGCCGCTCGGATTCGCGAGCGCCGTGCCGCGGTAGTTGAGCGGGTTGCCCGGGTAGCTCTTGCACGGGCGCATGTTCGTGTGGAGGTTGAACATCTGCCGGAGCTTGACGATCGGCGAGAAGTAGACGAGCCCCTTGTCCTTGAGCGCGGGCGCGAGTTCCAGCTTCGCGTCGTCCTGCGGTTTGCTCGTGATCGCGCCGAAGAGAGCGCAGGTGGTTCCCTGGAGCGCCTTGATGGTGCGATCAGGCAGGGCGTTGCCTTCGTTGCACCAGAACTCCCAGCCGATGTCGCAGGGGATGTACTCGGCGTCGAGCTTCATCGCATCGAGCACGATGCGGGCGCCGTCCATCACATCCTTGCCGATCCCGTCTCCGGGCATCCACGCGATCGAGTACTTGGCCATAGAGCGGGGAGCCTACCGGCCCACGTTCACCGCTGTTCGTGCAGCATTCGCCATGGAACGATGGTGGCGCCGCCCGCGATCGTGGAGGAGTCGGCCGCGCTCGCCGACGATCCTCCGGTGCTTCGGGAGTTCCGAACCGACCCAGCTCTCGAAGATGGCGCCGCGCGGTGGATGGGTGCGCAGCTGGTCGCCGTCTCGAGTGCCGAGCGCGAGCGAACTGCCGAACGTCGATGACCACCCGAGGGGCGAAGGTGACAGCTGTTCACGACGGCTTCGCGAGCCGGCGCGAGACGACCGCTTCGGCGCCGCCGGCGACGACGAGCTCCTGCGCAACGGGGGAGAGCGCGGCGAACGGGAAGGTGCGTCCCGCGGCGCGGATCTCCGAGCGGCGATAGTCGATCTCCGCATCAGGACCGATCTGCGTGGCGGGCTTCGCCGCGCCGCCACCGGCTCCGGCCGTGCCGCTCGAGCCGGCCGCCGCCTTCGCGCTCAGCGTGGCGCGCAGATGCGCGACGAACTCGGGGCACTCGAAGACGACGAAGCCGTTGTTGAACGCGTTGCGCTTGTAGGTCTCGCTGAAGCTCGCCGCAATCACGCACGGAATTCCGAAGTGCTTGAGTGCCGTGGCCGCCTGTTCGCGGCTGGAGCCGGTGCCGAAGTTCAAGCCGCCCACGATCACATCGCCCCTGCGGGCCACCGAGTAGAAGTTCGGGTCGTAGTTCTCGAAGAGGACCTTCGACATCTCCTCGGGGGTCATCGCGTCGTTGTAGGTGTGCTTGCCGGCATAGATGCCGTCGGTGTTCATGTTGTCGCGGTCCATGAACAGCACGCGGGCCTTGACGAGCGGCGGGAAGCCCTCGATGACCTCGGCGCCGCCGGGGCGGGCGGCCGCCGCGGCGCGCTTCACCGAGATGCGCGGCTTCTCGTCGGAGAATCTCGTGGGCGACGAGATGAACCCGTTCACCGCGCTCGCCGCGACGACGGCGGGGGAGCCGAGATAGACGAGCCCCTTGCGATCGCCCATGCGGCCCTCGAAGTTGCGGTTCGTCGCGGAGATGCCCACCTCGCCCGCCTGGATGGTGCCGCGACCCAGCCCGATGCAGGTGCCGCAACCGGGAGGAAGCTCGATCGCCCCCGCATCCACGAGGGTCTTCCAGTCGCCGTTCTCCACCGCCTTCCGCTGCACCTCCGCGCTCGCGGCCGCGAGATAGAACTCCACGCCGGGCGCCACCTTCCTGCCCTTCATCACGCGCGCCGCTTCCGAAAGATCCTCGCTGCGGGCGTTCACGCAGCTCATGAGCCACGCCTTGTTGATGGCCACGCGCTTCGACTCGATCGCGGGCAGGCTCGACATCGTCTTCACATCGTTCGGCCCCGAGACATGGGGCACCACGGTCGCTAGGTCGAGTTCGAGTTCGACCGCGTAGGCCGCGCCGGCGTCGGCACCGAGCTCCGCGCGCTTCGCCCACCACGACTCGACCTCCGCCCTCGTGTAGCCACCCCGGGAACCGTCGCGGATCGTTCCGGGCCGCGGGCCGCCGGCGCCCGAGCTCGCCGCGGCGCCCGCGCCGCGCGATCGCTCGAAGTACTCCGCTCGCGCGAGCAGCCAGTCGCGCAGCGTCTCGTCGAAGGGGAAGAGCCCGGCCAGGGCACCCCACTCCGTCGTCATGTTGGCGATGCTCATGCGCTGGTCGACGCTCATCGCCGCGATCCCGCCGTCGGCGTCGATGAACTCCACCGCGTGGTTCAGCACCTCGTCGTGGTTGAACGCCCCGCAGAGCGCCACGATCACATCCTTGCCCACCACCCCGGGCCGCAGCCGGCCCCGCAGGATCAGCCGCGCCACCGGAGGAACCTGCCACCAGGTGACGCCCGTGGCCCAGAGACTCGCGGCATCCGTGCGCACCACGGGCGTGCCCAGCGCCGCGAGCGCTCCGTAGAGATTCGAGTGCGAGTCGCTGCCGACGACCATCGCGCCCGGCCGCACATAGCCCTGCTCCACCATGATCTGGTGGGCGATGCCGGTCCCCGCCGGGAAGAAGTCCACGCCCTGTTCGCGGGCGAACTGCTCGATCTTCGCGTACTTGCCGAGATTCTCCGGCGTCACGTTCTGGATGTCGTGATCGATGGCGAAGACCGGCTGGTGCGGGTCGGCGATCCTGGTGGCCCCGATCTGCCTGAACTTGGGGATGACGGCGCCGGTGTTGTCGTGCGTCATCACATGGCGCGGCCGGATGGTGATGAAGTCCCCGCTGCGCACCACCGCGCCCGGCGGCAGACCCACGGCATGCGACGCGGCGATCTTCTCGACGAGGGTCAGTGGCATCGGATCTCCACGGGCGGCGGGTGGATCGCGCGCGGCTCCGGCCGATCCGGACGCGCCGGAGGCCGCCGAGGCGCTGGTCGCGACGCCGCGTCGCTGCGCACTCTACCCGCGGTGCCGCATGCGGCGCGCAGGTTCGCCCGCCGCCCGGTACACCTCCAAGCATGAGCATCCTTCCCACGGGGTGGGCGCGCATCGACGATCCCGGTGCCGCCGGCTCCACCCGCACGGCCGGCGACACGATGCGCTCGGCGCTGCGGGCCTCGATGGGACTGAGCCTGCTCTTCCTGGTCGTCTACGGCGGAAGCAACTGGTGCGCCACGAGCCAGGGCCGCTTCGGCTGCGTGGGCATGGATTGGGAGCGATCCCTTCCGTACCTGCCGTGGCTCCTGCTGCCGTACCTGTCGCTCGGCCCGATCTTCGCCGCGGCGCCGTTCCTCTGCCGCACCGACGGCGAACGGCGCACGCTGGTCCGTCGGCTGACCTTCACCATCCTCGTGGCGGCGATCGTCTTCGTGATGGCGCCGATGGAGCTCTCCTTCCCCCGGCGCACCGCCACCACCTGGATCGAGTTCGGCCTGGGGATCGTGGACATGGTCGACCCGCCGCACAATCTCTTCCCGTCGCTCCATGTGGCGCTGGCGGTGGTGCTGGCGGCGCATGCGGCGGGCTGGACGCGCGGCCCCGCGCGCCTGGTCGCGATGGCCTGGTTCGCGCTGATCGTGCTCTCCACCCTGCTTACCCACCGGCATCACCTCGCCGATGTGGCGGGCGGCCTGCTCCTCGGCGGCGCCGCGCTGGCCATGTTCCGCACCGGCGAGGCGCCGGCCGGAGACGCGGCCGTCACTTCGCCGCCTTGCCCAGCACCTTCGCGATGTCGAAGTCGATGAAGTCGGCGTGGTGGAAGATCCAGCTCTCGATGGTCCGCTCCGTCTTGTCGCCCTCGTGGCTGTGCGTGGCCACGATGTGCATCACTTCGGCCGGGATTCCGTGCTTGTAGCAGAGGGCGACGCCGCTGAACGGGTGGCGCAGCATGTCGCCGAAGCGGCCCTTCACCACGCGGCCGGAGGCGTCCTTGTCGAACTCGAGCATCTTGCCCACGTCCGCGAGCAGCGAACCGGCGATCAGGTGATCCAGGTTCACCGGCACTCGATCTCCGAAGACCTCGCGGAGGACGCCCGCGATGGCGATGCACTGCTTGCAGCAGGAGTTGAGGTGCTCCACGAAGCGCAGGTCGATCTTCCCGGCAAGCAGCGTGAAGGGAATGGCGCGGATCTCCTCCTCGGTCCAGCCGCGTCCGCCGCAGCCGGCCCGCAGCGCCTCGTCCCACACGGCGGCCACGCGCTGCCGCAGTCCCGCGTCGCGAATCTGCATGAGATCGGGGAAGAGGGCGGCGATGTCCTCGAGCGTTCGCGGGCGGGTGGCGGAGCCGGCGTGGGCGGTGGTCATGGCGTGGAGTCCGGGCGCTCGGCGTCGGCGCCGTCAGCGCAGGGTGCGGTCGGGAGGTCCGTCGTAGGCGTGCAGTTCCGGGTGGATCCGGCGCATGGGGCGCTCGCGCGTCTGCTCCTCGGTGACATGCGCCACCAGCCCCGGCACGCGGGCGATCATGAAGAGACCGTTGAAGACGCGGGGATCGAATCCGAGGTCCACCAGGATCGCCGCGAGCGCGCCATCCACATTGATGGGCAGGGGGCGGCCGAGTCGTCCGAAGGCCTGCTCCACGGCCCGCGCCGCGGCGATGTGCGGTGCGCGATCGCCGCGCAGTCCAGCCTCGTCCGCCAGTTCGAAGAGCCGTTTGGTGCGCGGATCCTTCGCGTGGATGCGGTGGCCGAATCCGGGCAGGCGCTCGCCGCTCGACTTGATCTCGCCCACCAGCGCGTCGGCCGCGGCGTCCAGGGTGACCCGGTCCCGCGCCGCGCGGTCGCGCAGGGAGGCGAAGAGGCGTCCGGCGTCCTCGATGGCGCCGCCGTGATGGCGGTTGATGGAGGCGATGCCGGCGGCCACGCTCGCCGAGAGCGACGCGCCGGTGCTGGCCACCGTCCTCGCCGCGAGCGTGCTGGGCGGCGTGCAGCCGTGGTCGATGCTGGAGACGAGGATCGCGTCCATCAGTCGCGCCGTGGCTTCGTCGGGCAGGTCGCCGCGCAGGATGAGGTGCACCGCGGCGCCGACGCTCACGCGGCCCATCAGCTCCGCGATGTCGTAGCCGCGCACGGAGACGCGGTTGGGGCGGATCTCGGTGATCGCGCTCGTCCACAGGGCGTTCTTCTCCTGGTCGCTCATGAGGCTG
>CAZSVT010000041.1:8801-15312 GCA_964610365.1 uncultured Isosphaeraceae bacterium
TCTTCCACCACCGCCGCCGGGAGGTCACCGAAGGAGTCCACCACCACCGCGCCGGCCTCCCGCAGCGCCGTCACTTTCCCGGCGTGCGTGCCGCGCCCGCCCTCGATGATGGCGCCGGCGTGGCTGAATCGCGTGCCCTCCCGCGCCGCCTTGCCCCCGATGTAGGCGAAGACGGGCTTGGTCACGCGGCGCTCGCGCAAGAGCTCGGCCAGCTCCTCCTCCTGCGACGAGCCGATCTCCCCGAAGACCACGATCGCCTCCGTTGCGGGGTCGGATTCGAAGCGCAGGGCCACATCCGGAATGCGCATCCCCAGCACCGCGTCGCCGCCGATGTGCACGATGGTGCTGAGGCGCACGCCCGCCTGGCCCAGGTAGTAGCCCGTGCTGCTCGCCATGCCTCCGGAGCGCGAGACCACGCCCACGCCGCCCGGTCGTCCGGGCTTGAACCAGGCCCGAGCGCTCTCGGCGCGCCCGCCGATCATGCCCACCACGGCCCGGCCGGGACTGATCACGCCGAGCGTGTTGGGTCCGACGAACTCGGCGCCGTGGAGGCGCGCGGCGCGGGCGATTTCCATGGCATCCCACACGGGGACGCGATCGGCCACCAGGATGGCCAGCTTCACGCCCGCCTCGAACGCCTCGATCGCGGCGCCCTTCACGGCCTGTGCCGGCGCGAAGATGACCGAGATGTCGGCGCCTCCAACGGAGGCCACCGCAGCGGGGACCCGATCGAAGACCGGTACGCCGTGCACCACCGCGCCCGCGCGGCCGGGCGTGACGCCGCCCACCACCCGCGTCCCGTAGTCGAGCATGAGGCGCGTCCGGGCCATCCCCTCGCGGCCGGTGATGCCCTGCACGATCACGCGCTTCGTCTCGTCCACGAGGATGGCCATCAGCGCACGCTCCCCGCGGGTCGCGGCGCCGAGCCCGTTCCGCTCGCGGCACCCGCGGTCGGTGCCGATCGAGCGGCATCGGCGGATCCGTGCGCCGCGGGCGCCGGCAGGTCGAGCTCCACGAAGAGCACGGGGCGTCCGGCGCGCCGGCACTCCATTTCGCAGGCGATCATCTCGCTGTCCTTGCCGGCGAATTCCTCCTCGGAGACGGTCAGCGCCGGTCGGCCGCCCTCGTCGCGGAGCAGTCCGGAAGCGTTCGCCGTCACCAGGGCCTTCGACGCCTCCCAGGCCGCGGCGTCGATCCACACGCGACCGCCCCGCAGCGGGAAGGCGCGATCCCCGGCGCCCTTCGATCTCCCCACGAACTCGGGCTGACGGGGCTCGCGCGGAGTCCAGCTGCGCCCGCCTGCCGCCGCCACCAGCTCCGCGAACCGCTTCGCGATGAACGCGGGAGGATCGCCCTTGCGATAGCCCTCCACCGGCACGCCCAGCGTTCGGCAGCAGGAGTGCAGCACCTCCACGGCCCGATCCTCGGTGTTGCCACCGAGTCGGATGACCGCGGGGATCGACAGCTCCAGTTCGCAGAAGGCCTTCGCCACTCCGTACGCCGACCAGTACTGTTCCTGGCTGGCCACGCCGGAGCCGGAGCCGAAGTACCCCACGAGTCCGGGCTGGGACAGGATGCAGCGCGCCGCCCGGTAGACCTTCGCCGCGGACGGATTGCCGGAGGTGTCGGTGAAGTTCGCGGGGGTGAATCCCTCGGCCACCAGCGCGTCCATGGCCATCATCGAACCGCCGCCGCCGGATCCGTGGAATCCCACCAGGCCGCGCGAACCCGCCGGCGCCTCGGTGGCGAGCTGCGCGAAATAGAAGGTCCCGCGATGGTCGGCCTGCTCCGCCGCATAGGCGAGGCGCTCCAGCGGTGTCGGCGGATGATCGAACTCCCGGGCGATCTCGATGCCCAGTTCCGGATGGCGCACCACGGCATAGTCATCCACGGTGATGCGGCAGTCGGCGGCCATGACGCGGCCGTCGCGCGTGATGACCAGCGGGTTCACTTCCAGCGAGCGGGCCTCGATGGCCCTGGCGGCGGCGGCGATCGAAAGGATCGCGTCGCGGACGGGGCCGAGCGCCTTCGGGGCCTCCCCCAGGATCGATCCGATGGCGCGCTCCACCTCGGCGCGGTCCGCGCCGTCCACCGCGTCGCAGGGCAGGCGGATGGTGGACGCGGCCCGTTCCTCCACGCCGCTGCCGCCGGCGGCCGAGAGGAGGATCACCGGCGCTCGCCGACGGTCGTCGATGGCGAAGGAGACGAAGAGTTCGCGCGCGATCTCGAGGCGCTCCTCGACCAGCACCTGGGTCACCGGGAACTGCCCCACGCGCATGGCGAGCATGCGCGCCGCGTGGGATCCGGCCTCCTGGGGCGTCGACGCGAAGGCGACGCCGCCGATGGCCGCCCGCCCCGTGGTCCACGCCTGGATCTTCACCACCACCGGGCCTCCGATGGCGCGGGCGGCGTCCGCGGCCTCCGCCTCGCTTGCGGCGGCGCGGCCACGGGGGATCGCCACGCCATGGCGAGCCAGCACCGCCTTGCCTTCATGCTCCGAGAGTCGGGCCATCGATCGATCGCTTCCGCGACGACACGGCCGCGGAGGCGTCAGGATACGGGAGCGGCGCCGGACGGCCCATCAATGAACGAGGCCCGGACGCGGGGTCCGGGCCTCGATCGAAGCGGGTGAAGGGACTTGAACCCTCGACATCCACCTTGGCAAGGTGGCACTCTACCACTGAGTTACACCCGCAACGGGACGCGAAGTATAGCGATCATCGACCGCGCAGCAACACGGCCTCACCGCCGCGAGGCGATGAGGCCGTGGTGGATTCCGAACGATGGCGACCGGGCGCCGGGCCGCGGTCCATGCGGAGGATCAACCGCCGCAGGGACCCCACATGCCGAGCAGCGACCCGATGTCACCGCCGCCGATGACGCCGTCATGATCGAGGTCACCTTCGACGCACCAGCCGACCTCGCCCCAGTTGGCCAGGATGAGGCCGATGTCGGCGCCGTTGACGAGGCCGTCGTAGTCCAGGTCGCCGGGGCAGGTGCTCGGCGAACCAAGGCTCTTCACGACCATGGCGCTGGTGAGCGTCACGGCTTCGCCGCCGGTGACGCTGATGTTGTGATGCATGCCGATCGACTCGGCGAGATCCGGACCGACCTTGCTCGGAACCGGTGTTCCGAAGTTGGTGGAGGTCTGGAGACTGCCGGATCCGGTCTTGGTCATCTGGAACGGGCAGAAGAAGAGATTGTGACTGACCTCTTCGTTGATCAGTGCCTGCCACGCGGCCAAGCTGCCGGGAGCGCAGGTCACTCCGCCGCCATCGGCGTTGGTCTGGACCAGGAACGACACCGCTCCGCCGAAGAGCGTTCCACCCGGAATGACCGGGCAGGCCTGGAACACGAGCTTGGTGTTGACCGAGTGCTCGGTCGTGCTCGTGTTCGTGTACTTGACTTGGCCCGTGAAGCTCACCTGGGGATTGCTGACCGAGTCCACCGTGTGATTCACGAGAATCACCATGCCGGACCCGTCAACGATCTCCTGGGTGAACTTGAACCGGCCGTCGGGAAGGAGCAAACCTGGGATCACGAGCGCCATCGGCTCGTTGCCGTCGATGGTCACGGTCACCTTCGCTGAAGGATTCAGCGTGGAGACCTGCGCGCCGGCAACGCTGGCAGCCACTGCAGGCGCAACAAGACCCGCCCACGACACCACACGACGAATTGTCAAATTCCACCTCCCCACCCGGAGTACTTCGCTGCGTGCGCCGGTCACGCACCGGCGCGCCTCTGATCGGACCCGGGTGCCGCCCGAGCCGGGATCAGTCCGAACGAGGTCCCGAACATCTCCTCAAATCCTCGACCGTTTCGCAAGGGGGGTGAAGGGGGAAAAGCACGGTTTTGGCCACTTGTGCCGCCGGCGTGAGCGGCGACTCATCGATCCTGTTCGGGCAGTCCCATTCCTCGACGGTCGGGACCTTGAGGCCGCGGCGGGTCGCGAGGCGGGTTTTTCTGCAGTTCGTCCAAAATAACTTGCACGGCGCGCTCCAGCTGTGGATCCCTTCCGCCGGAATCGAGGCCTCCGGCCATGACTCCCGGATCGTCCACGACCTCGATGTCGGGATCGACGCCGTGACCCTCGATGCCCCAGGTCCCGTCCTTCTTGTAGAAGGCGAAGCGAGGCACGCTGATGCTGCCGCCGTCGACGAAGCGCGGATTCCCGCTGATGCCGACCAGTCCGCCCCAGGTGCGCGTGCCGATGAGCGGCCCGAGCTCGTGGTGACGGAAGAGCCACGGGAACATGTCGCCGCCGGAACCCGCAAGCCCGTTGATGAGCATCGCCTTCGGACCGTGATGCGCGTACCGCGGTTGCTCCCAGTCGCGCTGATCACGGATGGCCCAGTAGTTCGTGAGCGGGCGATCCAGCAGCTCGATGAAGCGGTTCGGGATCTGTCCGCCGCCGTTCCAGCGCTCGTCGACGATCAGTCCCGGGAACTTCCGCGCGCCCTGGAACTGCCGGTAGAGCTCCGTCTGTCCGTCGACGCCGGTGTTGGGGACGTAGATGTAGCCGATCTGCCCGTTCGAACGCTCCGCCACGAAGGCGCGGTTGCGCTCGATCCAGTCACGGAAGCGGAGTTCCGTCTCGCCGCCCAGCGGCGTCACCACCACCGTGCGCGCGGCGTCGTCGTCCACGGGATTCGGTCCCACCCGCAGCGAGGTGGGCTTGCCCGCCAGGCCGAGGAACGCCGACCACGGGTCGCGTGACGGGTCCAGCGGTGCGCCGTTGACGGCCAGGATGAACTCGCCCTCCTTCACGCCCACGCCGGCCGCCTCCAGCGGGTTGCGGGCATCCGCGTCCCACGGGGCGCCGCGGATGATCCGCTTGATGCGATAGGCCTTCGCGCCATCCTTCTCCACCAGTTCGAAGTCGGCGCCGAGCATGCCCACGCCGGGGCCGCCGGGAGGCGACTCGATGTCGCCCGTGCCCTGCAGGTAGGCGTGGCCGACATTGAGCTCGGAGATCATCTCCGCCAGGATGAAGTTCAGGTCCTCGCGGCTGTTGGCGAACTCCACCAGCGCCAGCGCCCGATCGCGCTCCCGGGTCCAGTCCACCTGGTGGAGGCCCGGGTCGTAGAAGTAGTCGCGCATGATGCGATAGCAGTCGTGGACGATCTGCCGCCACTCCACGCGCGGGTCGACGAGCGTGAGCATCGGCGAGGTCACCACCGCCTGCGACTTCGCCCCCGGCCGGGCGTCGAGGATGTTGGCGCCACCGGCCATGCCCGCCACGAGCAGCTTCTTGCCGTCGGCGCTGACCTCGAACGAGCGTCCGGGACCGACGGACTTCTCCTCCTTCTTCTTGTCGGTGAGGTCGAGCAGCTTGATGCCGGTGCCGGCATCGTCGCCGTCGCCGGGGCCTCGTCCGCGCCGGCCGGCCGCGTCGCCGAAGCGCACGTAGAGGAGCTGGTTCTGATCGTTGACGCCGAGCGAGCCGAAGCGACCGGGCTTCACCGGGAGTTCGATGATCCGTCGCTCGATGCCGTCGAAGTCGATGGTCACCGCCTTGGGAGCGTCCTTGCCGGCGCCCTTCTCGCCCTTGGGGCCGTGGCGCCGGGCGCCCGCGTCGCCGTCCTTGCCGCCGTTCTCCTTCTTCTCGTCGTCGGGCTTCTTCTCGTCGTCCGGCTTCTTCTCGTCGTCCGGCTTCTTGTCGCCGTCGGGCTTCTTGGCGTCTTCGGGCTTGGAGTCCCCGTCGGGCTTCTTCTCCTCGTCGGGCTTCTTGTCGTCGTCCTCCTTCTTCTCGCCGTCGGGCTTCTTCTCCGCGTCCTTCTTCTCCTCCTTGGGCTTCTCCTCGTCGCTCTCGGGGAGCCACGGATCCTTCACATCCGCGCGAAGCGGCATGGCCATGAGGGCGTTGGAGCTGGTGTAGATCCAGGAGTCGTCGAAGTCGCCGTAGACCGGCTGGAAGTTGCGGTTGCTGTTGAAGAAGATCCAGTCGCCGTTGCGGCTGAAGACGGGGCCTTCGTCGTTGAAGATGCCGCTGGTCAGCCGGTGCTTCTCGCCGGTGGCGATCTCGTAGACCCAGATCGAGCTGTTGTCGTTGTCGTCGTCGCTCCGCGAGTAGGTGATCCATCGGCTGTCGGCGCTGAACTCCGGCCAGGGTGCGCCGTTGCGCGGCTCCTTGTCCACCAGCACCTGGGCGCCCGTCTCCACCGTGACCAGGCGCATCGTGCCCGTCCGGTCGTTGTAGGCGATGAACTTGGAGTCGGGGCTCCACCAGAGGCCGACCTTGAAGGGACCCCGATCGCTGGTGAGCTGGCGCTTCTCGCCGCTTCCGTCGGCGGCCATGACCATGAGCTCGTACTCGCCGGTCGAGTCGTCGAAGAAGGCGATCCACTTCCCGTCCGGGCTCCAGATGGGATTGCGTTCCGCGATGCCGTTGCTGCGCGTCAGCGCCCGCGGCGTGCCGTTCTCGGCGGGAAGGGTCCAGAGGTCGCCGCGCGCCTCCACCACCACGCGCTTGCCGGCAAGCAGGACGCGGGCCTCCTGTCGCCTGCCATGC
>CAZSVT010000041.1:15322-16464 GCA_964610365.1 uncultured Isosphaeraceae bacterium
CACCACGCGCTTGCCGGTGGGGGAGATGCTCCAGGTGCCGATGCGCCGCGAAAGGTCCTCGTTCTTCGGGGCGAGCCTCGGGCGATTGCCGGGCACCTGCACGGGAACCTCGGTGGTCTTGCGCGTGGCCAGGTCGAGCAGCATGAGCTTCGGCCCGAGCTGGAAGACGATCTCGCCGGGTCCGCCGTCGTCGGGCCCGATGGCCGGCCACTTCACGTCGAAGTCGGAGAAGGTGGTGATCGGCTCGCGCGATCCGCGCTCGATGTCGTAGCGCCAGATGTTGAGGCGATGCGAAGGCCCTTCGTCGCTCAGGTAGTAGAGGTCGTTCCCGTGCCACATGGGGATGCTGTCGAGGCCCTCCCACTCCGTGACGCGGCGGCTCTCCCCGCTCTCCAGGTTGTAGAGCCAGATGTCGGTGGCCATGCCGCCGCGATAGCGCTTCCAGGTGCGGCCGTCGATGGAGTGCGGCGTGTAGGCGAGCCAGTGTCCGTCGCGGCTCAGCGCGGCGTTGGTGCCGTAGGGGACCGGGAGCGTCGCGGGAAGTCCGCCCGCGGCGGGCACGCGCAGCAGCTTGGAGGCGCGCGTGAGTCCGCCCAGGTCGGGGCTCGAGAAGACCAGTTCCAGTCCGTCCGGCGTCCAGTCGCAGAGCGCCTCGCCGGTGGGATGGTGCGTCACGCGGCGCGGAATGCCGCCGCCGGCGGCGAGCGTGTACAGATCCCGGCCGCCTTCGTAGGAACCGATGAAGGCGATCTCGCTCGAGTCGGGGGAGAAGCGCGGGAAGAGCTCGGCGCCGGTGCCCGAGGTGAGCGGTCGCGCCATGCCGCCGCTGCGCGGGACCACCCAGAGGTCGTTGGCGAAGAGGAAGACGATGGAGTCCTTGCCCACATCCGGATAGCGCAGCAGGCGTGCATCCGGGATGCTGGCCGGCTCCTGCCCCGGTGCGGCGGGGGACGCGGTGGCGAACGAGACGGCGCCGAAGGCGGCGAGGATCGCCGCATGGAGGGGACTCATGGTCGGCTTGATACCACGGCCCGGCCCGATCGGTTGAAGGTCCGGAGGCCCGGTTCCCCCGGAATCCCCCTCAGTCCATCGAAGGAGGGGTGCCGAAGAGGTTGGCCACCAGGGCGGTCCACCCGGTCTGG
>CAZSVT010000042.1:0-14387 GCA_964610365.1 uncultured Isosphaeraceae bacterium
TCGGCATGATCGGATTGGGGCGCATGGGCGCGAACATGGTGGAGCGCCTGATCCGCGCCGGGCACGAATGCGTGGTCTGGGACGTCTCCCCGGAGAGCGTCAAGGCCGTGGCCCAGCGCGGCGCCGTCGGCGCCACCTCCCTGGAGGAGTTCGTCCAGCGGCTGCGGCCGCCGCGTCACACCTGGCTCATGATCCCCGCCGCCTTCGTGGATTCCACGATCGCGAAGATCGCGCCGCTCCTCGCCCGCGACGACGCCCTGATCGACGGCGGCAACAGCTACTACCGCGACGACCTGCGCCGGGCGAAGGAGCTCGCCGGGCGCGGGATCCACTACGTGGACTGCGGCACCTCCGGCGGGGTCTGGGGCCTGGAGCGCGGCTACTGCCTCATGATCGGCGGCGAGCCGGAGGTGGTGAAGCGGCTCGACCCGATCTTCAAGGCGCTGGCCCCCGGCCGCGGCGCGATCCCCCCCACGCCCGGTCGCGAGGGGCGCGCGGGCACGGCGGAGATGGGCTACCTGCACTGCGGTCCCAACGGCGCCGGTCATTTCGTGAAGATGGTCCACAACGGCATCGAGTACGGGCTGATGGCCGCCTACGCCGAGGGCCTGAACATCCTGGCCCACGCCAACGCCGGACGGACGTCGCGGGACCAGGACGCCGAGACCACGCCGCTGCGCGATCCGTCGGCCTACCTCTACGACATCGACCTGGCCGATGTGGCGGAAGTGTGGCGGCGCGGCAGCGTCATCTCCAGCTGGCTGCTGGACCTCACCGCCCAGGCGCTCGCCGGGGATCCGAAGCTCTCCAAGTTCGACGGCCGCGTGAGCGACTCCGGCGAAGGACGATGGACGATCGAGGCCGCGGTGGACCTTGGAGTTCCCGCGCATGCGCTCACCGCGGCGCTCTACGAGCGCTTCTCCAGTCGCGGCGAGGCCCTGCTGGCGGACAAGCTCTGCTCGGCCATGCGATTCGAGTTCGGCGGTCATCACGAGAAGAAGGGCTGAGCCTCCACGGCGCCGCACCCATGCCGCAGGAACCATCCGACGCGCTCGTCCTCTTCGGGGCCACCGGCGACCTGGCCCACAAGAAGCTCTTCGACACCCTCCAGGCGCTCGTGCGCCGCGGCGTCCTCTCCAGCCCGGTGGTGGGCGTCGCCAAGAGCGGCATGACGCGCGAACAGGTGCTGGACCGCGCCCGCGACGGCATCACCAAGTTCGGGCGCGGCGTGGACGAGAAGGCGTTCACGCGCTTCGCCGAGAGCTTCCGCTACGTGGACGGCGACTACGGCGATCCCGCCACCTTCAAGGCCCTGCGCGCCGCGCTGGGCGACGCGAAGCGACCGCTCCACTACTTCGCCATCCCGCCGGCGCTCTTCGGATCCGTGACCCGCGCCCTCGAGGCCGCGGGCTGCACGGACGGCGCGCGGGTGGTGGTGGAGAAGCCCTTCGGCCGGAATCTCCGGAGCGCGCAGGAGCTCAACGCCACGCTCCACGAGGTCTTCGACGAGGGGCATGTCTTCCGCATCGATCACTACCTCGGCAAGGAGGCGAGCCAGAACATCCTCTTCACGCGCTTCGCCAACGCCATGCTGGAGCCGATCTGGAACCGGACCTTCGTGAGCCAGATCCAGATCACCATGGCCGAGAGCTTCGGCGTGGAGGGACGCGGACGCTTCTACGAGGAGGTCGGCTGCATCCGCGACGTGATGGAGAACCATCTCATGCAGGTGGTGGGCTTCCTCTGCATGGAACCTCCCTTCTGGCCCGAGGTGGAGCGCGTGCGCGACGAGCAGGTGAAGCTCTTCCGATCGATCCGCACGCTCACCGCCGCCGATGTCGTGCGCGGTCAGTTCGACGGCTACCGCTCGGAGCCGGGCGTGGCGCCGAATTCCACCGTGGAGACCTGGGCGGCGATGCGGCTGGCGATCGACAACTGGCGCTGGGACGGCGTGCCCATCTGGCTGCGTGCGGGCAAGCACATGCCGGTCACCGCCACCGAGGTCCGCGTGGAGTTCCACCGGCCGCCGGCGGTGGTCTTCCCGCGCGCCCCGGCGGCCCATCACAACTTCGTGCGCCTCCGATTCAATCCGCGCATCGAGATCGGCATCAATCTCGAGGTGAAGGCGATGGGCGAGCAGATGGTCGGCGAGCCGATGGAATTGATGGCCGTGGATCAACAGCCCGACGAGATGACGCCCTACGAGCGCCTCATCGGCGACGCCCTCGAAGGCGACGGCACGCTCTTCGCCCGGCAGGACGCCGTGGAGGAGGGATGGCGCATCGTGGACGGGATCCTGGACGGCGCCGTGCCGATCCAGCACTACGCGCCGGGGACCTGGGGACCGGCGTCGGCCTCGGATCTCCTGCTCCCGAGGGGTGGTTGGCACGATCCGACGGTGTCGGCGTGACGAATGCCGCGCCGGCGGAGAGGATGCTCCCTGCGGGCCCGTGGCGGAACAGCAGACGCAGCGGCCTTAAAAGCCGCGGCCCCTTGCGGGGCGTGAGGGTGCAACTCCCTCCGGGCCCCCTTCGGGAGCGCCGATAGCATGCCGCCACCGTGAGACACCGAACGCAGGTGCTCCTGCTCGTGGCCATCGTGGCGATCACCTGCTCGGCGGGCGTGGCGTTCACTTCGTATCGCAGTGCACGGGCGCAGCTCGTGGCCGCCCTGGAGGGGCAGGTGCGATCGCTGGCCGCCACCGCGGCGGCATCGATCGACCCGGCGGCGCACGAGGAGGTGCGGGTCACCGGCCGCATGGACTCGGAGGCGTATCGATCCATCGAGCGACAGCTCCGGCGGCTGCGAACCATCTGGCGCGACAGCGGCATCGAGGTGCGCTTCGTGTACACGGTGGTGCGCGATCCGCGCTCGCCCTCGGGATTCGCCTACGGCGTGGACGCCGCGGAGGCGGGCCCGGAGAAGAGCGCGCCCGGCGCCGCGGTCAGTCAGCCGGCGGCGTGGAAGAGCGGGGATCCGATCGATCCGCGCGGAGCGATCGCCACGGTGGCGAGCGACGAGTACGGCGAGATGCTCACGGGCCTGGCGCCGATCCTCTCGCAGGACGGGCGCATCATCGGTACGGCCGGCGTGGACATCCCGCTCTCCAGCGTGCGGATGCTGGAGTGGAACCTGGCCGCCTCGAGCGCGGTGGCGGTGGTGGTGGTGCTGGCCCTCTCGCTCGCCGCGGGGGCCTTCGTGGTGAAGCGGATCGTGGGGCCGGTGGAGCGCCTGCGCCTGCAGGCGGAAGGCATCGCCAGCGGAGATCTGACCACCAGCGCCTCCGCCCGGGGCGCAAGAGAGGTGGTGGCCCTCGCCGAGAGCTTCGCATCGCTCCAGTCCACGCTGCGCGTCCTCATCGGCCGCGTGCAGGAGGCGAGCGTCTGCGCCAACGAAACCTGCGCCACGCTCGGTCAGCGGGCGGCCCATGAGCGCGATCGGGCGCGCATGGCGGCGGCCAACGCGGTGGAGGCGGCGGGGCGCGCCGGGCAGATCGCCAGCACCGCCCGCTCGCTGGCCGAGGCCGCGGAGGACCTGCGGGCGACGGGCAACATCGTGGTGCAGGCGGGAACGGAGGGCATCGAGAACCTCCGCGGCATCGCCGGCGAGGTGGAGCGCCTTCGGCAGACCGGCCAGGCGCTGGCGACGCAGCTGGAGGCGATGCGGGAGCGCGCCCGGGCCGTCGACTCGCTGGTGGAGGCGATGGCCGCGGTGGCCGACCGGAGCAACCTGCTGAGCCTGAACGCCGAGATCGAGGCGAGCAAGGCGGGCGAGGCGGGCCGCGGCTTCATGGTGGTGGCCACCGAGATCCGTCGCCTGGCCGAGCAGGCGGCGGCCAGCGCGCTGCAGATCGAAGGGAACGTGCGGCGCATGCACGACGCGGTGGACGCGGGCGTCGATTCCACGACGCAGTTGGCGCAGTCGCTCGGCGCCAGCGCGCAGCGGGCGCAGCACGGCACCGAGCTCCTCACCAGCAGCGTCGAGGGGATCCAGTCGCTGGGGCCGCGCATCGCCGGCATCGCCGACGCGAGCGTCCAGCAGCGGCAGGGCGCGGAGGCGATCTCCCGTGCCATGGGCGAGCTGGCGGAGGCGGCCACCAACGCGCTGGGATTCTTCGAGGCCGTCGAGGGCATGGTGGCCGACATGAAGCGTCGAGGCGGCGAGATGAACGGCGAGGTCGGTCGCTTCCGGCTCTGAGGCCCGGACTCCCTCCGTCCGTACGATGACGACCATGCCTTCCCCTCCCGGTCCCGATCCGAGCGAGGCGCTGCCCGTCATCGTGGTGACCCTGGGCGGCCGGGATCACGCGATCCCGGCGGCGGCGGTGGAGGCGATCCTGCCGCGTCCGCGGCTGGCCCCCGTCGACGGGGCGGCGCCGTGGCTGGCGGGACTGATGGATGTGCGCGGAGCGCTCGTCCCGGTGGTCGACGGGTCGATCCTGCTGGGCGGAAGCGCCACGCCGATGGAGGTCGGATCGCGCGTGGTGCTGCTCCAGGTTCCGGCGCCGTGCGGCGACGGGACGCTCGGCGTGGCTCGCTTCGGAATGCTGAGCGACCGGGTGCGCGAACGGGCGATCCTCTCCATGGGCGGCGCCGCGTGGCGTCCGGGCGAGCGCGAGGCGATCGATCGGCCCCTGGCCCTGGTGGGCCGCATCGGCGAGCGCCCGGTGCCGCTCCTGGATCCGGCGCGCATCGTCGGTCGCGAACGGCTGCTGGCGCCAGCGCCGGCGCTCGTTCCCCTGCCCGCGGAGCGCCGCCCGTGAACCGCCGCGCCGTCGACGATCGCGTGGCCGCCGACTCGACGGTGCTGGAGCGCGTGGTCCGCGCGCTCGGCAGCGATCTCGACCCGGCGATCGCCGCCGCCACGGGCACCGCGGCGGTGATCGAGGGTCGCTGCCGCGAGCTCGGCGTCGCGGCCGGGGCGTTCGCCGAGCGCCTCGATGCCGACCCGGCGGAGCGGCGTCGGCTCCGCGAGCTCATCGTGCCCTCGGAGACCTGGTTCTTCCGGTACCCGGCCGCGTTCGAGCACCTGCGCGAATGGGCGTCGGCGAATCCCGCTGGAGCGATCCGGCGCATCGCGAGCCTGGGATGCGCCACGGGCGCCGAGGCCTTCTCCATCGCCGCGGCCCTCGATGGAACGGGGCCGGTGGAGATCGTGGCCGTGGATCGCTGCGAGTCGGCGCTGGCCATGGCGCGCAGCGGACGCCTCGGCATCGGCTCGGTGCGAGGGTCCATTCCGGAGTGGGCGCACGGCTCCTGGGTGGTCGACGATCGCTCGGTGGTCGTCCATCCGCGCGTGCGCGAGCGCGTGACCTTCGTGGCGAGCGATCTCTTCGATCCCTCATTGCCGGAGCGGCTGGGGCGCTTCGAGGCGATCTTCTGCCGCAACGTGGCGATCTACTTCAACGACGAGTCGCGTCGTCGACTCGGCGCCGTGATCGGTTCGATGCTCGTGCCCGGCGGATGGCTCTACCTGGGGCACTCGGAGTCGCCCGCATCCCTGGGACTGGAGTGGCGCGTGCGGGATGTGCGCGCCTTCGCCGTGCGCTCGCCGCCCGTCGGGGCGACGCCCGCGGCGGCCGATGCGCCGACGGAATCCCGCGCTCCCGCTCCGCGCGCGACGCCGCACCGGCGGCCCGCCGCGGCCGCGCTCCGTCGCGTGCCCGCCGATGCATCCGCCCCGCGACCGTCGCCCTCGGCGCCGCCGTCGCCGGGCCTCGCCGACATCCGTGCACTCGCCGACGAGGGACGGCACGCGGAGGCGCTCGCCGCGGCGACGGCCGCCCATCGCCGGGGAGCACGCGACGCCGAACTCCTGGAACTCCTCGGCACGCTCTCGCTCCTCGCCGGCCGGACCGAGGATGCGGTGCGCCATCTCCGCGCCGCCCTCTACCTGGATCCCGATCGCGAGGCGGCGGCAATCCAGCTCGCCCTCCTCTCGGAGGCGCGCGATGGCTGACGCCCCGCTTCCCGCGCACGAGCGCCCGCTCGATGCGCTCTTCGCCCGACCGCTGGGCGACGCGGCGCTCGATCGAAACACCGATTCGGTGGCGTCGGTGCCCGCCATGGCCGCGGACGAAGGCGAGACGCTGCTCCTCTTCGAGCGCTTCGGTGAACTCCTGGCGCTGCCCGCCGCCAGCGTGGCCCGCGCGTTCCCGCCGCTGCCGGTCCATCGCGTGCCGCATCGGCCCGGGCCCATCTTCAAGGGCGTGGCGAGCGAGCGCGGAGAACTCCGGCTGGTGGCGTGCCTGGAGTCGCTCCTGGAGCTCCTGCCTCCGTCCACGGCGGCCGACGCGGCGCAGCGGCGCATGCTCCTCCTCGACGTCGACACCGAGGCCTGGCTCTTCGAGGTGGATGCGGTGGTGGGCGTGCGCCGTTCGCGGCGCTCCGAGTGGATCGCCCCGCCCGCCACGGTGACGCATCGCCGCGGGCGGCTCACGTCGCACCTCGTTCCGGAGGGCCCGCGGCGCGCGGCGCTCCTCGACCCGGCGCGGGTGGCCGCGGCGTTCAGGGAGTCGATCGCATGAGCGGCGACGCACCGAGCCTCTTCGAGCTCTTCCGCGCGGAGGTGGAGGAGCATGGCCGTTCGCTCTCCGACGGCCTGCTGGCCATGGAGCAGCATGCGCCGTCGAAGGAGACGGCGGAGAACCTGATGCGCGCCGCCCACTCCATCAAGGGCGCCGCCCGGATCCTGGGGCTCGACGCCGTCGTCGCCTTCGCCCACCAGGTGGAGGATGCCTTCGAGCGGTACCGGCGCGGCGTGGAGCCGGTCCGGCGCGGCCGCATCGACCAGCTGCTCCGCGCCACCGATCTCCTCTCGGAACTCGCCACCGGCAGCGAGGAGGACGCGAAGCAGTGGGGCGATCGCCACGCCACCGAGGTGAACGAACTGCTCACCGCCCTCGCGTCGCCGCCGCCGGAGGATCCGGCGCCGTCGGCGACCGCACCGGTGTCCGAACCGGCGCCGACCGCCCCCGCGACGGCGCCCGCCTCCGCGCCTCCGGCTCCTCCGGCGCCGCCGGCGCGCGCGGAGTCCGCGGATGCGCCCGTTCCCGCCGCCGCCTCCGTGCCGGCGCCGGCCTCGGTCGCCGCGGCGAAGCCGGCATCGCTCGTGGGAGGCGCGCCGCCCACGGTGGACGCCACCGCGCCTCGATCGGCGGAGGGCGAGGCCCGCATCGTCCGCGTCGGCGCCGACCACCTGGACCGGATGATGCGCCTGGCGGGCGAGAGCGTGGTGGAGGCGAGGCGCGCCCCCGCGATGCGCGCCGAGGTGCTGGAGCTCAAGCACGAACTGTCGCGCCTGCGCCGATCGCTGGAGCGCGCCGGTCGCGGCGCCGACGACGGCTCGCGCGATCTGGCGGCGCTCCTGACGGAGTTCGACGCGATCCAGGCGCGCACGCGGCGCCATGCCGAGACGCTGGAGGAGCTCTTCCGGCGGAGCGAGGAGGCGGCCACCGCCCTCTACCACGAGGTGCTGGCGAGCCGGATGCGGCCGTTCAGCGAGATCACCGGCGGCTACGCCCGCATGGTCCGCGACCTGGCGCGCCAGCTCGGCAAGGAGGTGGACTTCGAGATCGTCGGCGGGGCCACGCCGGTGGATCGCGACATCCTCGGCAAGCTCGACGCCCCGCTGACCCACATGATCCGCAACGCCGTCGACCACGGGGTGGAGACGCCCCAGGATCGCGCCGCCGCCGGGAAGCCGGGGCGGGCGCGCATCGAGGTGGAGGCGCGCCACCAGGCGGGCATGCTGGTGGTGGAGGTGCGGGACGACGGCCGGGGCATCGACCCGGGCGCGGTGCGGCGGCGCGCCGTGGAGCGCCGACTCGTGGCATCCACCATGGCCGAGTCCCTCTCGCGGGCGGAGATCTTCGACTTCCTCTTCCTCCCGGGATTCACCACCACGAGCGCGGTGACCGAGGTGTCGGGCCGGGGCGTGGGGCTCGACGTGGTGAGCGCATGGTGCAGACCGCCTCCGGCACGATCGGCGTCACCAGCGAGGTGGGCGCCGGATCCACCTTCGTGCTGCGCCTGCCGATCACGCTCTCGGTGATCCGTGCGGCGCTGGTGGAGATCGCCGGCGAGCACTACGCGGTGGGTCTGGCGCGCCTCGAGCGCATCCTGCGCGTGGAGTCGGAGCGCCTGCGCCCCGTCGAGGGACGCATGCAGTTCGAACTCGAGGGTCGCTCGGTGGGGCTCCTCCGCGCCGCGCGCGTGCTGGAGCTGGGCGACGAGACGCCGCCGGGGCCCGAGGTGGGCGTGCTGCTGCTGGAGCACGACGGTCAGTGGTACGGTCTGGTGGTGGATCGCTTCCTGGGAGAGCAGGACCTGGTGGTGCGACCGCTCGATCCGCGACTGGGACGCGTGCCCCATGTCTCGGCGGGCGCCCTTCTCGACGACGGCAGCGTGACGATCATCCTCGACCCGGAGGACCTCCTGGCCAGCGTGCGCCGCGCTTTGGGCGAAGGTCGCGGGCGCGAGCTCGGGACCTCCGAGGCGCCGCAGGCGGACACGCGCCGCCGCCGTCGCGTGCTGGTGGTGGACGATTCGATCACCGTGCGCGAAGTGGAGCGGCAGCTCCTCCGGCGGCTCGGCTACGAGGTGGAGACCGCCGTCGACGGCGCCGATGGATGGAACCAGCTCCGCGCGGGCGCCTTCGATCTCCTCATCACCGACGTGGACATGCCGCGCATGAACGGCATCGAGCTGGTGCGCACCGTGCGGAGGGATCCGCGCTTCGGCTCGCTGCCCATCGCCATCGTGAGCTACAAGGATCGGGAGGAGGACCGCATGGCCGGCCTGGAGGCGGGCGCCAACGCCTATCTCACCAAGGGCTCGTTCCGCGACGACAGCTTCGCCCAGACCGTGGTGCGCCTCGCCGGAGATCCGCAGGCATGAGAGTGGCCATCGTCAACGACCTGGCCATGGCCACCGAGACGCTGCGGCGCCTCCTCCTGGAGATGCCCGGCATCCAGGTGGCGTGGACCGCGCTCGACGGACGCGAAGCCGTGGAGAAGGCGCGGCAGGATCGCCCCGACCTCATCCTCATGGACATGGTGATGCCGGTCATGGACGGCCCCGAGGCCACGCGCCGCATCATGAAGGACTCTCCCTGCGCGATCGTGGTGGTCACCGCCACGGTCGGCGGCAACGCCGAGCGCGTCTACGAAGCGCTCTCGGCGGGCGCGCTCGACGCCACGGAGACCCCCGCCGCCGGACCCGACTGGGGCAAGGCGCGCGAGATGCTGGCGCGGAAGATCGAACAGGTGCGCCGGCTGCGCGGGGCGTCGATGACCGGCGGACCGTGCGACCCGCACGCGGGATCGTCCGGCGCGGTGGCGCCCCCGGCGCGGCCGGCTCCCGCGCCTCCGCCCCCCTCGGTCCCGCCGTCGGCTCCGTCCGCGCCTGCGCCGCGGGTCGCCGAGCCCGCGCGGACGCCGTCCACCGCGCCCCCCGTCGCGCCGACGCCCTCGACGCCTGCCTCGTTTCCGCGGATCGTGGCCATCGGATCCTCCACCGGCGGACCCGCCGCCCTCGCGGCCATCCTCGCGGCGCTGCCCGCCGACTTCCCGTTCGCGATCGTGGTGGTGCAGCACCTCGACCGCGCCTTCGTCCCCGGACTGGTCACCTGGCTCTCGCGCGAGACGGGCCGACAGGTGGAGATCGCCGCCGGCGGCGCCCTGCCACGCGCCGGCGTCTGCTCCGTGGCGGGCGAGGATCTCCACCTGACGCTCGGTCCGACGGGCGTCTTCGTGCATGCGCGGGAGCCGCGCGACTCCATCCATCGCCCATCGGTGGACGTCCTGTTCCGCGGTCTCACCGCGTCGCGCATCGAACCCTTCGCCGCCGTGCTGCTGACGGGCATGGGGCGGGACGGCGCGGAAGGGCTGCTCGAACTCCGCCGCGCCGGATGGACCACGATCGCCCAGGATCGCACCACCAGCGTGGTCTGGGGAATGCCCGGCGCCGCCGATCGCCTCGGCGCCGCCGTGGAGGTCCTGCCGCTCCCGATGATCGCCCCCGAACTCCTGCGGCTCGCGTCGTCGAGCCGATCGAGGATCTGACCCATGCCCGATGAGCCCGCCGCCGCGCCGTTCCGCATCCTGCTCGTCGACGATCAGCCGATCATCGGAGAGGCGGTGCGGCGCATGCTGGAACCGCACGGGGACTTCGTCTTCGAGTACTGCCGGGATCCGCGCTCGGCGATCGACACCGCCGCTCGCTTCAAGCCCACCGTCATCCTCCAGGATCTGGTGATGCCGGGCGTGGACGGTCTCGACCTGGTGCGCGACTACCGCGCCACCGACGCGACGCGCGAGACGCCGCTCGTGGTCCTGAGTTCCAAGGAGGAGGCGACGACCAAGGCGGAAGCGTTCGCGCGCGGCGCCAACGACTACCTCGTGAAACTCCCCGACGCCCTCGAGGTGATCGCCCGTCTCCGGTACCACTCGCGAGGCTACATCGCCCAGCTGGAGCGCACGGCCGCCTACCGGGCGCTCGACGAGAGCCGCGCCCATCTCATGGAGGAAGTCCGCCGCGCCGCCGAGTACGTGCAGTCGCTCCTGCCCGCGCCGGTCACCGGCCCGGTCAGCACGCAGTGGCGCTTCATTCCCTCGGCCTCCCTCGGCGGCGACTGCTTCGGCTACCACTGGCTGGACGACCATCGCATGGCCATCTACCTGCTCGACGTCTGCGGCCATGGCGTCGGCCCGGCCCTGCTCGCCGTGAGCGTGATGAACATGCTCCGAAGCGGCACGGCCCTGGGCGGCGATCCCTCCGACCCCGCGGGCGTCCTCAAGGCGCTGAACGGCGCCTTCCAGATGACGCAGCACGGCGGCATGTTCTTCACCTGCTTCTACGGCATCCTCGACGTGTCGAAGGGCGCCCTCGACTGGTCGAACGCCGGGCACCCGCCGGCCCTCGTGCTCCGCGCCGACGGATCGGCCGAACGCCTGGACTCGCAGGGGCTCATGGTGGGCGCCGCCGAGGGCGTGGAGTGGGACCGCCGCACCTCGCGCATGGAGGCGGGCTCGCGGCTGCTCATCTACAGCGACGGCCTCTACGAACTGCGACTCGCCGACGGCAGCATCTGGACGCTCGAGGCGTTCCTCGCCGGCGCGGCGGAAGCGAAGGGCGCCTCGGCCCTCGACACGATCCTCGCCCGCAGCCGATCGATCCAGGGACACGACGACTTCCAGGATGACGCGAGCCTGCTGATGGTCGCGGTGGGATCGTGATCCGCGCCGCGCGCCGAGGGCGCGTTCCGTTGCGGGCGCGGCGCCTCGGCGCGGCGATCGTCGTGCTCCTGGTCGCCGCCGGCGGCTGCGCTCCGTCGGTCTCGCGGCATGAGTTCCGCGAGGTCCACATGGGATGCGAAGCGAGGATCGTCCTCTACTCCTCCAGCCCCCGGCACGCGGCCGCCGCGGCGCGGGCGGCGTTCGATCGCATTGCGGAGGTGGACGCGGCGCTCAGCGACTGGCGCCGCGACTCGGAGTCCGAGCGGCTGGCGGCGGCGGCGGACGAGCGCCCTCTTCCCGCGTCCTTCGAGGCGAGCGATCTCTTCGTCGAGGCCCTCCGCTGCGCGCTCTGCATCCAGGCGCTCTCGGAGGGACGCTTCGATCCCACGCTGGGAGCGGTCACGCGACTCTGGCGGGAGCACCGCGGCCGCGGGACGGCGCCTTCCGCGGCGGAGCTCGATGGCGCCCTCGCCGCCAGCGGCGCGGACGGCGTGGCCCTCGCCGATCGCCGCGTGACCTTCCACCGCCGGGGACTCCGCTTCGACTTCGGCGGCGTGGGCAAGGGCTTCGCCGCCGACGAGGCGGTCCAGGTGCTGGCGAGATCCGGCGCCCCGAGCTCGCTCGTGGCCATCGCCGGAGACATCGCGGTGGGCGAGGCGCCGCCCGGACGCTCGGGCTGGCGACTGGGGATCGCCTCGCGCCCCGAGGTGATCGACCTTCCGCCAGGCGCCGGCGCGTCCACGAGCGGCGACTCGGAGCAGTGGTACGAGGTGGAGGGCGAGCGCACCTCGCACATCGTCGATCCGCGCAGCGGCGTCGGCGTGCGGCACGCGCCCCAGGTGACGGTGATCGTCGAGGAGGCCGGCCCCTGCCCCTCCTGCGGCGCGGCGGCCACCGCGGACGCCCTGGCCACCGCCGTCAGCGCCTGCGACGCGGCCGATCAGGCGCGATTCATCGCCCGCCTGCGCGGCGTGGAGGTGATCCTCACGCCGCTGAAGGACGCCCCGGAATCGCCACCGGATCCTGGGCCCTCGAGGTGAGCGCGAGATCGGCGGGCGGGCGGAGGTCAAGCGGGTGGGCCATCGCCTCCTCCCAGGTGAGATCCCTGCCGGTGTAGGCGGCGATGCGGCCCATGATCGCCGAGAGCGTGCTCTCCGCGATCGCCCGGCTCTCGTTGACGCGGGGACCGCCGCGGATCGAGTCGAAGAGGGCCGCGTGCTCGGCGACGTACGGGTTCGGATTGGGGCCCTCGTAGCGCCATGGTCGGGCGCCGCGGACCTCCGCTTCGCCCATCGTGAGGCGCATGACGCCGTCCGTGCCGTGGATCAGTTCCTCCACGCGCTCGGTGGTGCCGCCCTGCTGCCGGGCCATGCTGAGGCAGAACCGTCCGTCGGGATACTCGAAGTCCACGCCGAAGTGGTCGTAGACGTGGCCGAACTTCGGCGCGGTGCGCGCCTGGCGTCCGCCCACGGCGCAGGCGCGGACCGGATGGGCGTCGAAGGCCCAGTTCACCACGTCGATGTTGTGCACGTGCTGCTCGACGATGTGGTCCCCCGAGAGCCAGGTGTGGTAGAGCCAGTTGCGGAGCTGGTTCTCCACGTCGCTGCGGGAGGGATCCGGCGCCTCGCACCAGAGATCGCCCATGTTCCAGAAGCATCGGGCGGCCACCGGTCGACCGATGGCGCCGTCGCGCAGCCGGGCCATCGCCTCGAGGTAACTCTTCTGGTGGCGGCGCTGCGTGCCGGCCACCACGCTCAGCCCCTTCTCGTCGGCGCGCCGGCCCGCCTCGAGCACCTGTCGGACGCCGGCGGGACAGACGGCCACCGGCTTCTCCATGAAGACATGACGACCGCGATCCACCGCCGCGGCGAAGTGACCGGGACGGAATCCCGGCGGCGTGGCCAGGATCACCGCGTCCAGGTCCAGCGCGAGCAGCCGCTGCCATGCGTCGAGCCCCGCGAAGGCGTTCGACGGATCGACGCTGGCGCGGTCGGAGGCGAGCGCGGCGAGCGACTCGCGGGCGCGGGCGAGCCGATCCGGGAAGGCGTCGGCGAGGGCCACGATGCGCACGGACGGATCGGCGGCGAGGGCGTTGGCGGCGGCGCCGGTCCCGCGACCTCCGCAACCGATCACGCCGACGCGCAGGACATCGTCGCCGCGGCGGGCGTGCGGCGCCGACGCCGAGGCCTCGCCGCTCGCGCCCGCCCAGGCGCCGACCGCGAGGCCGCCGGCCATGAGCGCCGTTCCCTGTCGGACGAAGTCGCGTCGGGAGCAGTCGCTCATGCCCGCACCACCGGCTTGCCCGGATGCCGGACCGTGGGGAAGGGCATTGGACCGAAGGCGTAGGCCCTCGGCGAGAGATCCGTGGTGTCGTCCACCAGCCGCGACCATTCGATCGCCCGTCCGCTGTACGCCGCCTCGCGCCCCATGATGGCCATGAGGCAGCTGTCGGCCATCGTCTCGTCCACGATGAGCGGACGCCGGCCGCGGATCGCCTCGTTGAGCTCGTTCTGCTCCACCTGGTACATGTTCGGCGGAGCCACTTCGGACGCCCACTCCCACGGTCGGTCACCCTTGATCCACTGCGTGGGACCCCAGCCGTTCACGAAGGCGTGGCCCTTGGTGCCCAGGAGCGCGTCGGTGTTCTCCATGTGGCAGTTCACCTGCTGGCGGCAGGTCAGCGTGCAGCGCGAACCGTCGGCGTACTCGTAGGCCACGGCGAAGTGGTCGTAGCTGTCGCCGCGCTCGGGGATCTCCTCCCGCACGCCGCGGCCGCCCACGGCGGTGCAGCGGATGGGCAGCCGCCCGCCCATGAACCAGCAGATCTTGTCCACGGAGTGGACCGCCTGCTCCACGATGTGATCGCCGCCCAGCCAGGTGAAGTGCTGCCAGTTGCGGAGCTGGAACTCCATGTCGCTCCACTCCGAGCGCCGCGCCTTCGTGCCCAGCGGCGAGGTGAGGTACATGGCGTGGATCGCCACCACGTCTCCAAGGCGCCGCTCCTCCAGGAGCCGTTTCGCGAACTCCCGCTCCGGCGTGCTGTAGCGCCAGCAGAAGCCGCTCATCAGGTTGAGGCCCTGCTCGCGGGCGCGGCGGACGGAGCGCTGCACGCGGTGGTATCCGGGAACATCCACGCAGACGGGCTTCTCGC
>CAZSVT010000042.1:14397-16438 GCA_964610365.1 uncultured Isosphaeraceae bacterium
AGAAGATGTGCTTGCCGGCATCGACGGCGGCCTCGAGAGGGCGCGGCCGGAAGTGCGGCGGCGAGGCGAGCAGCACCAGGTCGACGCCCGAATCGATCACCTGCCGGTAGGCGTCGAAGCCGACGAAGCAGCGTTCCGCCGGGACATCCACCTGGGAGGAGATCTCCGAGATGCCGCCGAGCGACGATCGCGTCGCGTCGATCGGATCCTGGAAGGCGTCGCCCAGGGCCCAGAGCACCGCGCCTTTGTCGGCCGTCAGCGCCTGCACCGCGGCGCCGCGTCCGCGACCGCCGCAGCCGACGAGTCCGATCTTGAGTCGATCATCGGCGCGCGCTCCACCCCAGACGCGCGGCACGGCGAGCAGCGCTCCGGCGGCGACCGCTCCCTTGACGAATCCCCGGCGCGGAAGATCGCTCATGGTTTCGACTCCTTCGGCGGCGCGTCGCAGACCACTCGGAATCCCACGAAGCCCGCGTCGGCCAGCCACCATTGGCCGCGCGGAATCTGGGGATCGCTCGCGTTCCAGTCGTCGCTGGCGGGGACGGCCCGACCGCAATCGATCGCCGTCGCCTCGTCGCGGAACGAGCCGCCCATGACCACGAAGGCGTCGCCGTCGGTGGCCCACTCGCACGCGTTGCCCAGGAGATCGCTCAGTCCGGCGGCGTCGGGGCGGCGCGTTCCCACCGGGTGCGACTTCCGATCGGCGTTCCCGCGGAGCCACGCGAAGTCCAGGCGCCGGTCGGCGGGGATCGCCGCCAGGGCGCAGGCCGAACTCCACTCGGCACGCGTGGGCAGACGGAAGGCGCCGCCCGTCTTGGCGGAGAGCCAGCGGCAGAACTCCGTCGCGTTGCGATGGCTCACGCTGATGGCCGGGAAGCCGTGATGGCCGAAGCCGCGATCCATGCTGATGTAGGGCTTGCTCGGCCTCGTGACGGCGTCGGCCTCCGGCGTGGATGAGCCCTCGTCCAGCTTGTGCACGAAGACATCCAGCAGCTCCCACGGCACCTCGGTGCGACCGAACCAGAGGGTGGCGCCTTCCCGGCCGGCCGGCACGGCCACGAGCTCGAGTTCGATCGCCGTGCCGGCGATGGGAACCTTCATCGTCTTCGGCGCCGGGTTCGAGGCCGCGGCCGCGCCGGAGTCGCGCGGCGCCGCCGCCGAGCCGACGCCGGGAGCGCCGGGCGCCGCCGGCGGATCGGCCACGAGGGCGAGGATCGCCGTGCACGCCACCAGCATCGATCAGCCCCAGTTGCCCAGGAGCGTGCCCAGGTCTCCGCCGTCCACCACGCCGTTGCCGTCGAGATCGGCCACGCATGACGGGCACGGCCCCCACTGTCCCAGCAGCGTGCCGAGGTCGGCGCCGTCCACCACGCCGTTGCCGTCGAAGTCGCCCGGCGTCTCGCCCGTGCAGATCCGCTCGAAGAGGCGCAGGTCGTCCACGCCGGCTTCCACGACCGCGCCGGTGTTGTCGCTGGCCGTGAAGCGGATCATCACCGCGGAGGAGGGCGCGACGAAGTCCGCGAGCCGCCATTGTCGGCGCACCCAGGCGCCGACGTTCTCGGTGACCGTCTCGAGCGTCGTCCAGGACGCGCCGCCGTTGACGGAGACCTGCACCAGCATGCTGTTGGTGTAGGGATTCGAGCCCATGTTGTTGGAGTACCAGCGCCAGTACTCGATCCACGGATCCTCGAGCCCGTCGGTGGAGAGCGCGGGCGAGGTGAGCGTGGTCTTGCCGCCGTCGATGTCCGCCTCGCCCACCGAACCGCCGACGCTCCCCTGCCCGGTCACGAAGCACATCGTGCCCGCGGCGGTGTGGTCGTCCTCGGGCTGGGCGCTCGTGCCGACGGGATCCACGCGCGTCCACCGACCGGTGGACGCGGTGTCGTCGGCGGCGACGATCGACCAGCCGCTCGCGACCTCCATCGAGTCGACGAGGGCGTCGATCGATCCGAGCGCCGCGGTGGCCGCGTACGACTCCGGCGCCGGCGGGTCGGCGGTCAACGATCCATCGAGCGTGGAGGCGACGAAGCGCAGGCCCACC
>CAZSVT010000043.1:0-16268 GCA_964610365.1 uncultured Isosphaeraceae bacterium
CATGCTGAAGATCGAACGAGAGGAGCGCTATGAGCAGGATCGGCAGAAGCGGCGCTGATCGAATCGGTCGCGGCGCGCGCGGATTCACCATCGCCGAACTGATGGTGGCCCTGGTGGTGGCCGGCCTGGTCATCGCGGCGATCGCCACGGCCATGAGCCGCATCGGTCGCTCGCGGGAGATCGCGCGCACCCGGCTCGCGGCGCACCAGCGGGCCATCGACGCGCTGGAGTCGATCCGGCGCGAGGTGGCGGCGACCGTGCGCAGCGACGATCTCTTCCTCTGCCGCATGCTGATCTCGCCCGGCTCGGAACGCACGCGCGGCGGCATCCTCGACCGCAGCGAGCTGCTGCTCTTCAGTTCGCGGCTCGATCCGGTCCGGGCCATCGACTACAACGGGGAGGGCCTGGAGTACGAGACGCAGTTCCGCGTGGAGGATCGCGACGGGAGTTCGCTCTGGCGCCGCCGCGATCCCGTGCCCGACGACACGCCCGAGGGCGGCGGCATGGTGGACGCGGTGGCGGACAACGTCGTCGGACTCCTCGTGGAGGCCTACGACGGCGAGAACTGGTGGACCGAGTGGGATTCCGACGACGACGGCATTCCGCGCGCCCTGCGATTCAGCGTGGTGGCGTCCGGCGTCGGACCGACGGTCGATCCGTTCAGCGAGCCGGAGTCGATGGTGATGCTCCGCACGGTGGTGCCCATCGATCGCGTCCCGCCCCCGCGCGATGAAGAAGCCATCGCCCTGGCGCGCGCCGAGGCGGCGGCGGCCGCGGGCGCGGATGTCAACGCCAATCCGGCGAACATCGCCAGCGTGGGCGCCACCGGACCCGATGGCGGCGCCAATGTCGCGGTCTCCGTGGAGCTCGGCGGCGCCGACGGCGGGCGCGGCGGCGCTCGCGGCGGGCGCGGCGGCGACACGCTGGGAGCCACCGGTGGACGCGGAGGCGCCGCGGGCGGTGGCATGGGCGGCGGTCGCGGCGCGGGCGGTGCGGGACCCGGCGGCCGGGGCGGCGCGCCCGGCGGAGGTCGCGGTGGAGGAGGCGGCGGCGGTGGCGGCGGTCGCGGGGGCGGAGGCCTGGGAACACGATGATGATCCGCCGCGCACGATCGATCGCCCCGAGCCGGAAGCGTCACGGAAGCGTGATGCTGGTCGTCCTCTGGGCGGTCACCATCGCGGCGATCGTGGTGGCGGCCACGCAGGTCCTCGCCTGGCGCCAGGCGGTGATGGGCCGCGAGGCCCTCGCGCGCGTGCAGGCGCGTTGGGCGGCCAGGGCCGGCGTGGAGCAGATGATCGCCATCATGGAGTACTACGCGCAGCATCCGGTGGACGACGACGCCCTCGCGCTCATCCGCGATCTCGAGGACCACAGCGCCGGGGACTCGGAGACGGGATCCTTCGACATCCGGCACTTCCGTGAAGGCGTGGCCTACGCGGGACCGATGGATGAACACTCCAAGCTGAACCTCAACCTGGCCACCAAGTCGCAGCTCACCAACATTCCCGACCTCACGCCCGACATCGCGGACGCGATCATCGACTGGCGCGACAGCAACGACGAGGTGGAGTCGATGGGCGCCGAGTCGGACTACTACGCCAACCGCGGCGTCAAGTACCGACCGCGGAACGATGCCTTCAGGAGCATCGCCGAGCTGGAACTCGTCGCCGGATGCTGGCCCGAGTACGTGCGCGGCGAGGATTGGAACCTGAACTCCCGCCTCGATCCCAGCGAGGACGACGGCGATCGCAGCAAGCCCGACGACAAGCCGGACGGCGTGCTCGATGCCGGCTGGAGCGGCTATCTCACCGCGTACTCGCGCGGCTCCCACAAGACGCCCGCCGGCGAACCGAAGCTCTACCTGCGGCTGGCGAAGTCCGAGGAACTCCAGGACCGCACGGGCGTCGACGCGACGCAGGCCGCCACGCTGCTGGCCTGGGCTCGCGGCGCCAATCCGCGTCTCGCCACCCTGCTGACCACTCCGTTGCCCACGCTGGGGCAGCCCGGCGGCAGCCAGGGAAACAGCGGCAGCTCCGGCCGAACCCGCGGTCCGCGCATGAGCGGCGGCCGGACCTCCGGCGGCGGCAGCGGCGGCGGATCCACCGCGCTCACGGCGGCGCCGCTGAGCACGGATCAGCTCAAGGCGATCTACCGCGAGTGCACGCTCGACGATCCCTTCGCGCCGGTCGTGGGGAAGGTGAACCTGAACACGGTCTCCGCCGAGGTGCTCGAGAAGGCGCTCGGGCTGGAGCCCAAGGTGGCCGACGCCATCGTGGCGCGGCGCCGGGCGAAGCAGGGCGGATACTCGAGCGTCGTGGACCTGCTGGAGGTGGGCGAACTCAAGCCGGAGACCCTCTCCCTCATCGCGGGCCAGGTGGACGTGGTGAGCAACGTCTTCATGATTTCCAGCCGCGGCCGGGCCCTGTCGACGGGGACCGAGGCGGACATGGTGGCCATCGTCGACGCCTCCACCTTTCCCGTAACCTTCATCGAGGTTCGCGAGCCATGAGTCGTCGTCCACGAGTCACCGCCGATCCCGCCCTCGTCGCCGTCGTGGAGTCGCGCGAGGGCGATTGCTCCGTGGCCCTCTGGCGGCGGACGAGCGCGGGACCGCGGCTGGAGCGCGAAGCGACCGTGCCGCCCGCGGCCCTGAGCGGATTCCTCGAGTCGAGCGCCGCGGCGCGGACCGTGGTGCTCCTCGGCGGCGGGCAATCGCGCTGCCGCGTCTACGAACTTCCCAAGGCGCCGGAGGCGCAGCTGGAATCGGCGCTGCGTCTCCAGGTGGAAGGCGCCCAGCTCGGCAGCGTGCCTGCGCACCGCGTGGTCGTGGCGGTGCTTCCGCCTTCGACGGGCACCACGCGTCACGGCGTCTCCATCGACTGGCCGCCGTCGGAGGCCCCGCCCGCCCTGCCGGCGGTGGTGATCGCCAATCGTCGCGTCACCTTCGCCTCGGATCCCACCGCCCTCGTCGCCATGGCCTGCACGCCGGGTGTGCGCGGACCGCTCCTCTTCGTGGACGGCGCCAAGGGGCTCGTGTCGCTGGCCATCCACACGCCGCGCGGGCTCGCCGTGCGCTCGGCGCGGGAGGACGTGAGCGACGGCGCCGACGCCGTGGTGCGCCTGGTGGCGGAGACGGCGCTCCATCACGGCGTGGACGCGGGAACGATCGATCTGCTGGCCGCGCAGGTGCGCGAAGCCGTGGACTCGGCGGCGGGCGCGGGCTTCGGCTGCACGCGCGCCGATCGCGAGCGACTGGCGGCCGCCATCGGCGCGCCGATCGACGCCGGCTGGTGGAGGACCCATGCGCGCACGGCCGGCACGGCCATCGCCGCCACCGGTCCGCTCCAGTCGCTGGCCGGGCTGCTGGCCCACGAGCCGGGCGAAGAGCCCGACGCCCTCGGCCGCGTCCTCAACCGCCTCACGGAGCCGCGCGTGCTCACCGGCGTCATCGTCGCGGCGATCGCGGCCCTGGCGCTCGGTCCGCTCGCCATCGCGTTCCTCGACTACCAGCTGATGCGATGGAAGGTGAGCAGCGTCGGCGCCGACCAGTTCCGCAGCATCGTGGCGGCGAACGATCGTCTCATCACCCTCTACAAGGAGCGATCCACCCGCACCTGGCCCATGACCAAGCTGCTGGCGGATCTCGCCTGCTGCACGCCGGAGGGCATCGACTTCGAGCAGGTCACCATCGTCCACGACGAGACGATCTCCATCCGCGGCAAGGCGCACAAGACCGGATCGCTCTCCGGACCCGACCTGATCCTGCGCATGGAGCAGCTCATGCAGGAGTCGGGCGTCTTCGACAAGATCATCAAGGGCTGGGATCCGCCCAACCAGCTCGGAGACACGCAGTTCACGCTCTCGGCGGCCATCACCCGGCCCACGCACCTGATCGCGCTCTCGGAGGAGCAGGACTGGGGCAAGCGTCCGCTCGTGGAACGCCGATACGGGCCGATCCGCAGGAACGCGGAACCCGACGGCGCCGGCGAGGCGCCGGGCGCCGAAGGCGCGGGCGAGGCCGGGGCGCCCATCGCCGAGCGTTCGAGCGAAGCGGACGCCGCCGCCGTCGCCGCGGAGCACTCCGGCGTTGCCGCCGCGGCCGAAGGCGACCGTCGCGCCGGACCCGGCGAATCGGGGGCCGCGCCTGCGACGGCGCCGGCCACCGCCCGCGCCGCCACGCCGCCCGCTCCCGACGGCACGGCCGCCGCCGGCGCGGAGACGCCCCCCGCCGCCGAGGCCTCCGGAGCGGAGGGCGCGGCCGCCGAGAACGCCCGCCGCGCCGCGCCCGAGAGCGGTCGTCGACCGGAGGATCGCAACCTCGCCAGCTCGGGCAGCGCCTCGGGCGCAGGTCCCGTGCCGAACGAGCGCGCCGGTCGAGCCGGCCCCGGCACGTCCGAGCCGGAAGCGGCCCCCGAGTCGCCCTCGGATCAGCAGATCGCCGCGATGAGCAAGGAAGAGGCGCTCGCCGCCGCCAGCGCCATCGCCAAGGCGCGCAGCAACAAGTCCTTCGACGAAGAGACGCGCAAGCGCCTCAAGGAGGACTTCGATCGTCTCATGGCCCACATCCGTTCCAAGAGCTGAAGCAGACCATGGAGATTCCCTTCAAGTCGTTCGTCGATCGGGTGCGGCGCTGGCCGCGCTGGCTCCAGATGGCCGGCCTGGCGGGCACGCTGCTCGTGGGCTGGTGGATCTGCCAGGACACGGTGTGGTCCGTGGCCTCGAGCTACTCCGAGCAGGCGGAGGATCTCCGCCGCCTCCTCGGCCGCGGTCGCGAGCAGCTCGACAGCGGGCTGCGCAGCGTCCAGGACTCGGTGGTGGCGCACGGGCAGGTGCTTCCGCCGCGGCGCAGCGCCGAGGGGTCGGCCGCGCTGGCGCAGGCGGCCACGCGGATCATCTCGTCGCATCAGCCGGGCGTGACCAACTTCAAGTACGACGCGCGGAGCGGCGGGCGCTTCCCGCAGTCGGCGCTGCGCGGCGTCCTTCCCGCCGGACAGCGCGTGGAGCGCGTGCTGGGTGAGATCGAGTTCGAAGCGGCGCCCGCGATCGTCTCGAAGATCCTCTCGGAGCTCGAGGCGAGCCCGGACATCGACGCGATCGCGTCGGTGCGGCTCAACCGGATCGACGCGAGCAAGAAGCTCCGGGTGAAACTGGTCCTCGAGGCATGGGTGATCGGCTCCGACGCCGGCGGACGGAGCATGGCATGACCCCGCGCGTTCGACTGGCCAGCGGCGTCCGATGGTCGGGCCCGGTGATCGCGGGCGTGGTGGCCTCCACCGTGGTGGCGATCGTCGCCCTGGCGGGCATCGCCCGCTGGGTGGGAGCCCTCTTCACGCCCGCCGCGGACCCCGCCGCCGGCAAGGCCTTCGAGCGCCTGCTCGCCAAGCACGACGAGGCGCTGCTGGCCAGCCGCGAGCGCTTCGACGGCCGCAGCGCGTTCTTCATGCCGACGCCGCCGGCTCCACCGCCGCCGAAGACGCCGCCCAAGCCGCCGGAAGACGTGAAGCCGCCGGCGCCGCCGCCGCCCCCGCCGCCGCCGTCCACCTACACGGGGCCGAAGGTGATCGCCTGCATCGGTTCATCGATCCTCTTCGTCGACGGCATGCGGCTCGACCTCGGCGAGGAACGCAACGGCGTGAAGGTGGTGGCCACGAATCCGCCCTGGACGGTCACGCTCCACCACCTCGGGAAGGACTACGAAGTCTCCACGCTTCCCGACTCCAACGAGAAGTTCCTCAATGGCTCGCTCGCGGACTTCGGCACCTCCACGCCGGTGGGCATGGAGGTGGCCGGAGACGGCAAGTCGAACGCCGCGGGCAAGCCCGCGCCGGCCGGCGCTCCCGCCGCCGGCGGAGCTCCAGCCGCCGAGGTTCGAGTTCCGGACGGCACCACGCCTCCGGGTGAGGGTGCCGCCGCCCCGGCCAAGGCGGGCGAGGCCCAGGCCGGCGCCGCCGCAGCGCAGCCCGCCGGCGCCGCCGACGGCTCCGCGTCGGGAGGGTCGTCCGACACCGGTCACCCGGCCCAGGAGATCCCGCCGCCGCTCACGAAGGACCAGGTGGAGCGGATGGACCGTGAGACGGCCTCGCAGGCGCTCCTGGCGGTCTCCCGGGCGAGGATGAACCGCAACCTGGACGACGCCACGCGACGGCGGCTGAACCAGGAGTACGCGTGGCTCCGCGCCCGCGTGACAACGGCGAAACACTGACCTGCAACAGCGCCGTCGGTCCGGGCAATGCCGACCGCCCGCCCACCGTTCCCCCGCCGGCCCGGTACATTGCCCCCGTTCATCGGCAGCGCCCCGCCACCACCGGAACGCGGGCTCACACGGAGATCAACGGTTCATGATGCGTCCCAGGATCCGTCGCGAGCGAGTGATCGTGATCGCGGGCATCGCCATGACCATCGCCATGGTGCTGGCCAGCGCCCAGGCCTCACCGCAGTCGCGCCGACCCGAGCCCGCCCCCCAGCCGCAGGCTGAACCGGCGAAGCCCGCCGAGCCCGCCCCTTCGGAGGAGGCCCCTTCCGCGCCGACCAGGCGCGTGGTGCCGCAGTCGCAGCCGGCGGCGGCGCCGGCGCAACCTCAGAACGGCGCGGGCGGATCGGGCGCGGGCGCGCCCGGCGCGGGCGCCGAGACCCCGCCGCCCGCGAACGGCGCCGCTCCGCGCGGCTCCGGCGCCGCTGGCGGCACGACCGTTCCCCCCGCGGCGGGCACCGCGACGCCGCCTCCGGGCGGGGCCACCGCCGGCCCGCCGGATGCACCCACGGCCGACGAGTCGGCGCCGACCGGCACCGGCGTCATCGCCGAGTCGAGGCGACCGGGACCCGGCGGCGAGAAGCTGGTGCGCGTCGTCGCCAGCAACGCGAAGGTGAAGGAGTTCATCCGGTTCATCGCCGAGGTGACCGGCAAGAGCGTGATCCCGCGCCTCGGCACCGCCGGCGACACCGCGATCACCGTGGCGAGCGACCGCTGGATGACCCGCAAGGAAGCGCTCGACCTCATCTTCCAGGCCTTCCGGATCAACAACATCGCGGTGGTGGAGACGGAGCGCTACGTCTTCATCGACATGATGAGCGAAGTGCCCCGCCTCGGTCCCCACCCGGTGCTGGGCCCCGAGGTGGATCTCTCCACGCTCAACGAGGACGGCCAGTGGGTCTTCAAGTACTTCAAGATCCAGAACACGAAGGCGGACGCGCTGGTGCAGCGGATCACCGAGCTTCCCGAGCCGGTGACGATCACCGCCGACCCCAACAGCAACCAGCTCCAGTTCTTCGGTGACCTGGCCACGGCGAAGCGCGTGCAGCGCATCGTGCAGCTCCTGGACGTGCCCGCGTACGTGGACGTGCAGACCAAGACCTTCCGCCTCCAGTGGGCGGACGCCTCGCAGGTGGCCAACTACATCACGGAGCTCTTCACCGCCCGCGGCGGGTCCAGCGGCGCGGGCGCCGCGGCGCAGCGCGGCGGCGCGGCGCAGCCCCGCGGCGGACCGCAGAATCGCGGCGGGCAGCAGCCTTCCGGCGGCGGCGAACTCGTCGGCACCAGCGAACAGCTCCTCGTCTCCGTGATCCCGGCGATCAACTCGATCACGGTCCGCGCCGAGCCGAGCGTCATGCACGAGATCGAGCGGCTGATCACCACCGCCTGGGATGTGAATCCGTCCGGCACCGGCCAGATCTTCAAGTACTACGACCTCAAGTACACGGATCCGCTCAAGGTGCGCGAAGTGCTCGGCGCCCTGCGCGCGTCGGGCGGTGGCGGCGGCGCGTCCCGCGGCGGCGGCGGCGGCCGGGGTCTCCCCGGCGGAGTCGCCGGTCGGCAGCAGGTCGGCGGCGGCGGTGGCGAGGCGGGCGCCGACGTGGCGGTGGCCAACATCTTCCGGATCGAGGCCTATCCCGACTCCAATCGCCTCCTCGTCATCAGCAAGACGCCCGACAACTTCGACTGGCTGGACAAGATGATCCGCGACCTCGACCAGCCGCTCCGGGTGGTGGAGCCCGAGGTCGTGGCGCTGAAGCACGCCAACGCCATCGAGGTGGCCGAGATCCTGAACGCCCTCCTCGCTCCCGCCGGATCCGACGCCGGCATCGCGGCGCCGGAGACGGGGCTGAGCGGCATCAACTTCCAGACGGCCGGCGGCGGAACCACCACCACGGCGGGTTCATCCACCACCGGGGGCAGCACCACCGGCGGTGGCGGAAACACCAATTCCGGGCAGATCACCTTCCCGTGGCAGTCGTCTCGCGGCGCCGGCGGCGAGGAACAGACGGAAGTGAGCGCCCTGGTCGGCAAGAGCCGCGTCGTGCCGAACGCCGGCCAGAACTCCCTCCTGGTCCTCGCGCCGCCGGAGATCCGCGAGTCCCTGATGCGGATCATCGCCGACCTGGACGTCCCGGGCCGCCAGGTGATGATCACCGCCATCCTCGCCGAGGTGCAGCTGGGCGACCAGCTGGCGTACGGGCTCCAGTTCGGCTCGAGCGGGCTCGCGCCGTCGAATCCCCGCAACGCCGTCGTCATCACCGGGGCCGCCGCCGACACCGGCCGCATGTACTCGGGCAGCCGCGAAGGCGACTTCATCGGCGACCTCACCACCAGCGTGCTGAGCTTCGGCGTCGACGCCACGGTCATCCTCCAGGCGCTCGACGAGGTGACCAACGTGAGCATCCTCCAGTCGCCGCGCATCTTCACCAGCGACAACAAGGAAGCCATCTTCTTCGACGGCCAGGACATCCCCTTCCAGTCGCAGACCTCCAACCAGGGAACGGCGGGCGGCACCACGGCGTCGTTCGAGCAGATCGCCGTGGGCATCGGGCTCAACGTGCGGCCGCGCATCACCAAGGAGCGCAATGTCTACATGGACATCGAGGTGCTCCTGTCGAACCAGAACACGACCAGCCCGCAGGGCGTGGGCGGCAACCCGGTCATCGATCGCCGGCAGACGAACACCAAGGTGACGGTCAAGAACGGCCAGACGATCGTGATCTCGGGCATCCGGAAGGAGCAGCGCAACTTCCAGAAGTCGAAGGTGCCGTTCCTCGGCGACATCCCCGGACTCGACCTGATCTTCGCCTTCACCGACGACACCACCACCACGAAGGAGCTCGTGGTCTTCATCACGCCCGTCGTGGTGGACAACCCGGAGCAGAACGACTCCAACTTCAACGTCCGCGAGCGCGAGCGGCTGCGCGAACTGGCCCAGCCCCTCAGCGAGCGGAGCGACAAGCTGATCCGCGGCGCCGGCTTCACGCCCATGAAGGACAAGCCCGCCGACCTCCAGCCGCTGACGCCGCTGGAGGAGCCGGCGCCCAACCAGCCGCTCAATCTGCCCTGATCCGCATGGACCGGCGGCGCCCGTGGATCGGCAGGATCGCAGGCGCCCTCGCGGCGTCCGCGATCGGGGCCGGCTGCGCCCGCGAGTCGATGCAGGAAACGCGGCTCCTGGTCCCCGAGGCGCCGCCCTCCTCGTCCGTGGAGCGCTCCGACCGGTTCGTCCGCGTCTCCCTGGAGCCCCTGGGGCAGACCGCCAACGACGCGTTCACGCTTCCGCTTTCCAGCCCCGATGGACGCTGGGTGGCGGTGCAGGTGGAGTCCAATGCCGACTGGCCGACGCTGGCGGCGGGACCGGAACAGGCCCGCAAGGTGGTCGGGCGGATCGCCTGGTTCGAGGCCGCTTCCGACCGCCTGGTGCCGCGGGGCGAACTCGTCGGCCCCTACCTCCTCGGCCGCTCCGCCGACACCGGCGGCTTCCTGGTGGAGAGCCCTCGCCCCGATGGATCGAGGGCCATCGGGAAGGCGCCATGGGAGGGCGGCGACCTGCAATGGCTGGTGGAGGACGACGCGGTCAACGCCTTCGCGATCCTCGGACCTCGCGGCGAACTCGCCTGGTCGCGAAGACCGCGGGCCAGCCGGTTCTTCGAGATCATGATCGATCGGCCGGAGGGACGGTTGGCGTTCTCCACCGCGGCCGACCAGTCGTGGATCTGCCCGCGCTTCGACGCCGCGGGCAACCTCTTCGCATGGCGCCTGCGCGACGGCACGCTGGCGCTGGGTTTCCTGCCGCTCGTGGCGGGACGGGCCGAGGACCGTGACTCGCTGCAACCGGCCCTTCGACTCCATCCCCTGTCCCTGAGAGGCACGGCCGAGCGGGCGATCGCCGCCATGACCCCCACCGACGGGATCGCCGACTCCGCTCCCCCCGAGCAGCTCCTCTTCTTTCACCCGGATCTCGGGCGCATGGCCCTCTGGAATGCCGCGACGGATGAGCTCCAGTCGCTCGCCGACCGATCGATGGGCGGCCTGATCCTGGGTCGCGGTGCGGACGCCAGGGCCCTGGTGGCCATCCCCTCGCGGCTGGTGGAGCAGCCGCTGCCCACGCACCCCGGGGATGTCCCGGTGCTGGTCCTCGAAGGCCTGTGGATCCCCCGGAGCAGCCCCTCGGACGACGGCCGCATCACCATCTGCTCGCCCGAGCGGGGGCGGCTGGTGATGGCGAGGCTCCTCCTCTACTCGTCCTCTTCCTCTTCTTCCTCCTCCTCCTCTTCGTCCTCGCCGTCCTCGTCCTCGTCTTCGTCCTCGTCCTCCTCGTCGTCGAGGTCGTAGTCCTCGTCCTCCTCGTCGTCGAGCTCCTCCTCCTCTTCGGCCTCGTCCTCTTCTTCCTCCTCCTCTTCCTCCTCTTCCTCTTCGTCCTCTTCTTCCTCCTCTTCGTCCTCCTCGAGCTCATCCTCCTCGTCGTCCTCGTCGTCGAGGTCGTCCTCGTCTTCCTCCTCCTCCTCCTCGGCGTCGGAATCCTCGAAGAACTCCTCCTCCGGCTCGGCGTCGTCCTTCTTCTTCTTCGGCGCCGCGGCGCCGAGCAGCTCCGCGGCGAGGAACTCCGCGTCATCCCATCGCGGACCCGCCTCTCGGGTCATCGGCGCATCGAGTGCGGCGCCGAGGGCTTTGACGGACACGGACTGGCGCATCAGCATGGGCATGTTTCTCCGTGCCTCCGCGGGACGAGGCCGGCGTGTTATGCGCCCGGGACCGACAAAAGTCAACGCGGCGATTCCGGCCCCAGCGGGACCGAGGTGCACCAGTCAAGTCCGGAGCCGACCACCGCTCCGTCGATGAGGATCCATCGGTCGGCGGACTGGTCGCCCACGGGAAGGGCGATGGGCTCCGCGACGAGACGCCCGCCCTCGCGACGGGAGAGCATGTACAGCACCGCCGTCGACGGCGACGCGCCCGAGCGATCCGGCGCCGAGACGAACGACCGTGACGGGTCGACCGCGACCAGGAGGTCGCGCGACGGGAGCACATGCGAGTACCCGTGCTCCGAGGCCACCGCGTCCTGGCCCACGGTCCGGCCCTGGAGGTCGAAGAGGATCACCCGATCGGTGAATCCCACCACCACGCCGTCCTCCAGGCGCTGGGCCGCGATGAGACGCGGCGAGCCGAAGGAGCGCCGCGCCGGGACCACCCAGTGATCGGCGTCGACGGCGCCGTCGAGCAGGCTGATGGAGACGATCTCCTCGCGGCGCGTGCTGCGCGGCGCCGCCAGGAGGAGCGAATCGCGCACGGTGAGCAGCGGTGCGCCGCCGCCGAGTCGATGATCGGTCCGGGTCCAGAGCGGCATCGCCACGCCCGGCTGGATCGCCACGATCGAGTTGCGGACGCCGGCGATCACCAGCGGTCCGGGGGCGATGGTCACCCAGTCCACCTCCCCGCCGACGGGCAGCTCGGTGGTGGTCAGCGTGCGGCCGGTCTCGGCGTCGAGGACGGTGATGACCGGGATGGACACCGCCTCGGAGATGCGACGGGCGCCGCCGACGGCCACGATCATGCCGTTGGCCGCCACCTGGCCGACCCGCCCGACGAGATCGCCCACGAAGTCGTCGCTCACGCCGTCGCGGCGCCAGCGCACGGACCCGTCGCGCCGATCGATGCAGGCGATGTCTCCGTTGCGTCGCACGACGACGATCCACGGGTCGGCGCGGATCGGAGCCAGTTCCTGCGGCGAGAGGAAGCGATGCTCGCGAAGCGGCCGGCGCCCCACGACCCCGGCGCCGCCGATGCGCGCGCGATCGAAGAGATCGGCGGCCGACGGGATCGCCCATCGCGGCGTGCCGTCCTTCGCCGAGAGCGCCAGCAGCGACGGCTCCACGCCGCTGCCCCGCTGCCAGAGCACGATCTCGTCGCCCCACGCCAGGACCTCCGGGTCCTCGACATCGATCGGCGCCGACCATCGCGGCTCGAGCGACGGTCCGCTCCGCAGCGAGAGGATGCCGCGAGGTCCGGGTCGCTCGGGGCGTTCCGCCACCAGCACCGCGTCGAGCGGGCGCTCGGCGTCGGCACCGGGCGAAAGGAGCGCCAATCGCATCGGCTTCTGCTGACCGCTGGTCGCCTCGGCGCCGATCGACGGCAGGGCGCGAACCGAAGGATTCGTCGGCTGCAGCGCGCGGATGGCGTCGAGGATCGCGGAGGTCGTCTCCTGCGAGGCGCCGGGCGATCGACCGGCGCGGTCGAGCAGCGCGAGGGCTTCCGCCGCGGCCGACGCCTGCCAGGAGTGCTCCCGACCGCTCGCCGCGAGCGCCGCCAGGAGATCGCGGGTCGACGCGTCGAACCCGGCGAGGCGCGATCGCTGCCGAAGGGCCTCGGCCAGGACGATGAACGCTTCACGCGGCGAGCCTTCGGACGCCAGGGCCGCGGAGGCCTTCACCGCCGCCTCCGACCCCGACGCCGTTCCGATCCACGCGCTGGCATGCTCCAGGAGGGCCTCGCTGCGGGGCGAGCCGCCGAGGGCCCGAAGGGACGCCTCCGCCGCCCGTTCCCGGCCCACGAGCGCCTGCGGCGCGTTGGCCGCGACCGCGGAGGCCATGCGCGAGAACGCCAGCGACCGGGCGGGCACCATCGAGTCGGCGCCGGCGATCTCGGCCACGCGGAGTTCGGGCTCCGACAGGACGCGCTGCCATGCGTCCACGGCGTCTTCCAATCGACCTCGCCGCTGATTCCAGTCTCCCTCGGCGAGGGCGCAGGCCACGCGATCCGACGCCCGACGCGCCGTGCGCCCGGCGTTGACCAGCAGGCGCCGCGCCTCCGCCTCTCCGAGCTGCGTCTCGCCCACCGCGCCGGCGAGGATCCTGGACACCACCTCGCTGCGCACCGCGTCGTCGTCGGCGCGATCGAGCGCCGCCGAAGCGGTGGCGGCGCCTTCCTCGATCATCGCCGCGTCGCCGCCCTGGATCCCCAGTTCCAGCAGGGCGAGGGCGCGCGTGGCGTCGCGCGGATCGCGCTCCATCCAGTCGCGGACGGCGCGCTCCGCGGCGTGGAAGGGCATGAAGCATTCGATCCGATCGGCGCCGGCGAGGAGGAGCTGCCCGTGCGAGAGCACCGGGTTCCCCGCCCGGCCCGTGTCGATGCGCCGGAGCGTGCGGCCGCTCTCCGCGTCCACCAGGAGGACGCGATCCGCGAACGGAACCACCACCGCGCGGCGACCGTCGACCGATCCCTCGGCGAAGGAGACGCGCCCGCGCAGGGCCTTCGACGATCGGGGCTCCTGGCCCTCGGCCGGCACGGCGGAGAGGCGCCAGAGCGGTCGATCGAGGGCGTCGGCACGGAAGAGCGCCACGTCGTCTCCGACGGCCAGGAATTCGCGCCCGCCTTCGCCCGCCACCAGGTAGTTCGGCTGCCCCCACGCCTCGCCGCGCCCCAGCGGAATGGTGCGGAGCGTCTTCCCGCTGTCGAGATCCAGGAGCGACACCGATGACTGGTCCGGGGTGATCGCCAGCAATCCGGCGGGCGTGGCCACCGGCGAGCCGTTCTCCCACGGAAGCGGAGGCTGGGAGAGATCGGTCACCGGGACGGGCGAGCGCACGAGCCAGCGGATGGCGCCGCTGGCGGGATCCACGCGGGCGGTCGCGCCGATCGAGCTGGCCACGAAGATCGCGCCGTCGTGCACCACCGGATCGCTGAAGGCGCGCATGTTGCTCATCGGGCGCCCGCCGCATCCGGCGAGATAGGTCATCCAGCGCGGTCGCCCCGTGGCCAGGTCGAGTCCGACCAGCGTGGCCACGCTCTCCTGCCGGGCGTAGACCTTGCGCGCCAGCACGATCACCGTGTCGTCCACCACCACGGCCGCGCCGTGGGGGAAAAGGCCGTCGCTGCCGTCCAGATCCGGCGGCTCCAGCGCGGCGAGCGATCGCTCCCAGCGCGTCGCCCCGGTCTCGCGATCCAGCGCCACCACGCGACCGCCGCCGGTGCGCCGGCGCTCGGCGCCGTGACCGGTGAGCACGATGAGCGTGTCGCCGACCGCGGTGATCTCGGAGAGGTCCGCCAGCGGCGCCACCTCCAGGTCCTCCGCCGGCGCCAGGTTGCGGCGCCACCGCACGCGGCGGCTGAGCCGGTCGATGGCGCTGATCACATGGCCCTCGGAGAGATAGACGCGGTCGCCGTCGACCCTCGGCGCCACGGTGAGCAGCGAGCCGTCCTCGAGCGCCTGCGCCGCGGTGGGAACGGTCAGGAGCGGGCCATCGATGGGATTGAGGTAGCGACGCGAGAACGGCGCGTGCGGAAGCGGCAGGCGCCAGATCCGAGGCCAGGAGCGCGCGTCGTCCGCCGACGGTCCGCTCGCCGCGATCGGCGCCGCGTCCGATGTCGCCGGTTCCAGCGCCGCCGCGATCGGCGCCGCCGCGGGCTCCGCCGCCGCCAGCGCCTGGAGTTCGCGCCGGGCCGCGTCGGCCCGCTCCGGCGAGGCCGCCAGCGCCGCGGCCCGCGCCCGCATCGCCAGGGCGAAGGCTCGGGCCCGCGCATCGGGGAGCGCCGATGGATCGAGCGCCTCCAGCCTCGCCAGCACCGACGCGGCGCGGCCGGCCTCGAGATCGCGCTGGGCGAGACGGACGATCGCCTCCGCACCTTCGGGGGCCAGCGGCGCCACCCGCGCGAGCGTCTCCAGGTCGCCCTCGTCGCGCAGCCGGGCGATGGTCGGGGCCATCGACTCGCGCCACGCCTCCATCACCCGGGGGCTGGAGCGCAGGAGCGCCAGCATGCGCTGTTCGGCCGGGGCGAAGCGGTCGGGATCGCCGTCGACGGCCACCAGCCGGTCGCCGAGCTCGCCGAGCACCCGCTGCACCAGGCGGGCGCTCTCCAGGGGATTGGTCTCCCGGAGATCCTCGGCGCGGCGGCAGAGCTGCAGCGCCGTGGGGTTGTCGCCGACCGTGGGCGTGGCGAAGTCCTGAGGGAACGCGGGCCGGGCCGCCGCGAGGATCGCCACGAACCCCAGCGCCGCGAGCGAGCGGCGTGGCGTCGCGGATCCGGCGAACGACTTCCGGCACCGATGGATCACGGGTGCATGCCTCCGGGCGCAGGCCCGCCCGTCTCCGGCGAGCGGCCCCCGCACCCGCTACATTCTTCGAGCCCATGGCGCCAAGGCCAGCACGACTCCGGATCGATGAGCCCGGTCGCGACGCCGCGAAGACCTGTAAGCATGCTCCAGGGTCCGGTCATGCGGTTCGCGCTCTCGGCGCGGCCGCGGCGCTCTCGGTGCTTCCGGCGTTCATCGGCGGATGCGTGCCGTCGCCCGTGATCACGGTGACCGCCGTGGACGTGGTGGAGGTGGGCGAGGAAGCCTCCGAACTGGCGATCCGCCTTGAACTGCACAACGACGCCGACGTGCCGGTGAAGCTCGACATGTGGTCGTACGGCCTGCAGGCGGCGAACGCTCGATACTCCGGTCGCTGGTCGGCGGGCATCACGGTGCCGCCGCAGGAGACGGTGAAGGCGTCCATTCCGGCGGTGATACCGAACTCCGCGTCCCCGGGTCCTTCGTGCGCGTGGACCTCGAGCGGTTCGGTGACCTTCCTGGCGCCGAGCCGGCTGGCCGAGGTCCTCTTCGAGCTCGGCCTCAACCGGCCGTCGACGAGCTTCTCCGGAAGCGGCGCGTCCATGGGCGCCGGCGGACCGGTGCCCGACGTGCGCTGATCGGCGCGTCGCAGGATCCATCAGGCCCGTCGCGGCGACGCGGCGGCGTTGCGCTGCAGCGCCAGCTGCATGAGGCGGGCCTGGGCACCCAGGCCGCGCGGATCGCCCTCGTCCAGCCCCTCCGCGGAGACGCGCCGGTAGGTCCCGTCGGGCAGCATCTCCCAGGCGTTGGCGCGATCCTCGAGGCCCACCTGCAGGATCTCCCAGAGCTGGGCTCGCAGGGAGCGCGTCTCCACCGGCGCCGCCGCCTCCACGCGCGTCTGCAGGTTGCGATACATCCAGTCGGCGCTGCCGATGTAGAAGTCGCCGTCGAGCGGATCCTCGC
>CAZSVT010000044.1:0-15821 GCA_964610365.1 uncultured Isosphaeraceae bacterium
GGCAAGACGTCCGGCGGACGCCATCCGGTGTCGCCGAGGGGCAAGCCCGAGGGTCGCACCCGCAGTCGCAAGAAGCCGTCGCAGAAGCTCATCGTCCGTCGCCGCCGGACCCGCGGCGCACGGCGCTAGGAGGAGACAGAGATGCCACGCAGTCTCAAGAAGGGTCCCTTCGTCGACCAGCACCTGCTCCACAAGGTCGACGCCCTGAACGACAAGAAGAGCGCCGACTACCGGCGCGCCTGCGAGGCCGAGAGCGTGAACATGGTGCGCCGATCGAACGCCGCCTGCTCCACGTCGAGCCGCAGCACGTAGGAACCGGTGCCGGCCGACGGCAGCTCCATGAAGTCGGACACCTTCACCGAGCCCGGCGAGAGGGTGATCTTGCCCTTGCCGTCGGCGAAGCTGTCGCTCATCGCCCGGCCGGCGAGGTCGGCGAAGCGCGGCATGCTGCTGGCCAGGGTGGCGTCGGAGTCGATCGGCGAGAAGGCGGCTCCGCTGAGCGTCAGGTAGAACCACTGCGTCGCCTCCAGCACGAGCGTGGGCGGAAGATTGGGCTGCGTCTGCGTGGGCTGACCGCCGGACTGCTGCGAACGGCGGAATCCCTCGTAGCCCAGGACCTCGGTGCTCGCCTGGAGGTAGCCCCATCCCGTGAGCACCACGCCGGTGCTCAGCACGCCCGCCCCCAGGCCGAAGATGGCGCCGCCGGTGTAGTTCAGCGGTCCCTGCAGGCGGACCTCGTTCGGCGCGAGCCGATCGGTGGCCAGGCGCAGGAGGAAGAGCACCACCACGAAGATGCCCACGAGCGAGATGCCCCAGGCGTACTCGTCGAAGCGCAATCCGCGCAGCAGGAACGAGACGGTCACCCACTCCCAGAGCGCGAAGGCGATGCTGCCGGCGACGACGACGCAGAGGAAGTGCAGCAGGGCGCTGACGAGCCCCTGGTTCGCCCACCAGTAGGCGATCAGGAGGACGATGGCGACGACCAGGGCGGAGAGGATCATGGGAGGAGTCCCGTGGGTGCGACGATCAGTGTTCGCGGAGACGGACGGTGCGGATCGGGCGTTCTCAGGCGGCGGCCACTTCGCCGCCGGAGGCGGGCGCCGATTGCGGCGGCTTGGGGGGGGCGAGCACGCGCTGGAACTCCTCCACGCTCGTCGTCCCATCCCGCACGCGGGCCAGGCCGGCCTCGAGCAGGCTGGGCGTCTTGAGCTTGCGGCGGGCCGCGGCGTAGGCGCCGTTGGCGTCGTTGGCCGCCAGCATGGCGCGGGTCTCGTCGTCGAACGCCACCACCTCGTGGATGCCGATCATGCCGAGGAATCCGGTGCCCTTGCAGAGCGGGCAGGTCTCGACGCGGTTCTTCACCTGCACCTTGCCGCTGGCGGCGAAGAGCGTGGGCGTGGTGCCCGGCGGCGCACCGATCTTCTTGAGGATCTCGGCGGCGCGCGGATGCGGCTGGCGGCAGTACTCGCAGAGCTTGCGGAGGAGCCGCTGCGTCACGATCGCGCGCAGCGGCTTCGCGCCCTTCGTCAGGTCGCCCACGGCCCGGAACCACTCGCGCAGCGCCGCCCCGACCTCGCCGCCCGGCGGCGTGTTCACCGGGATGCCGACGTAGAAGAGGATGCCTTCGAGGGCCGACGGGGCGATCACCTGCGCCGCTCGCGGCTCCGAGAGGTCGGTCACCAGCACCAGGTCCGGCCCGCGTCGGACGATCGACTGGAGCTGCGACGCGTAGTCGACCGCGGGATTGGCCGCCGTGTAGAGCTGCTGATCCACGCCGTCGATGCGCATCTCGATCTGCTTCTCCAGCGACTTGACGCTCGCGGTGAAGGCGTCGTGCCGGGCGAGGATGCTGTAGAGGAGCGAGGTGAGCCCCTGCCCGGGCGCGGCGGCCACCAGCACCACGCCGTGGCGCTCGCCCAGTTCCGTGAGCGGCGCGAGGAGGGCCCGCTGGGTGTCCAGCATGCCCAGCTGGTCGAAGGGCTTGGAGAGCTGCTTCTCGCGGTCGAAGTCGAGGCGCAGCGTCTGCCCCGAGGAGCCGCCGGAGACGTTGAGGCTGGCCCGGATGAGGGTCTCGCCGTCGATGACCCAGAAGTCCCCGGTCTGCTTCTTGCGGCGCTCGTTCGGATCGAGGCCCGCCACCTTCTTCAGGTAGTCGATCGCCGCCGTGGCCACGTCGGGCGGCATCGCCTCGCGGCGCTGGCGGACGCCGTCGACGGTCTGCGAGGGCATGAACCCCTGCGGCGTCGGCGCCAGGTCGAGGCGCGTCGCCCGCATCTCCAGGGCGCTGGCCACCAGCGCCTCCACGGTGCCGTGCACGGCATGGAGCGGATCCTCCTTGAGGGGCACCGGCTGCTCGCGCTTCTGGCCGTCCAGGAAGCGGATGCGCGCGGAGCGCAGCGCCGCCGCCGCCTTCCGCGCCTGGATGGATTCGCCCACCTTGAACGCCCCGATGGTGTAGCGCTCGCTCTCCGCCACGCGCGGGTTGCGGTACAGGATGTACCCCAGGAGCGTCCCGCCGAGGATCACGATCGCCAGCGGCCAGCCGATCCAGAAGATCGGGATGGCGAGCATCGCCGCCAGCGCGAAGACCGGCGACAGGGAGAAGATGATCGACCAGCGCGCCGGCTGGAGCTGGCGGGTGCGGGCGTCCTTGTCGAACCGGCTGCCGGTCACCCAGAGATAGGCGACGAACGGGATGATCGCCAGGATGGGCTTCACCACGCTCATGAGCATGGCGGCCTCGACCTGGCTGACCGGGGCGGTCTGCGCAATGATGGTCAACGCGATGGCTCCGACCGGCGCGCGGCGCCGTTACGAGATGCCCTTGAGCCGCATCTTCAGCTCCTCGGGCTTGGGCGTGGCTTCCAAGGCCACCTTCTGGTGAATGTATTCCTGCTCCACGAGGCGCACAAGCGAGGTGGTGAAGTCCACCATCCCTTCCTCGTGGCTGCTCTTGATGATGTCCAGCAGCTCGCCTTCCCGCGCGTCGAGGATGTACTTCTGCACCGGCGGGGTGCAGATGAGGATCTCGATGGCCGGGATGCGCGCGATCTCCGGCCGCAGGGTGGGCAGGAGCTTCTGGTAGACGATGGCGCGGAGGTTGTACGCGAGGAGCTTGCGGATCTGGTCTCGCTCGGCCTCGGGGAAGAGGTCGTAGATGCGGCCGAAGGTCTGCCACGCGGAGCTGGCGTGGATCGTCCCGAAGACCAGGTGGCCCGTCTCGGCGGCGCGGATGGCGGCCTCGAAGGTCTCGTAGTCGCGCATCTCGCCCACCAGGACCACGTCGGGATTCTCGCGGACCAGCGCGCGCAGGGCGTCGTTGAAGTTGGTGCAGTCGATGCCCACTTCACGCTGGTTGATGGTGGCCTTGTCGTCCCGGAAGATGTACTCGATCGGGTCCTCGATGGTGACGATGTGCACCTTCTTGCGCTCGTTCACGTACTGGAGCATCGAGGCGATCGAGGTGCTCTTGCCCGACCCGGTGACGCCGGCGAAGAGGATGAGCCCCTGGGCCGCCATGGCGATGTCGCCCAGGATCGGCGGGAGGTAGAGATCCTCGAACTTCTTGATGTTGCTCGTGATGAGTCGCGCCGCCACGGCCGGCTTGCCGCGGGCCATGAAGAGGTTCACGCGGAACCGGTTCTTCTCGTCGAAGTCGTACGCCAGGTCGACGGAACCCTTGGTGCGGAAGATGTCCAGCTGGCCGTCGTCGAGCATGTCCTTGGCCACCTGAAACATGAGCTCGCGCGTGACCACGTCCGTCTCCAGGTCCTTGAGCACGCCGCGGTGGCGGATGCGCGGACGGAGGTCCGACTTCACGATGAGGTCGCTCGCGCCGAACTTGATGGCGGCGGCGAGCCATGTGTGCCACGCCTTCTTTCCCTCACCTGGATGCAGTCCCCGGTCGACGTTGATGGGGCTGGCGAGCGTGGCGATCCGATCGGAATGTCCGGCCAAGGCGTGCGGCTCCTGTCGAGGCGTCGCGGGAGGGGAACGGGCGTCGGCGCGCGGGGCGCCGGGTCGTCAAGGGTAGCAGCCGGCGGAGTCGGCTGGTAGGCTCCCGCGATGGAGCCCCGACCCTCGAAGATCGTCGGCGACGGCATCACCTTCGACGATGTCCTGCTGCTCCCCAGATCCAGCGACATCACCCCGGAGCAGGCGGACACGCTGACCATCTTCACGAGGGCGATCCCCCTGCGGATTCCCCTCGTTTCCGCGCCCATGGACACCGTCACCGAGGCGGCGCTGGCCATCGCGCTGGCGCAGGAGGGCGGGCTGGGAATCATCCACCGCAACATGACGCCGGAGCGGCAGGCGCGCGAGGTGGCGAAGGTCAAGCGGAGCGAGAACGGCGTCATCACCGATCCGGTCACGCTGGCGCCCGGCGACACGGTGGCCCGGGCGGTGCAGCTCATGGCCGAACAGAACGTCTCGGGTTTCCCCGTGACGAAGGATGGAACGAGCCACGGCGAGCTGGTGGGCATCCTCACCCGGCGCGACATGAAGTTCCTCCACGACGCGCGCCAGGACGTGAAGGTGGGCGACGTGATGACCCGCGAGAAGCTGATCACGGCGCCCCCGGAGACCACGTCCGCCGACGCCGAGGAGATCCTGAGTCGCGCCCGCGTGGAGAAGCTGCTGCTCGTCGATCGCGGCGGGCGCCTCCGCGGCATGATCACCATGCGCGACTGCGAGAACTTCACCAAGCACCCCAGCGCCTGTCGCGACTCGCGCGGACGGCTCCGGGTGGGCGCGGCGTGCGGCGTGATGCAGATGGAGCGGGTGGAGCGCCTGGTGGCGGCGGAGGCGGATGTGCTGGTGGTGGACACCGCCCACGGCCACAGCCGCAACGTGCTGGCCACCGTGAACGAGATCAAGAAGCGGCATCGCATCGATGTCGTGGCGGGCAACGTGGCCACCGCCGACGGTGCCAAGGCCCTCATCGACGCCGGCGCCGACGCGATCAAGGTGGGCATCGGCCCCGGCTCGATCTGCACCACGCGCGTGGTGACCGGCGTCGGCGTTCCGCAGATCACGGCCATCATGAACGCGGCGGAGGCGGCCTCCTCCCGCGGCATTCCGGTGATCGCCGACGGGGGCGTGCGCCAGTCGGGCGACATCGCCAAGGCCATCGCCGCCGGCGCGCATGCGGTGATGCTCGGCGGACTCTTCGCGGGTCTCGACGAGAGCCCGGGCGAGCTGGTCATCCATCGCGGTCGTCGCTTCAAGAGCTACCGCGGCATGGGCAGCGAGGGCGCCATGGCCCAGGGCTCGGCGGACCGGTACGGACAATCGGCGCAGGGCGGACGGAAGTTCGTGCCCGAGGGCGTCGAGGGGCGCGTGCCGTATCGAGGGCCTCTGTCGGAGTTCGTCTACCAGATGGTGGGGGGGCTCCGGGCGGCGATGGGCTACTGCGGCTGCGCCACCCTGGACGAGCTGCGGCTGAACGGCCGTTTCGTTCGCGTCTCCGCCGCGAGCGTGGTGGAGAGCCATCCCCACGACCTCCAGATCACCAAGGAGAGCCCGAACTACTCGGTTTCGGGCACCGACATCGGCGGCGAATGAGCGCGGATAACGCCGGCGACGCTGCCGGGCGCGCCATCCGGGGGCTGCCGGCAGGTTCCGCGCCGCTCCGCGGAATTCTCGATTGTCCTCGCGCCATCTTGACGCGGCCCTTGCGCCGCGGGGACAATGATCGCCGCTCATTGGGAGGTGCTCCAGCCGACGCGTGGTGCGGCCGGACCGACCGTGGCGTCGTGAGGGGAGCGCTTGATGGCCTGCATTCGATCGTCCGGCACGCTTGCGCTTGCAGCGCTGGCGGCGGCGTCGACGGCCCAGGCGGGCGTTCCCGGCGACGAGTGCTCCAATCCGATTCCCGCGGTGGGGACCACGACCGTGCCGTACGCGCCGGCGAACTTCACCTCGTCGCAGATCGGCATCTCCCCGTTCGGTCCCTGCACCTTCGACATCAGCGACGAGTTCGTCGGCGACATGTGGGTCTGCTGGACGGCGGACTGCACCGGCACCGCCACCTTCAGTCTCTGCAACGGGCCGCCCGGCGGCGGCAGTCGATTGGAGATGTGGCTCGGCTGCGGCTGTCCCGGTGACTCCACCGGCGGCGGCTTCGTCGACGAGCCGCTCTGCTGCAGCGCCTCCGACTGCGGCCTGCATGCGCAGATGAGTTGCGATGTGGTCTGCGGGAACTCGTACCTGATCCGCGTCGGCATCGACCCGGGCGAGCCGCTCGATCCGCGCACGCTGGAGATCACCTGCAAGGGCGATCCGTGTCCTCCGGGACCTGCGCCGCACGGCCCCGGGGACTCCTGCGGCGGCTGCTGCCAGGGCGTTCCCTCCGTGACCGGCTTCGGAACCCCGCAGCTCTTCTGCACCGACAGCGGCGACGCTCCGGCCGCGCCCGTCCTGCACGCCCTGGACATCTCCGGTTTCGCCGGCGCCGGGACCGGATTCTGGGCGCCGCCCCGATACGAACACGCGTCGTGGACGCAGGAAACGCTCGGAAGCGTCTTCGGCGTCACGCTGGACGACGCCGGGAACCTCTATCTCTCGCGCTGCAGCTTCTATCCGCTCGTCGCGGCCCATACGACGGGCGGCAACCAGGGCAGCATCCTGCGCATCGACGGCGCGACCGGCGCTCCGAGCGTGCTCGCGACGCTCCCGCAGCTCGGCCCCGGTCCGGCGCCGGGCCTGGGCAATCTCACCTGGAGCTGCGCGTTCGCGAGTCTCTTCGTCACCAATCTCGAGGACGGCCGCATCTACCGCGTGGATCCCGCGATGCCGATCGGGCAGCGCATCCGCAGCGCCTGGGATTTCGCCACCGACCTGCTTGCCACGAGCGGCGGCGCGGAGGTCGGCGACGCGGTGGGCATGGCGCCCAAGGGCGAGCGCGTCTGGGGCGTGGCGGTCAGCGGCGATCGACTCTTCTTCAGCGTCTGGAGTCGCGATCAGGCGAATCCCGGCGGCTACCCCAACTCCATCTGGTCGGTGGCGCTCGACGCGCTCGGCGATCCGATCCCCGGATCGAAGACGATGGAGATCCTCCTCAACCTTCCGGGCGTCCTCGGCTCGCCGGTGGCGGACCTCGCCTTCAACGGCGAGTGCTGCCTCTATGCCGCGCAGCGCACCATGTACGACGGCTCCGCCGGGGCCCACGAGAGCGACCTGCTCAAGTTCTGCTGGACGCCTCCCGGCTCCGGGCCCGGCGCCTGGTCCCTCGATGCATCGATCTTCATCGGCGACAGCAACTCCTTCAAGCACTCGGCGGCGGGTGGCGTGGGCGTGGACGACGGCGCCGGAGGCTGGGTCTGGGCCACCGGCGATCTCCTGCTCTCCAATCCGCTCACCTACGGCGTGCAGGGAACGCCGCAGTCCGGCGGCGACACCTCGAACGCCCTGGTGATCGACGCCGACGACGACGCCATCAGCAATCCCTTCGGCGACAAGACCGAGGAGGGCTCCTGCGAGGTGATCTGCTCCGCGGCGCGCCCGGCGGACGAGTGCACCGTGGAGGTCGACTCCGTGGAGTGCGTGCTCGGCGCGGACGGGCTCCCCACCGGCGAGTACTCCGTGACGCTCACGGTGCACAACGGAAGCGGCCGCGCGGTGAACCTGCTGCTGCTGCCGACGCTGGGAACCTTCCAGCATCTCGCGCCGGCGCTGGGCGATGGCGAGGATCTCTCGCTCAAGCTGGTGATCTCCGGCGACGCGGGCGATGAGATCTCCATTCCCATCGGCCTCTACGACGGCACCACGAACTGCTGCGGCGTGAAGGCGCTCGTGGAGCTTCCCGACTGCGACTGCATGGTCTTCACCGAGGTCGAGGTCGAATGCATCGACGACGGCGATCCGACGACGGACACCTACTCGGTCTCCTTCACGGTGCACAACACTTCGACGAGCCCGTCGTTCATCGCCACCTGGCTCTTCCTCATCCCGCCGCAAGGCTCCACCTGGTTCTTCACGCCGACGGTCGACCATGTCTTCCCGCTCCCGCCGGGAGGACATACCACGGTCGGTCCGCTCACGCTGACCTTCACCGTGCCGCCGGTCCCGGGCCCGGACGGATTCTGGGAGATCCTCGTCCCGGTGAGCCTGCACAACGCGAATCTCGCCATCTGCTGCGACTCGTTCATCCGGCTGCGCGGCGAGTACCCGTGCGGCCCCACCTGCCACGGTCCCGACTTCAACGGCGACGGCGTGGTGGACGGCTACGACCTCGGTCGACTGCTGGGCTACTGGGGCGTCGGCGGCGGCTACACCTGCGCCGATTTCAACCAGGACGGCATCGTGAACGGCTCGGATCTTGGAACTCTGCTGGGAGCGTGGGGGCCCGTCGGCCCCTGACTCCGCGCGTGAACTGCACCCTGTCACTCCAGAAGGAAGATCTCATGACGAAGACATCGTTGACCCATTCCGTGGCGGCGGCAGCGCCCCTGGCGACCGTGGCGCTCATGGCGGGACTCATGGCCGGCGCCGGAGCCGGAGGCGGCGGTGATCCCGGCGGCGGAAGCGGCAAGGGCCCGCCCTCGGAGTGCGAGACCTGCTGCCAGGGCGCGCCGGCGAAGGCCGGATTCGCCGGGCGGCCGGTGCTCATCGGCACGGACATGGGCAACCAGTCCAGCGAGTATGTCGTGCATGTCTTCGACGCCAGCGGCTACGCGGGCGCGGGGACCGGCTACTGGGCGCCGCCGCGCTTCGAGTTCGGCAAGTGGACGCGCAACGATCTGGGCACCGTCTTCGGCGTCACCACCGACGGCGCCGGGAACATCTATGTGAGCCACTACAGCGGCTACCCGGTGCAGTCGTTCGGCGCCTACGGCGGCGACGCCGGCGCCGTGCATGTGATCGACGGCGCCAGCGGGGTTCCGAACCTGCTGCTCAACCTGCCCAACGATCCCAACTCGAATCCGGGCCTGGGCAATCTCACCTGGAACTGCCACTACGAGAGCCTCTATGTGACGAACTTCGAGGACGGTCGCATCTACCGGATCGATCCGACCTCGCCGCCGGGCAGCATGATCAAGAGCGCGTGGGACTACGCCACCGACACGCTCGACACCTCGGGCGGCGCCGAGTCGGCGGATCAGCCCGGCTTCGCGCCGCTCGGCGAGCGCGTCTGGGGCGTGGCGGTGGGCACCGGCAAGATGTTCTTCTCCGTCTGGGAGAGCGACGCCTGCTCGCCCGGCCCGGCCAACACCGTGCGCTCGGTCAAGCTCGACGCCGCCGGCAATCCGATCCCGGGCACGGTGGTCCTGGAGTACACGATCCAGCCGCCGTTCTTCGGCAACCCGGCGTCGGACCTCGCCTTCAACGCCGACTGCTGCCTCTACGTGGCGCAGCGATCCATGTGCGGCACCTTCTCCGGCGCCCACCAGAGCGACCTCATCAAGCTCTGCTTCGTGCAGGATCCCGCCGGCGATTTCTGGGAGGACTCCTCGGCCACCTTCCTGGTGGGTGATCCCAACATCGGCCTCCAGCACTCCACGGCCGGCGGCGTGGGCGTGGACAACGGCTCGGCCGGCGGATGGGTCTGGGCCACGGGCGATTACCTCCGCGCGGTCCCGTGGACCTACGGCATCCAGGGAACGCCGCAGACCGGCGGCGACATGAACAACTCCCTCCAGATCGACATGGACGGAGACGCCACGATCAATCCCGACTACGACAAGAATCGCCAGGGCAGCGTCGAGGTCATCTGCGCGCAGCAGCCGTCCTGCTCCGTGGAGATCGAGGACATCCACTGCATCCTCGGGAACGACGGGTACCCGACGGGCGAGTACTCGGTGACGGTGACGATCCACAACAACAGCGGCCAGACGGTGAACCTGCTGCTGCTGCCGACGCTGGGGACCTACCAGTACCTGGACCCGCCGCTCCAGAACGGCCAGTCGATCTCGCTGAAGCTGGTGGTGACGGGGAATGCCGGCGACACGGTGACGATCCCGATCGGGCTGTACGACGGGACGACGCACTGCTGCGGAGTGGAGGCGGAGTTCGAGCTGCCGGAGTGCGACTGCGTGCTCTTCACGGAAGTGCACGTGGACTGCGTCTCCGACGGGAACCCGAACACCTGGCAGTACACGGTGTCGTTCACGCTGCACAACATCTCGCTGAACCCGGCGTTCACGGCGACGTGGTTCTTCCTGATCCCGCCGCAGGGCGCGCCGTACTCGTTCACGCCGACGGTGGACAACGTCTTCCCGCTGCTGCCGGGTGGTCAGACGAACGTGGGCCCGATCACGCTGAACTTCTCGGTTCCGCCGGTGGCGGGCCCGAACGGACAGTGGCAGATCGTGGTGCCGGTGAGCCTGCACAACGCGAACCTGGCGATCTGCTGCGACTCGGTGCTGGTGCTGACGGGCCCGATCCCGTGTGATCCGTCGTGCTCGCCGGACCTGAACGGCGACGGGGTGGTGAACGGGAGCGACCTGGGCGACCTGCTGGGCCAGTGGGGCGTGGCGGGCGCGGGGACGTGCGCGGACCTCAACGGTGACGGCACCGTGGACGGCAACGACCTCGGCACGCTGCTGGGAGCGTGGGGATGATCGAACGAACTCGAACTCGACGAACAGGACCTCTTTCAAGGAGCAACTCGATGCGATGGACGAACACAGGAATGGCGATCGCGCTTGCGGCGATCACCGCGGCGCCGGCGCTCGCCCAGGGCCCCGGTGACGAATGCAACAGCCCGATCTCGGTGGCCGGCACGGTGTCCGTGTCCTATGACCCGTTGAACTACACGGCCAGCGCCGAGCCGTTCGTCAACTTCACCGGGTGCCTCACGCAGGGCATTCCGCACTGGCGCAACGACATGTGGGTCTGCTGGACGGCCGACTGCACGGGGATCGTCACGATCACCTTCTGCGGCGGTCCGGTGCCGGGCGGAACGCACATGGCCCTCTGGCCCGGATGCGGCTGCCCCGGAGACACTCCGCCGTTCTGCTGCGCCGAACAGGGATGCGGTGCGCAGGATGACTACGCGGCCTTCACCTGCGAGGTGGTCTGCGGCCAGCAATACCTGATCCGCGCCAGCTCGGACTTCCCGATTCCAGGCGTGCTGAGCCTCGACTTCAGCTGCGCAGGCACCGGTTGCGGCCAAGGCGGCACCGACCAACCGCATGGACCGCCGACCACCTGCGAAGGCTGCTGCGAGGGCGTTCCGGCGGTGAGCGGATTCACCGGTCCGGTGCTCCTCTCCACCGATTCGGGCGACCTGCCGAACTCGCAGGTCGTGCACCTCTTCGACATCTCGTCACCTCCGGCGCCGTCGCTCTGGGCTCCGCCCAGCTACACGAATCCGGGATGGTCGCAGTCGGTGCTCGGAAGCGTCTTCGGCGTCACCGCCGACGGCACCGGCAACATCTTCCTCTCCACCTGCACCTTCTATCCGCTCTCGGCCGTCGGCACGATCGGCGGCGGGACCGGGGCGGTGCTCCGGCTCGACGGCGGCAACGGCGCCGCCACGGTGCTCCAGTCCTTCCCGCAGGCCGCGAACGGACCGGGCCTGGGCAATCTCACCTGGAGCTGCACCTACTCGAGCCTCTATGTGACCAACTTCGAGGACGGCCGCATCTACCGTCTCGATCCGACCGCGGCGGCGGGCAACCGCATCAAGAGCGCCTGGGACTTCGCCACCGACTCGCTCGACCTGAGCGGCTCGGCGACCGAGACCGGCGACGCGCCCGGCATCGTTCCCTACGGCGAGCGCGTCTGGGCGGTGGCCGTGGGCGAGGATCGTCTCTTCTTCTCCGTGTGGAACCGCGATCAGTGCAACCCAGCCGGATCTCCGAACACCATCTGGTCCGTCGGGCTTGATGCGTCGGGCGACCCCATCGCAGGGACGAAGACGCTGGAGATCTCCTTCGGCTTCGCCGGCGACCTCGGCAATCCCGTCGCGGACATCGCCTTCGACGGCGAGTGCTGCATGTACGCCGCCCAGCGCAGCTCCTGCGGCCTGGGAACCTCGGCGCACTCCAGCGATCTCTATCACTTCTGCTGGACGCAGGATCCCGCCGGTGCGGGATTCTGGGTTCCCAGCGGCACCTACAGCGTCGGCGCGAATCCGAACGACCACTCCTCGGCGGGAGGCGTGGGCGTCGACCAGGGACCCGGAGGCTTCGTCTGGGCCAGCGCCGACTACCTGCAGAACTTCCAGTGGAGCTACGGCGTCCAGGGACTTCCGCAGACCGGCGGCACCACGGCGAACTCGCTCCTCATCGACAACGACAACGACACCGAGTACGACAAGACGCAGATCGGCTCCTGCGAGGTGATCTGCAAGCTGGCGCCGTCCTGCTCCGTGGAGATCGAGGACATCCACTGCATCCTCGGCCCCGACGGGTACCCGACGGGCGAGTACTCGGTGACGGTGACGATCCACAACAACAGCGGCCAGACGGTGAACCTGCTGCTGCTGCCGACGCTGGGGACCTACCAGTACCTGGACCCGCCGCTCCAGAACGGCCAGTCGATCTCGCTGAAGCTGGTGGTGACGGGGAATGCCGGCGACACGGTGACGATCCCGATCGGGCTGTACGACGGGACGACGCACTGCTGCGGAGTGGAGGCGGAGTTCGAGCTGCCGGAGTGCGACTGCGTGCTCTTCACGGAAGTGCACGTGGACTGCGTCTCCGACGGGAACCCGAACACCTGGCAGTACACGGTGTCGTTCACGCTGCACAACATCTCGCTGAACCCGGCGTTCACGGCGACGTGGTTCTTCCTGATCCCGCCGCAGGGCGCGCCGTACTCGTTCACGCCGACGGTGGACAACGTCTTCCCGCTGCTGCCGGGTGGTCAGACGAACGTGGGCCCGATCACGCTGAACTTCTCGGTTCCGCCGGTGGCGGGCCCGAACGGACAGTGGCAGATCGTGGTGCCGGTGAGCCTGCACAACGCGAACCTGGCGATCTGCTGCGACTCGGTGCTGGTGCTGACGGGCCCGATCCCGTGTGATCCGTCGTGCTCGCCGGACCTGAACGGCGACGGGGTGGTGAACGGGAGCGACCTGGGCGACCTGCTGGGCCAGTGGGGCGTGGCGGGCGCGGGGACGTGCGCGGACCTCAACGGTGACGGCACCGTGGACGGCAACGACCTCGGCACGCTGCTGGGAGCGTGGGGCTGAGACTCGCTCTGAACGCCTCCTCGCGGAGGCGCTGATTCGACCCGTTGCGGGGTCGCGGCCATCCGGGGCCGCGACCCCGCTTTCATTGGCGGGGACCGAAGGGGGCCGGCCGCGGCGCCGATGGTTGCCGCGGCGGGAGCCATCGGGGACACTTGCGACGAAGGCCGGTGTGGCGGAACTGGCAGACGCGACGGATTCAAAATCCGTTTCCCCGGTGAGGGGAGTGCAGGTTCGATTCCTGTCACCGGCAGTTCGGGGCCCAGCGGGCCCGGAGGAGAAGACCGTCGTGACGCTCGCGAACTCCACCCATTCGATCGGCGGTCGCAACGGCGGCAGCGGCGAGGGTGGCCCCGCGGCCGGCGACGCGGTTTCCCGGGAGCGGAGCGCCCTGCTCGCCGGCCTCCTGGCGGTCCGCGACTTCGAACCGCTCGCGGCGGAGGCGCTTCCCCGCCTGGCGTGGGACTACTACCGCAGCGGCGCCTGGGACGAGACCACGCTCCGGCGCAACGAGGAAGCGTGGCGCGAGTGGCGCGTGCATCATCGAGTGCTCGTGGATGTCTCCACGCGCTCCACGGCGTGCCGCGCGGCGGGGATCGACGCGTCGTTCCCGCTCTGGATCGCTCCCACGGCGATGCAGCGCATGTGCACCGGCGAGGGCGAGTGCGACACGGCGCGGGCGGCGGCGGCGGGGGGGGTGCCGATGGTCCTCTCCAGTCTCTCCACGCGCCGCGTCGAGGATGTCTGCGCGGCGGCGGGATCGAATCCCGTTCTCATGCAGATCTACGTGGCGCCGGATCGCGGCTTCACGCGCGAGCTCGTGGCCCGGGCCGCGGCGGCCGGATGCAGGGGCATCGTCCTCACGGTCGACACGCCGGTGTGGGGCGTCCGGGAGCGCGACATCCGCAACGCCTTCCGCGTCCCCGACGGGATGCGGATGGAGAATCTCGACCGTCCCGGCGCGCCGAGCGGCCACGCCGGGCGCGGCATCGGCGAGAGCCTGGGCTGGACGATCGATGCGTCGCTCTCGTGGAAGGACCTGGAGGCGCTCTGCGGCTGGACCGATCTCCCGGTGCTGGTGAAGGGCGTCTGCCGCGACGACGACGCGGAGCGGGCCGTTGCCAGCGGCGCGAAGGGAGTCATCGTCAGCAATCACGGCGGTCGCCAGCTCGACGGTGCCCCGGCGACGGCCGAGAGTCTTCCCGCGGTGGCGGAACGGCTGGCGGGGCGGGCGGCGGTGCTCGTGGACGGCGGGATCCGGCGCGGCGTGGACCTGCTGCGCGCCCGCGCGCTCGGCGCCGACGCGGTGCTCATCGGCCGTCCGGTGCTCTGGGGTCTCGCCGTGGCGGCGGAGGCCGGCGTGCGGCGCGTGCTGGAGATCCTGCGCCACGAGTTCGAACTGGCCATGGCCCTCGCCGGCTGTCCCGACCTCCGCTCGATCGGGCGCGACCTGGTGACGCGCGGTCCCGGGGACGAGTCCCGCGCGGCGCGCCCCTGAGCATGTGCGGTCGCTACGCCATCACCGCCACGCCGGAACTGGTGGGCGAGACCTTCGAAGCGCTGTGGGAGCTCGAGCCCGCGCAGGCCCGTCTGCCGCGATTCAATGTGGCGCCCACGCAGTCGGCGCCCGTGGTGCGCATCGCGGGCGGACCGGGGCGCCGCATGGTGTCGCTGCTGCGCTGGGGATTGGTGCCGTCGTGGGCGGATGATCCGTCGATCGGCCAGCGGCTGATCAACGCCCGCGTGGAGACGGCGTCGACGAAGCCGTCCTTCCGCGCCGCGTGGAAGCGGCGGCGCTGCCTCGTTCCCATCACGCACTTCTACGAATGGAAGCGCGACGGCGCGCGGAAGCAGCCGATGGCGATTGCGCCGGTGGAGTCCGGCGGAGGCGGGTCGCTCCTGGCGCTCGGCGGAGTGTGGGAGTCGTGGCGCGGCGAGATGGAGAGCTTCACCATCCTCACCACCGAGCCGAACGATCTCCTCCGTCCCATCCACGACCGGATGCCGCTGGTGATCCCCGCGTCTCGCTGGAGCCGCTGGCTCGATCCGGCGTGGAGCGGTCCCGAGGGCGAGGCGGAACTGGCGGAGTGGTCCGCACCCGCGCCTCCCTCGGTGCTGCGGGTGTTCGCGGTGAGCCCGCTGGTCAACTCTCCGCGCCACGATTCGCCCGAGTGCCTCGCGCCCGTCGGCGCCTGACGACGCGCGTGGGTGTCTGGCGGCGCCCGGCCTTGATCCGACGGCGTCCGGGCATATCCTAACGGAACCCGAACGCGATTCGGAGCCCCGTCCCATGGCCGCCATCTCCGTCATTTCCGACATCTCCGCCGTCGACGAACGGCTCGATTCGTCCGGCCCGCACCCGGCGTCCGTCGATGCGTCGCTGGAGCGGCGGATGCGCCGCGACGAGCTCCAGGCGTCGATCACGCGCCTCTCGTCGGCGCTCCACGAGGCGGAGCCGCGCGTCTCCCTCGGCATCCCACGGCTCGACGAGGCGATCGGCGGGGGCCTCTCGCGCCGCGGCGTCCACGAGTGGTTCGCGCTCGGCGACCGCGTGCCGCTTCGGATGCCGCCGATGGGAGTCCTCATCCACCTGGCATGGCGGGCGCTGGCGCTGGAATCTCCGTCGCGGCGCCGCGGCGCCCGCGGGGGAGGGGCCGCGGGCCGCCCCCCCCCCGCGGCGCGG
>CAZSVT010000045.1:0-15299 GCA_964610365.1 uncultured Isosphaeraceae bacterium
GCGAGCACCTCAACCGCTTTCCGCTGCTCAACCTCGTACCGGCGCCGGGGCCGGGTCCCTTCTCATCTGGGCCGCGGTCGCCCAGGAGTCCCTCGATGACCGACCGGTCGACCTCTCCCGGCGGGGACGCCGGGGCCGAGGGGGTCGCAGGCTTCTTCGGCGCCGCCGGCGCGCTCGGCGCGGCGGGCTTCTTCGGCGCCGCCGTCGGCGTCGGCGCCTCGGGCTTCGCCGGGGCCGCGGGTTTCTTCGGCGCCGCCGGCGTCGGCGTCGGCGCTTCCGCCTTCGTTCCCTGCAGGAGTTCCGCCAGCACCTCGCCGCGCACGGCGCTCTCCGTCGGTCGTCCGCCCCTCGACTCGACCTCCATCGAACGGACGGGCTGCGCCTCGGCGCCGCTGGCGAGCGATTCGATGAGCAGCCCGCCCTCCGGATCCTCCGCGCTCGCCTCGTCGCCGTGCAGGAGGAACTCCGCGGTGCCGCCGCCCGACTGCGCGCCGCTGGTGGCCACCTGCTCGCGCCGCGCCTGTTCCACGATGCCCATGAAGAGCTCTTCGAGGCGCTGCCGCGGCGCCTGTACGCGCTCGATGGCGGCGCCCTCGGCGTCGCGGAGCACCTGCTCCAGGCGCGCGATCGTCTCCGGCTTGAGCCGCGGCGTCTGGATCACCGTTCGATCCGTGTCCTCCAGGAGCTGGTCGGTGGTTCCCTCGGCACGGATGCGGCCGCCGTAGAGGATGACCATGCGATCGCAGACATCCTCCACCTCCGAGAGCAGGTGGCTCGAGAGCAGGATCGTCTTGCCGCGCCGACCCAGGTCCAGCAGCAGGTCCTTCACCTGTCGCGTGCCCACCGGATCGAGGCCGGAGGTGGGCTCGTCGAGGATCAGGAACTCCGGATCGTTGATGAGCGCCTGGGCGATGCCGAGTCGACGGGCCATGCCCTTGGAGAACTCCCCGACCGTGCGATGCGACGCGGCATCCAGCCCCACCATGCGGAGGAGTTCCTCGGCTCGACGGCGCCGGACGCGCCGATGGAGGCCGAAGAGCTTCCCGTAGTAGTCGAGCGTCTCCACGGGATTGAGGAAGCGGTAGAGGTAGCTCTCCTCGGGCAGGAAGCCGATGCGCTTCTTCACCGCCACGTCATCGGGCTCGCGGCCGAAGACGCGCAGCACGCCCTTGGAGCGCCGCAGGAGCCCGAGGATCATCTTGATGGTGGTGCTCTTCCCCGAGCCGTTCGGCCCCAGCAGGCCGAAGATCTCGTGGCGCCGGATCTGGAAGTCGATCGCGTCGACGGCCACCGCCTTCTCGCGGTGCCAGAAGTCGTGGAAGACCTTGGTGAGGCCCACGGCCTCGACCACGAGATCGCTGCGGGCGGATTGGGTGGCGGACGACTTCACCATCGCGATTCCTCCCGCGCGTCAGCGACCGAAGCCGCGCGTGCCCTCCTGGTTGAGCATGCGACCGGCCTTGTCCAGGTCGCCCATGCCGCGCACGCCGACGTTGAACGGCCGCATCATGGCGCCGGCGGCGTCGGCCTGCGCCTTCTTCCGCGCCAGCTCGGCCTCACGCCGCGCCTGCATGACATCCGGGCTGCTGGTGGCCGCGAGCCGCACGCTGGCGATCTCCGGGGGAACGGAGAAGACCTCGATCTCGTCGCGGCTGTCGGTGAAGATCCCGCGAATCGAGTCCAGCCAGAGCTGGCGCACCAGCTGGCGCGGATTGTCGCGGAAGCTGTTGGAGTAGCCCTCGAGGCGACGCGCCTCGGCGCCGAGCGTGCTGTCGATGGCGCCCTTGTAGGCCCGCGCCTGGTTCATCAGGACGGCCACTTCGCCGCCGATGTCGGGCCTGGAGAGACGCTCGCCGATGGCGTCGAGGATCTTCTCCGACTCCTCGAGCTGCCCCGCGTGCAGCGCCGCCTCGTAGCGGCGCACGCCCTCGAGGATCTCCGGATACGCGGGCCCGGCCACATCCACGAGCTTGCTCCGCGCCGCCTGCCGCGCCCGGTTCACCGTCTCCTTCGCCGTCTCGCGATCCACCTGCACCTGCGAGAAGCGATTTTCCACCGGAAGGGGCGCCACGCGCTCCGGCACGCTCAGCGAGGTGATGCGGATGCCGCACTGGAGATCGTCCAGCACCTCCTGCGCGCGCCGGCGGATCAGCTCCTCCAGCTCCCCTCGCCGCGCCGACCAGCGCCCGGAAGACTCGGCGCCAGCCGCGTCCGCCGCGGCGGCGCTTCCGGCGGGCGCGGTTGCGCCGTCGCCGGCGGCGGGTGGAGCGCCGGCGCTTCCGCCGTTCGCCGGTGCCGCGCCCGGGGGCGTTGCGCCGTCGGCGCCGGTTGCCGCCGCGCCGTCACCCGTCCGAGGTCGTTCGCCTTCGGCGGGAGCCTGGCCGCCCGCGGGGGCCGCGCCGGTGGATGGTGCCGCGGCGCCTCCCGCGGGCGCCGCGCCGCTTCCTTCGGCGCCGCGCGTCCCGGGGCCGTTCGGTGCGCCGTCTCCCGCGCCGGTCGCGCCGCCGGCGCCACCCGCCGCGGTCCCGGCGCGGCGGGCGCGCATCGGCTCCTCGCGGTCGGCCAGCAGGTCGTTGAGCGGCGTGGCCGCCGCCGCCATCACCACGCCTCGCGCGATCGCCTTGCGGACCATCGTCTCGGTCCGTGCCCGATCCACGTTCGAGACATAGCGGCTCACATCGTCGATGGAGTACTCGGCGGTGACCTGCAGATGCGCCAGATCGCCGTCGGCGGTGATGACCGAACCATCGGCGCCCGGTCGGATGGGATTGTTGAGATCCGCGGACTCGATGGCCCGCTGGAGCGTGCCCTGGAGCCTCGGCCAGAACTCGGTGCGCAGGGAGGTGGACCGCTTCAGTTCGAAGACCACGATCTCGCCCACGGGATAGGGCCAGAACGGTTCGAGCCCCGGCGCCAGCTGCGCATCGGCGCCTTCGCCGTCGATGCGGCCGAAGACGGTGCGCACGCCGGTGTATCCCTCCTGCACCGTCTGGAATCCGCTGAAGAGGAAGGTCACCAGCAGTCCGAGGATCGCCAGCTGCAGGACGCGATAGCTGAGCCTGAGGGCGTCGGCGAGACTCTGGTTCGCCGGATCCATCGCCTCGCGCAGCGCCGCCTCGCCGCCGCCGGCGCCGGCCACCTGGAGGCGCACGCTGGCCTCGCGGCGCGGCTCGTCCTCGTCGAGCCGGTCGGTCTCCGCGTCGTCCGGACGACCTGGATCGGGCGCCGCCGTCATCGTCCGCTTCCTCCCGGGGCCGCGCCCGAGGGCGCGCCGCCGGTTCCCGCGCCGCCCGCGCCGCCCGCGGCGCCGGATCCCGCGGCGGGCACCACGCGACCGGCGGCGTCACGCACCGGCTGCGGAATGCCCTTCGCGTCCACCGGCGCATCGGGATTCAGCAGGTGGAACGGCGCCCGCGACATGTCGGTGACGAAGGTGCTGCTGCCGGAGAGCGAGGTCTTCAGCGTGTCCAGCCACGCCAGGAAGATGGCCAGGTCGGCCTCCTGCTGCATCTTCTCGTAGTAGCGCGTGGCCTCGCGATTGCCGCGCGACTGGATCTCCGCGACCCAGACCCTGGCGAGGTTGCGGATGATGTCCGCCTGCCCGGCCGCCTGGCTCTGCAGCGAGTCGGCCTCGGCGTTCGCGCGACCGGTTTCGAGCATCGCCAGGCTCTCCTGCGCCGCCGCCATCCGACGCTGCACCGCCGTGGTGGTCTTGGGCGGCAGCACCACCTGGTTGATGCCCACCTGCACGGGCATGACGCCGGGCGGAGGCCGTCGCCGCAGGTCCGCCAGGACCGCCGCCTCCGCCTCGGGCAGCTTGCTGTTGCGACCGATGAGGTCGGTGAAGTTGAAGCCGCCCACCTCGCGCAGCGATCCCTGGAGCATCGGCTCCAGGTCCTTGCGCGCATCGTCGACGGAACCGTAGCTGGTGTAGAAGTCCAGCGGGGCGTTCCCCTGCTCGTCAATGCGCCAGAAGAGGAAGGCCTGGATCATGATCTGCTGGCCGTCGCGCGTGAGCACCGTTTCCAGCGGGCTCTCCACGAGCTGGAGCCGCGTGTCCAGCTTCGTCACCGAGTCGATGAAGAACGGCGCCTTCACGTGCAGCCCCGCGTCGCGCTCGATGCCGGCGGGCTTGCCGAAGCGCGTGCGGATGGCGATCTCGTGGAAGTTGACGGTGAAGGTGGTGTTGAACAGCACCAGCACCAGCACGATGACGAGGCCTGCGATGAGGACGAAGGGTCTGAGCATGGTCGATCCTCCGGAGCGCTACTTGCCGTCCGTACGCTGGAGATACTCGCGAACATTGAGACCGGGATCCGGACTCTGCATGGTGAAGTCCATCTGCACGGCCGACGGATCCACCCCGAGGACGTACTTGACGCGCACCTGGGAGAGCACCTGGGCCAGCACCTCCATGGTGCGGCGCTGCCGGTAGAGTTCCGGCGCGGCGTGGTAGGCGTCCGCCTGCCCCAGCACTTCCTCGGCGGCGCGACGGACATCCATGTGGGCCTGCCACCCCCTGGCGCGCGCCAGGAGCAGCTCCTTGGCCACCTGCGCCGGGTTCGCCGTGAGCATGCGCTCCAGACGATCGCGCGCCGACATCACCTCGGGATCGGCGTCGCCCTTCTGCGACCGGAGCTGCTCGTAGGACTTGATGGCCTCCACGATCGCCGCCGACTGCGCGGCGTCGCCCACGAGGGTGGCCATGGTGGTGTCCACCGTGCGGTTGGCCTCCTCCATGGTCTTGCGCGCGTTCTGCGTCTCCACGGAGAGGGACTCGAACATCTCCGCCGCCTCGCCGGGAGGCTTGAGCATCGGCGCCAGCACGGACACCACCTCCACGCCGGTCTTCTCGCGGTCGAACGCCGCCTGGATGCGGTCGCGCAGGGCCGTTCCCAGCGAGCCGCCCTGCGGGCTGAGCACCGCCTCGATCGGCTGCGTGGAGAGGTACTGGCTGAGCTCGCGCATGGCGATGACCCGCAGCGCGCGCTCGCGCATGTCCAGCTGACTGCGCCGCGCCCGCGTGTCGTTGCAGAAGTGCAGCCACTCCAGGAGCGCACCCTGCCGGATGCGGTAGGTCATGATCACGTCGGCGTCGATGAGCGCGAACTCGTTGGCCAGGCCTTCCGCCGCGGCGTCGGCCACCGCCGCGTCGCCGCCGGCGGCGGACGGGGCCGCGGCCGCGCCGGTTGCGCGGGACCCGGGAGCGGCCGCGACGGGCACCGGGGTGGCGCCCTGCGGCGCCGCCATGCCGGACGACTCCAGGGCCCGGGCGGCGGCGCTGCCGGGTCCCAGTTCCAGTCGACGCTCGAGCGAGAGATTGGAGGCGGCGACGATGAGCGGATGACGGTCCGGGTCCGGCGACCTCGGCGCCGCCCAGGCGCTGACCGCTTCGGGCTTCACCGGCTTGGGGCCCAGCGTGAGGGAGCGCACGCGACCCACGTCCACCACTTCCGCGCTCTCGAAGGGCCACGGCCACTTGAGCAGCAGCGTGCCCTGGCGCACGTCACCCACGATCCGGCCGCCCCGGAGTCGCACGGCTTCCTGGCCGGGGCCCACCACCACCACCATCGAGAGCAGCACCAGCACCACCGCCCCCAGGGCCGCGAGCGCCGCAAAGCTCCGCAGCAGCAGCTGGTATCCCCAGGAGCTGGTGATGTCGAAGCCGAACTGGTAGTTGATCGCCTCGTTGATGCTGCGGACGATGTTGTCCGGCGCGGCCAGCAGTCCGAGCACGCGGGAGTCGAAGGCGGGACGCGGGTGTTCGCCCGGTCGTCGCGGCCGGTAGAGGTTCAGGACGAAGTTCAGGACCGTTTCCGCGGCCACGAAGATCATCAGCCAGCAGATCCCCTTGGCCACCATCTCCAGGGCGTGCGGCTGCTGGAAGACCTGGAGGACGATGCCGACCGACAGGGCCAGCAGCGCCAGCGCTGCGCCGACCATGGTGCCGGCGCCGCCGCGCAGACTCTGCCACGCCGGCTGCTTGGCCATGCCGGCGACGAATCGCGAGAAGATGAACGAGACCAGCGCGAGCCCCACGCAGATGGCCAGCTGCCAGCCGAGCGATCCTCCGACGCGGTACTCGGACGGATCGTCGAACGAGGCGTACTCCCGCAGCGAGACGATGCCCAGGCCCGCCAGGAGCGCCGCGAAGACCAGGCTCGCTCCGGGAACGAGGTAGGCGTGCACCATGGCCAGGCGCCGGGCGGCGGCGTCGCTGACCACCCCCTCCTGGTCGAAGACGCCCCGGCCCTGGACCCGCGCCGCCTCGATCTCGCTGCGCTCGAGGGCTTCCAGTCGCTCCAGCTTGTGTTGGTGGAAGACGACGATCAGCGCCGCCCAGACCACGATGCCTGGAAGGACATAGAGCGCTGCCGAGCCGAGCGCCATGTCCTCCAGCGCGTGCCCGAGCACGAGCAGGACGAGTCCGATGGCGAGCTGGAGCAGCAATCCGAACCCGGCGACCCGGGTGGCCTGCTGGTACGCGAAATGATCGATCCGCATGGCTGCGTTCTCGATGAACCGGGATCGTAGCGAGAGATGGTCCCGGCCGCCGGTCCCAAGTATGCGCCGGCACGGACCCCGGTTCGCCGCCATCGGCTACCCTTCGCCGGGACGGCGCCCCGACCGCATCTCCCCCGGGCGCCAAGGTCGGCCATGGGAATCATCGAGCAGCTCCTCGCGATCGCACGCGTGACCTTCTCCGAGAGCATCCGCCAGCCCGTGGTGGCGGTGGTGGCGCTGGCCGGCGTGGCGATCCTGGTGCTGAGCAATCCGCTCACCACCTTCACCCTGGAGGACGATCAGCGGATGCTGATCGAGGTGGGGATGAGCACCATCTTCCTCGCCGGCCTGATGCTGGCGGTGCTGCTGGCCACCAGCGTTCTCACGCGCGAGATCGAGAACCGGACCGTGCTGACCGTGGTGAGCAAGCCGGTGGAACGGCCGGTACTGCTCATGGGCAAGTTCCTGGGGGTGCTGGCGGCCATCCTCGCCGTGTACGCCTTCCTCGCCTGTGCCTTCATGCTGGTGGTCCGCCATGGGGTCATGCCCACGGTGGCCACCCCCTACCAGAGGCCGGTCCTGATCTTCGGCATCGCCGCGTTCCTGCTCTCCGTCGGCTTCGCGGGCTTCGCGAACTACTTCTACGGGTGGAGCTTCGGCGCGACCACCGTGCTCACCGGGATCCCGCTCCTCCTCGTCGCCTTCCTCGCGACGCTCCCCTTCAAGCACGACTTCTCCGTGCTGCCCCTGAATCCGCCGCCGTCCCTGGTGCCGGGCTACACCCCGGAAGACCTGGGGCGATTCGTGCAGAAGAACCTGAATCTCGAGCTCTGGAAGGCCATCGGCCTGGCGGCGATGGGCCTGACGGTGCTGACCTCAATCGCGGTGGCCCTCTCCACCCGACTCGGGCTCGTCCTCACGCTGGTGGCCACGGTGGGCGTCTTCGTGATGGGGCTGCTGAGCGACTGGGTCTTCGCCCGCAGGATCGCCGCCCTGGACAAGGCCTTCGCCGCGAATCCCGGCGCCGGCCAGTGGTGGGATGCCGACCACCTGATCTGGGGCGGCTGCAAGTTCGCGCAGGCGGTGATCCCCAATTTCCAGACGTTCTGGCTGGTGGACGCGGTGAACCTGAAGAAGCCCATCGTCTTCCTCGGCGCGCAGGCCGAAGGGGCCACGCAGGCCTACGGCCTCATGGTGCTCGGCTACGGCGCCATGATGACCGTCATGGCGCTGGCGCTGGGCACGCTGCTCTTCCAGCGTCGGCAGGTGGGATGACGGCGGCGGCGGCGATCAGCCGCGGCGTTCTCGCGCCTTGTTCTTCTGGATCTCGGCGAGTTCCTTCTGGAGCTCGCGAAGACGATCCTCCAGCGCCTGCCGCGGCGGAGCGTTCATCTCCTGCATCTTGTTGGGCGCCCGATCCCACCAGGCGATGAGCTTCTTGATGACGGAGATCTGGACGCCGAGGACGGTCTCGGGATTGCCCGAGCCTCGTCCCTTGACCTGGTAGTCGGTCATGAGGCGCGGCATTTCGCGTTCGGCACCCTCCTGGGCCTTCTTCCATTCGCCGGCGATCCGCTTGCCGGCGTGGCTCACCACGTAGGTGCCTTCCACGAGCTGCATCGCCTTCATGAGCTCCGGCTCGTTGTTGGCGCGGCCCTGGGCGAACTTGGAGCGGAGGGCGTCGGTGACGTTGAAGACGAGGTTGTCCTTGTCGTTGGAGAGCACGTACTTGCCCGTGGTGTCCTGGTGCCAGGTCACCTTCCCCGTCTTCTCATCCACGTCGTAGCTGCACTCCAGCGGCGAGTAGACCATGCAGCGGATCACGTGGCCGGGACGGCCGCCGATCTCGCCCACCTCGTAGACCTCGCGGAGCCACGCCTCCAGCTGGGCGCCCTGCGCCGACTGCATGCCGGCGAACATAGTGATGGCGCCGAGGGAACCGACATCCATGAAGTAGATCTCGTCGGCGAAGAGCGCCGTGTAGGCGCCGCCGGAGATGGCCTCCTCGATCCACGCCACCAGCCGATGCTTCTTCTTGATCCGCATCAAGCTGTCGCGGATGCGCACGGCTTCGGAGACGGCGCCGCCGGGCGAGTTGATCGCCATGACGATGATCTGGCCGGGGCCGAGCTTGTCGGCCTCCTTCTCGATGCGGTCCATCTCCTCGTGCCGAAGCCCGATGCCCACCGTTCCCGGAAGCGGCAGGATGAAGACGGTCTTCTTGCCGTCCGCGCGCGGGCCGGTGATGGGGCCCGCGGTGTCCGGCAATTCGGTCAGGGGGCCGGTCTCTTCCTGCGAGTCGTCGCTCCTCGCCTTCGACCCGCTCTCCGTGTCGGCCGACTTGCCGGCGCCGGCGTCGGACGCGGCGCCGGTGGACGCGCCGTCGGCGGACTTCGAATCGCCGCTCGCCTGCCCGGCGGCCGCGGGGGCCGGCTTCACGGAGCGCACGTCCCCGAGCACGATCACCTTCTTGGCCGGTTTGCCGCTGACCTCGGTGTCGAGGGTCATGGCGAACTTGTCGAGCTTCGACAGGACGCCGACGAGCGTCTGATCGCGTCCGGTCTCCCGGAAGGTCACCTCGATGCGATCTCCGATCGAGCCGCGCCAGACGCCGCCGGTGAAGCGGACTTCGGCCGCCTGCGGAGGAGCTGCGGAGGACACGGGCGCAGCCGCGAGAGCAACGGTCGCCGCGGCGGCGAGCGAGATGAGCCAGGCACGATGCTTCATGTTCGAACCTCCGACCGGCCACGGACACGGCCGCGGCGCATGCATTCCATCGATCACCCCTGCCGGCGCGCCACCGGGCGCCCCGACCCGACGACCCGCGCCGCTACCGACCGCCGCCGAGACCTCGATTGCCGCCGCCGAGTCCGCCGCGGCCGCTTCCGCTGCCCGACTGGCTCTTCTTGCGATTCTCCATGGCGGCGATGCGCTCGCGGAGCTGCTTGAGGAGCCGGTCGATGTCGACCGAGCCGACCCCGAGCTGCTGCTTCATCCGCTTCTCCACCGCCGGATAGCGGTTCATCGCGTCCAGGATCTCCTGGAGCGCCTTGCGGGCCTTGCCGAGCTGCTGCATGGCGTCGTCGCCGTCGGCGCCTTCCATCTCCCGCTGGTAGGTGCGCCACGCCTCACGAGACTTCGAGAACGCGCCGCGCCATCGCTTGATGTAGTCGTCCACCAGGCGGCGTCCATCCTGCTTGCCCTCCACGAGCGAGCGGTCCCACTCGCGATAGCCCAGGAGGAACATGATGTCGTCCAGGTCGTCGGCCGTGCCCTTGCTGAGCATCAGGTCTTCGGCGAGCTTGGCATTGAAGACGGGCACGTTCTTGGGGTTGCTGTCGACCACATAGGTGCCCTCCTCGTCCTGCTGCCAGTTGAGCTTGCGGCCCTTCCAGGAGACGCTCAGCTTCTTGTCCGGGATGATGAGCGCCTCGCCCAGCGTCTTGTCGTATCCGCCGGCCTCGAGGAATCCGCAGGCGATGCCCACCCACGCCGCGAGGAACTTCCGGTGGACTTCCCAGTCGGGGTGACCGGCGTTCATGTAGGCGAAGACCATGCCCTCGATGCGGGCATTCGATCCCATGTAGATGTCCGGCCAGGGGAAGGCGAGCGTGGCGGCGGCGCCGGCGGCGTCCTTCACCCAGACCACCTGCGGAATGTGCCGCAGGTCTTCCTTGAGCGTGTTGACGATGTCCCGGAGCTCGTACGGATCGAAGCGGCTGCGCTCGTTGCGATCGTCGTTGCCGATGTAGTCGATCTGGTCGTAGTCGGCGGACTCCAGCACGAAGACGATCAGGTCGGGCTTCTTCGCCCGCGCGTCCTCGATCACCTCCTTGTAGATCGGGAGCGTGATGTCGGTGCCGAGCTGACCGCGCAGCGGGATGGTGTAGACCTTCGGGGACTTCGTCGGATCCGCCTGGTCCGCCTGGTAGGGCGACTTGCCGCCCTTGAAGATCTTCGTGTTCGCCTCGGTGGCCGCCGGGATCTCCTCGGGAGGCGCGGCCTCCTGGAAACCGAGCGAACCGGCGATCCCGAGACCGACGAGCGTGAGGGCGATCGTGCGTGCCGTCATGGTGGTGCGTCCTCCGAGAAGTGCGATCCGAGTATACGCCGGGGCGGACCCGGCACCCCATTCAACCACCGAGGACCCGGTCAGGTTCCGGTCATCGAGCGGGCCGCGGCGAGGGCCGCCTCCCGATGAGGCAGTTCGCCTCGGAGCTGCCGGTCGTAGAGCGCGTCCAGGACGGCCCGGAACGATGGCCCGGGGCGCAACCCGAGCGCAATGAGATCGTCCCCGGTGACGAGCGGCGCCGGGGCGAGCCCCTCGGCCGCGAGGTTCCGGACCTCCGCCGCCACCTCCTCCGCCAGCGCCGGGTCCTCGGTCCGAACCACCTCGAGCGCTGCGCGGAAGTCGGGCATCGCCGCCATCCGCTTGCGCACCGCCCGGTCCGCGCCCCGCCATTCGGCGCCGATCAGCCGGTGGAGCCGCAGCGCCTCGGCGAGCGAATCCGCCTCGGCGTTGGAGAGCACCAGCGAGGCCACCCAGCGCCGGACGCGGGCGGCGTCGACGGGGCCCGGCGCATCGCTCCGATCGAGCATCCAGCAGGCGAGGGCCGCGGAGAGATCCACCTCGGGCGGAAGTCGCCGGGTGCGATCTCCATGACGATCCGCGGCGGCCTCGCCCAGGATGGCCGGCGCCAGGCCGAACTCCTCGACCATGCGTACGGCCCGACCGCGGGAGGCATGGAGCAGCACGCGCCGGATCTCCATGCCGATCCGCTCCCGGCTCACGCCCATGAGCTCGGCGCCGTGGGCGCGGATGGCCCGGACCACCTCGTCGTCGACGGCGAGTTCGAAGCGGGCGGCGAAGCGCACCGCCCGGAGCATGCGGAGACGATCCTCGGCCAGCCGCTCCTCGGCGCTGCCGATGGCCCGCAGGATCCGACGGCGGATGTCCTCCACGCCGTCCACGAAGTCGATCACGCGCCCGGTCGACGGCTCCTCGAAGAGGCCGTTGATGGTGAAGTCGCGCCGCCGCGCATCCTGCTCGGCGCTGCCGAAGTGGACGCGCGACGGACGGCGGCCATCGATGTACTCGCCGTCGCGCCGGAAGGTGGCCACCTCCACGGTGTGCCCGCCGCGGCGCACCAGCATCACGCCGAAGCTGGCGCCCACGCCGCGGGCGGAAGGGAAGACCTTCGAGATCTGCTCCGGCGTGGCGTCGGTGGCGACATCGAAGTCCTGCGGCTCCAGTCCGAGCAGCCGATCGCGCACGCAGCCGCCGGCGAAGTACGCGGTGAAGCCGGCGGCGCCGAGCGACGCGGCGATGGCGGTGGCGCTCTCGCGCGCGGACTCCTCCCCCCGACCGGGAGGCCTCGACGGACGGCCCGCGCTCACGCCACGGCCTCGCGCGTTCCATCGGGTCGACGCGGCGGCCACGCACGCGGCTTCCACCCGCCGCGCAGCAGCGAGGCGCGTCGCCGGAGCACGAGTTCCTCCACCCGCGCCCGCAGGAAGTCGCCCAGCTCCTCGGTGCGGCGCGGCAGCGATTCGGGGGCCAGCGGCTCCCCCACCTCCACTTCGATCCGACCGCTGAGGCGCGGCAGCTTCCGGCCGATCGGCCAGAGATCGAACGCTCCTTCGATGCCCATCGGCACCACCGGGACGCCGGCGCGCCGGACGAGGAGCGACACGCCGGCCTGGAACTCGTGCACGCCGCCGTCCGGCGTGCGCGTCCCCTCCGGGTAGAGGAGCACGCTGCGCCCCGCCTTCAGTTCGGAGAGCGCCGCCCTGAACGCGGCGAGGTCGCCGCCCTCCTCGCGCAGGGCGATCGCGCCGTAGGAGTACATCAGCCACGCGAAGGGCTTGAAGGCGAAGAGGCTCTCCTTCGCCATCGCCGTGAGCTGTCGGTCGACGATGGCGCAGCCGTTGATGACCGGGTCCAGGTACGACTGGTGGTTGCTCACGAAGAGGCACGGCCCCTCGGCCGGAACCCTCGATTCGCCCACGATGCGGAAGCGGTAGGCGAGCTTGAGCGTGGTGCGGCAGAAGCACTCGCAGAGATCGAACCAGGCCACCTTGAGGGGCGGGCGACCCGGGCAGCGCCGCGCGAAGTCGAGTCGGCGGCGGCGGATCGGCGCGGCCCGAACCGCCGCGCTCACCGCGCCAGGCCTCCGGCGGCGGCGGAGTGCAGCCGTTCCGAGGGGACGCGGCGGCGCACCTCCGACTCCAGCCGCGCCACCACCTCGGCCTCCGGCAGACCCTCGGTGTCGATGCGCACCGCGCCGTCCGGCACGCGCAGCGGTCCCACCTCGCGCGTCGAGTCGATGCGGTCGCGCTCCTCGATGGAGCGCAGGATCGCCTCCGCGTCCACGCGCCGACCCTCGCGTTCCAGCTGCTCGCGGCGGCGCGCGGCGCGGACCCGCGGCGACGCGTCGAGGTAGAAGCGCACCGCGGCGTCGGGGAAGACCACCGATCCCTGGTCGCGCCCCTCGGTGACCAGGCGCGGGTGCTGGGCGGCGATCCGGCGCTGGAGCGACACCATGAGCCGGCGGACCGGCGCCTGGGCCGCCACCTCGCTCACGGTCTCGTCCACGTCCTCGTCGCGCAGGCGCGGCGTGGCGTCGCGGGCCCCGAGCATGAGCGCCGGCGGCTGGCGCGACCAGTCGAAGTGCAGATCGGCGTCGGCCACGCAGGCGGCCAGGGCGTCGCCGCGCTGCGGCGCGATGCCGCGCTCGATCGCCAGCAGCGCCGCGGCGCGGTACATGGCGCCGGTGTCGAGGAACTCCAGCCCCAGCGATCGGGCGAGGGCCCGGGCCACCGAGCTCTTGCCGGTCCCGGCGGGGCCGTCGATCGTGATGATGACGCCCCCCGCGATCACGCGGGTTCCTCGGTGAGGAGGGTCTCGGTCATGCGGTCGCGCGCCTGCTCGATGGCCTTCACGGGATCCCCGGTGCCGCGGAAGTCGATGCAGAGCGTGTTGACGAACCCCACGCTCCGCACCGCGTCGATGCACTTGCCGAGATCCCACGGCCGATGCTCGCCGCCCTTGCCGAAGCCGCGGACGGTGGCCAGGATGGCGCTGGTGGCGTACGGCGCGAGCCGGCGCAGCGCCTGCTCCGCGTCGCCCGTGGAGTCCGCATGCTCGAAGCTCGGCAGGCTGCCGATGCGGAATCCGCCGATCTTCTTGATGAGCTCGGTGAGACCCGCGGGCTGGGCGATCAATCCGTCGCCGGGCTCCAGCAGCACGTTGATCTCGAAGCGATCGAGCGCGGTGAGCGACTCCTTCACCCCCTGCGCCGACCGCGCGAGCGAGGCGTCGTCCTTCACGCCCGCCGGACGCACGCCCAGGGCGCTGCAGCCGAGTCGGCTGGCGGCGGTGGCCAGCTTGCGCATGCGCTCGATGGTGGCGGGACGCTGGGCGGGATCCTGGAAGTCCAGCGCCTGCATCTCGACGAGCAGCAGGCACGGGCAGTGCACCTTGTCCGCCGCGTCGCGGAGGGCGTCCAGCTGCGACGGCCGGAGCCCGGTGAGCAGGTCGGTGGGGAAGGCGAGTCCGCGCAACCCGAGCGACTCCGCCGTGAAGGCGGGAAGGTCGGTGAGCTGAAGCGGCGAGCGGGCCCTGGTGAGCAGCGGTCGCAGGCTTCCGGCCGCCAAGGTCAGGAGGATCTGCGCTTGCACGAGTGTCGATCCGCGATGGCGGCGCGAGTGTACGACAGGAGACTTCGGCGAGTGGGGCGGGTATCCTCCGCCCCCCCGCCGACGCGCCGTCGCGCGCGGCGCCTCCGCCCCCGAACCCGCCGGAACGAGAGCCATGTCCAGCCCCGCCGACCGACGCTACAGCGATTCGCACGAGTGGTTCCGCCCCGAGGGGGCGACCGTGGTGGTGGGCATCACCCAGCATGCCGCCGATCAGCTCACCGACATCACCTTCGCCGAGGTGAAGCCCGTGGGCACGGTCGTCGGCGCGGGCGACGCGGTGGGCGAGGTGGAGTCGGTGAAGACCGCCAGCGAGATCTACAGCGCCGTTCCGGGCACCGTGCTGGAGGTGAACGAGGCGGTCCGCAAGGATCCCTCGATCCTCAACAGCGATCCCTTCGGCAAGGGCTGGCTCTGCAAGATCAAGGCGAGCGATCCCGGCGCCGTCGATCGACTGCTCTCCGGTCTCATGGACGCCGCCACCTACGACGGGAAGAACGGCCATTGACCGAGGGCCGCGCCGGCGCGCCGGCCGCGGCGCCGTCCATCCGGGCCCGCGGCGTCCGCAAGAGCTACCGGATCGGCGATCGTTCCGTCGAGGCCCTTCGGGGCGTGGACCTGGAGATCGACGGGGCGAGATTCCACGCCATCATGGGCGCCTCCGGGAGCGGCAAGAGCACGCTCCTCCATCTGCTGGCCGGGCTCGATCGCGCCGACGCCGGCGAGATCGAGGTCTGCGGCGAGCGCGTGGACCGGCTGGGAGAATCGGCGCTCACGCTCTACCGCCGTCGGCGGATCGGCGTGGTCTTCCAGGCCTTCAATCTGCTGCCCACGCTCTCGGCGCTGGAGAACGCCGCGCTCCCGGGCGTCCTCGACGGGCGCCCGCACCGCGAGTGCCTCGATCGCGCCGAGGCGCTGCTGGCGGAACTGGGGCTGGCCGGACGGCTCGACCACCGGCCCGACGCCCTCTCCGGCGGCGAGCAGCAGCGCGTGGCGATCGCCCGGGCGCTCCACTTCGCGCCGAGCGTGCTCTTCGCGGACGCGCCGACGGGCAACCTCGACGCGGCCTCCAGCGAGCGCCTCTTCGATCTGCTCGG
>CAZSVT010000046.1:0-15241 GCA_964610365.1 uncultured Isosphaeraceae bacterium
ATGAGCCGTCGATGCCGCCACGCGACTCCATGACCCCGCACCACCGGAATCCTCCGCGCAGCCTCCAGGTCCTCCATCGGCTCCTGGGGCTGGTCCACCGGCTCGACGCCTTTCGCGTCTTCCGGTACCCGGAGTCGGGCAGCCGTCGCATGCCGGCGACGCCCGCGGGCTTCCAGGTGCGCATCTACGACTCGCTCTCCGCGGTGCCCGCCGAGATCTCGCGCGTGGTCATGCCCGGCCGCGTGGTCGATCTCATGCGCTCGCGGATGCGCCGCGGCCTCGCCCGCCTGCTGGTGGTCCTCGACGAGCGCGACGAGGTGGCGGCGTACGGCTGGAACCAGTCGTGGGCGCCGTTCCGACGGCGCTTCGCGCGCGTGGCGTCGCATGGCGCGATGCTCGGCTTCTACTGGACCCGACCGGATCAGCGCGGTCGGGGGCTCTACCACTTCCTCCTGCGCCTGAGCGTGGCGCTCGCCGCGCCGGACGACCCGCTCTACATCTACGCGGGCGTGGGGAACGAAGCCAGCCTGCGCGGAATCGCGAAGGCGGGCTTCGTGGACGTCATGGAGCTGCACCTGCGGCGCGTCTTCTGGTTCATGAACTTCACCGCCGCCGTCAAGGACCTCTCGGCCGGCGCGGCATCGCCCGCGGCGAACGAGCCGCCGGGCGTCGTCGGCTCGACCGCGCCCGAGGCGATCCAGCGCTCCGGCGCGGGCGGAGGACGGCCCGAAACCCGCCCATCGGCGGGGTCGGCTCCGCTGCCGTTGCGGGCGCCGAGCGCCGCGACTGAATCTCCGAACACTCCTCGCCGGTAGGCTGCGCCCGGGCTCGGCATTCCGGCCCCCCGGACCGGACGCCTCACCGCTTTCGGTGGCGCCGTGGACGCGGAGCACCACCCGCCCCGGGTGGACCGCGCCGCCGGCGAAGAGGAGGAGAGGGGATGAATCTCGCCCAGTTCGGGAAGCTCGTCTACCGGAAGTACCAGCTTCGACTCTTCGAGTACCCGGCGCACCTCCCGCGCACTCCCGGCCCCGATCCACCGCCCGGATTCACGGTTCACATCTACGGCACGCTCCAGGAGGTGCCGGAGGAGATCGCGCGGGAGGCGATGCCGCTGGGGGCGATCGACCTGATGCGCTGGCGCATGCGCCGCGGTCGAGCCCGCCTCTTCGTGGTCTTCGACGAGAAGCGCTCGATGGCCTCCTATTGCTGGGTCCAGGACTGGAGGCCCTATGTCCGCTCCTTCCCCGGAGTGCCTCGCAACGGCCGGATGGTGGGCTTCGGCTGGACCCATCCCGATCACCGCGGCCGAGGCCTCTTCACCTTCATGGTGCGGCGCTGCGTCATCTACTGCGATCGCACCGAGCGCCCCTACGGCTACGCACTGGTGTCGAACGCGGCGAGTCTCCGCGCCTGCGAGAAGGCGGAGTATGTCTTCGTCGGCGAGTTCGCCATCCGCCGCTGGTTCTGGTTCCTGACCTTCAGTCGGCGCGTGCCGAAGTCCTCGTAACACGCGCGGGCGATGCCCGCGAGCCGCCACCCGGCCGCTGGATCGCCGCCGGTGAGGGATCGTGCGTCCGCGGAATGCGGTTCGTCATTCGGAGAAGCAGTGCGCCCTCGACGAACGGGCGACCGCGTCCATACTCTGCGCCGGGCAATCGTCGCGGAATCGAGGCGGCGATCGGGGCCCGGCGACGGAGGCCGATCGTCGGACCCCATGAAGGGTTTGGATCGTGAGCTTGCATTCGTTGCGCACGCTCATCCAGAAACAGTCCGTCATCCGCGCGTTCGAGCTTCCGGGCTCGGCGCCGCGCGAGGCGCCGCCATCGCCACCGCCCGGCTACGCGTTGAAACTCTTCGGCTCGCCGCGGGAGGTTCCGCCGGAGATCGCCCGGCGGGTCATGCCCTTCGGGCCGGTCGACCTGTTGCGGTGCCGCATGCGACGCGGACTGGCGCGGCTGATGGTGCTGCTGGACGACCGCGGGGAACTGGCCGCGCACGGATGGATCCAGTCGTGGCGCCCCTTCCGCCGACGCCTTGCGTGCCTGGGCAGCCGGGGCCGGATGCTCGGACCCTACGTGACGCAACCCGCCCATCGGGGTCGCGGGCTCTACCACTTCCTGCTGCGGGAGAGCGTGGCCCTCGCGGAACCGGGAGAACCGCTGTACATCTATGCGGAGACCTGGAACGAGGCGAGTCTCCGCGGCATCCAGAAGGCCGGCTTCAGGGCCCGCATGGACCTCCGCCTCCGGCGATTCCTCTGCCTGCTCTACTTCGTCACGCCGATCGCCACCTTCGCACCACCATGAACCGCACCGAGCGCATCAAGGCCATGCTCGCCGCCGAGCACCTTCCATGCGCTCAGGTTCGGGACGAGATCTTCGTCCGCGAGGGTCATCGCGTCTCCCCGTTCGGCCCCCTGCTGCGGGATCACGCCATCACGCGCGACGAGGCGCAGTCCGTGCTCGCCCGCATCGGGGGATCCTGGGTGCAGTGGACCACGCGTGCCGACGATCGCTCGGCCGCCCGGGGCTGGTACGCGGTGATCTGCCGCGCCTTCACGCCGGTGGAGGAACTCGCCTCGGCCAATGTGCGCAGCAAGCTCCGCCGGGGGCTCAAGCGATGCCGCGTGGAGCGCGTTTCGCTGGATGTCTTCATCGAGAAGGGCTTCGAGCTCTACGACGCGGCGCTGAAGGACTACGCGAATCCCGCCTACCGGCCGCTGGACCGCGCGGGCTTCCAGGCCGCCGCCGAGCGCGAGCGCGGCTTCGACGACCTCCGGCACTACTGGCTGGTCACCATCGACGGCGCGCCCGTGGCCTACGCCAAGACCGTGCTGCATGATGGCGTGGAGGTGGACTACACCACCATCAAGTTCGACCCGCAGCAGCTCAAGCACTACCCGAGCTACGCGCTCATCCACGAGATGAACCGGCACTACCTCACGGAGGCCGGGTTCGCCTGCGTCAGCGACGGCCAGCGGAGCGTCCATCACGACACCTCGTTCCAGGAATTCCTCATCCGGGACCTCGGCTTCGAGACCCATCCGCTGGCGCTGCACGTGCATTACGCGCGGCCGATCGGCCTGGGCATGCGCGTGGCCCGGCTCGCCCGCGCTCCACTCTCGCGACTGAGCCGCAACGCCGCGGCGCTCCTGGCGCTGGACCGTTTCGCGGAAGTGGTCTGAGCGGCGGGCGCGGCCGCCGCGCCTCAGTCGATCCCGATGGGATCCCACACCGGCAGCGCCGCGGCCTCGCCCCGCGCCAGCGCCTCCAGCACCGACGCGTACCGGTCGAGGATGACTTCCTGCGCCAGGTGCGTGCGGATGTAGGCATGGCCGGCCGCGCCGAGCGGCACCAGCGACTTCGGATCCGCGGCCGCCTCCCGGATCAGGCGCGCCAGTCCCTCGTGGTCCAGCGAGGGAACCACGCGCCCGGCGTGCTCGCGTTCGATGAGCCGCGACTGGAGACCACCCATGGCCGCGAGGATCGGCTTGCCGGCGCCCATGTAGTCGATGAGCTTGTTCTCGAAGTAGATGTGGATGAGCGGGCTCTGGAAGAGCGTCATCAGCGCCACATCGGCGCCGGCCAGGATCTGCGGGATGCGGGACTTGGGCACGGGATCGTGGAAGTGGATGTTCCGCAGGCCGAAGCGCTGGGCGAGGTCGATCGCCGCCTGCTTCGACTGCCCGGTGCCGAAGAGATCGATGCGGATCTTCGGGCGATCGAGCAGCCGGGCGGCGGCGAGGACCATGACATCCACGGCCGTCACCTCGGTGTGCGTCCCCGCGTAGACCGCCACGAAGGAGTCGCCCCATCCGAACTCGCGGCGCACCGCCTCGCGGCTCGCGGCGGCTCCGGCGAAGGCCCTGGCTCGGTGACCGTTGGGAAAGATGTCGATGCGGCTCCGCGGAAGCCCCTTGTTCAGGAGCTCGCGCCGGATGCCCGGCGTGAGGCTGACCAGCCGATCGGCGCCGCGGTAGATCTTGCGAGCCATGACTTCCAGCAGCGCCGCCTGCCAGCGCGCGATCGCCCCCTTGGCCAGCAGCGCGTCGGGCCAGAGATCGCGGAGCTCCAGCAGGAAGGGCACGCGCCAGCGCCGCGCCAGGCGCAGCGCCGCGTACCCGGTGAAGAGCGGCTGGATGGTGGCCATCACCACCTGCGGCGGCGGCATCGTCCGCGCGAAACGGTACGCCGACCAGGCGAAGCCGGTGTAGGTGGAGAAGCGGCGGCGCAGGTTGGCGCGCAGGCCGCGCGGCGCCGGCAGTCGATGGACGCGCACCGAACCGCCGGAGGGATCGGTCCACTCCTCCGGGGCCTCCGTCTGCTCGTTGTAGGCGTTGAAGTCGCAGGCCACCACCTCCACGCGATGGCCGCGCGACGCGAGCGTCCGGACCAGCTCGCGCGGCTGCTCGGGGCCGGGGGCGTTTGCGCCGGCGTAGAACTGGTGCAGATAGAGGATCCGCATGGGGGTGATCGACCCCGCGGCGGGCGCCGGCGGCGCCGCCCCGTTCGTGCCCTCGCCGCGATCGTCGGTCATGCCGCGGAGCTCCCCGCGGCGGCGGCGCCGGCGCCCGGCCCGAACCCGCGATCGAATCGATACGCCCGTTCGCGCCGCGACACGATGGTGCGCAGCGCTTCGAGCAGGTAGCAGAGCGTTGGGCCGGGATCGTCCCAGCGCTCCACGTAGTAGACGAGATCGCGACCGAGGAAGCGCCACCAGCTCGGCTCCGCGCGCCAGCGATCCTCCGAGCGGAGGAACCACATCACATCCCCCACCAGGAAGCGCGCGAAGCGTCCTTCGCGGAAGGTGCCGAGCGGATCGGCGCGACCGGTGGCGGCGAGCTGGTAGAGCGCCCACGGGAAGTCCGCGCCGGCGAAGACATCCACGGCCAACGACTCCGGAAAGCGCGGGTTGCACTCCATGAGCTTCGCCACGCCGTCGCGCGGGTCGACGATGTAGTCGAAGTCGGCGAAGCCGTACCACCCCAGGGCCTTCGCCAGCACGGGGAGATCCGCCTCGATCCGCTCGTGGCGCTGCGAGACGATGAGCGTGCTGGAGCCGCCCTTCACCGGGAAGTAGCGGATCTTCCGGCAGACGAAGCGACCGAGCAGCGCGCCGTCGGCGCCCACGAGGATGTCCGACTTCCACTGGGCGCCGCCGTCGGGGATCCATTCCTGGAAGTGGCATGGTCCCCAGCGCGCCGCCACGCGCTCGTGGGTGGACGCCAGTGCCTCCGCCGACTCGACCAGCGTGATGCCGCGGGCGCCGTCGCTGAGGTTGGGCTTCACCAGGAGCGGGTACTTCGCGCGATCGCGGATCCGCTCGATCGGCTCCTCGTCGGGGAACCATGTCTCCGGACAGGGCACGCCGGCGCGGATGGCGCACTTCATCATCCGCGCCTTGTCGCGCGCCTCGGCGAAGGCCGTCGCGGACGGCAGCGCCATCCGCATCCCCGCGTCCCGCCAGAGATCCGGGTGGGCATGCAGCGCCGCGATGTCGTAGTCCGAGACGGGAATGACCGCGTCGTACCCCTCCTGCCTCTGGAGGCGCACCAGGGTCTCCACGAAGCGCGCCGGTTCGCTCCGCGGCGAGGGCACGCGGTGACGGCGCCGCGTGAATCGCGACCAGAGGGCGATGGAGAGGCGGCGCTCCGCGGCCACATGCACTTCCACGCCGCGCCGGGCGAGCGAGCGGACCGCCGTGAGGGTCGACTTGGACCCGCCGTCGGTGAGCAGCACCCTGGGCCGCGGTCGACTCACCCGCCGCTCCCCGCCGATGCGCCGCCCGCCGTGCCTCCCGCCGCGGCGCCGCGGCGCGGACCGCCGGGCTTCACCGCCGCTCCCAGCGCGCCCCAGGCCCGGTAGTCCACGCCCTGCCTGCGACAGAATCGCATGAAGGAGTTGCGCGCGCCCCAGGCCACGATGTCGTCACTGAGCAGCAGGCCGCCGTCGCGGATCCGGGGCCATGCCGCTTCGAACTCAAAGGTCATGTGGGCGTCGGTGTGGAGGCTGTCGTGCATGAAGATGTCCAGCACCTTCTTCTCCTCCAGCACGCGCGGGAGGATCTCGCGGCTGTCGCCCAGGTGCAGCTCGTGCCGGTCGCGCAACTCGTCGGGGATGATCCATCCCGGGAGGCACCCGGGCGGCAGGCGCCCCGACGGCATGCCGCGCGTGGAGTCGTGGATCTGCCCCGTCGCCGGAAGATCGATGCTGGTGAGCCGGCCGTGCCGGTTGTCGTGCATCGCCAGCAGCATGACCGCGGTGTTGATGCCGTCGAAGACGCCGGTCTCCACCATCACCGCCGGGCGCAGCACGCGGATGAGCATGTAGAAGCCGGCGCCGGTGATGGCGTTGAGTCCAAGGATCACGCCGCGTTTCTCGATGAGCGACTGGTTGAGGCGGGTGCGGAACTCGTGCTTGCCGAAGAACTCACGCTCCAGGAGGCGCAGCGCTTCCGGCGACTCGCCCGTCACGGAGGCCACGAACTCCACCTGTTCCTGCCGGCGGAAGTACGGCCGAATGAGATAGGGCCGGGCGGCGAGCTTGAGAAGATCGCGCAGGCTGGCCGAGAGCAGTCGCTCCTTGCGGTTCATGATCGGCCTCCGGCGTCGAGGGTTACCGAGCCCCGAGGCTCCAGGTCGACCAGGACCATCATCGCGCGGCCGTCACCGAAGTCCACCTCCACCGGGACGCCGCGCAGCGCCCGATCGGTGCCGTTGCTGACCACCACGCGGCCGTCCGCGACCTCGGCCCGGACCTGGCGCGTCCGGTCGCTGAGCACGTCGCGCCAGTACCGGCCGAGGGCGGTCACCGTGGCGGCGTGCACATCGCCCTCCGTGTCGGCCAGCACGTGGCGCAGCAGCTCCGAGGTGAGGTTGAAGCAGACATTGGTTTCGTACATCACCAGGTGATGGTGGGCCAGGAAGACCAGGGCCCGCCCGTTCCGTCGCGCAAAGGCCATCCAGAACTTGAGCATCGCCACCTGCGGCGCGTTCATCGGATCGCGCGGGAGGAGGCGCGTGAGCTCCGCCAGGCGCTCGCAGCCCGCGGGGTGGCGCTCCTTCGGGAAGAGGAGCAGCCGCTGGAGCTTGTTGGTGTCCGTGTCGTTCCCAACCTCGATGCCCGCGGCCTCGGCGGCGCGCGAGGTGTCCGGATCCCAGACATCGCTGGGGATGGCGAAGGCGCTCGTCTCCACGCCGAGGTGTCGCTTCGTCGACTCGGCGCAGCGGAGCATGTTGTCGCGCTGCTCCTCGAAGGAGGAGCACGGATGGCGCGAGAGCCACGGGTAGTTGCCGGCGCCCATGCGCACATGCGTGGTCCAGCCGTTGCCCGGATCGGCGGCGGCGTGCGTGCCGTAGTGCAGGTACATGTGGTTGCCGATCTCGGCGGAGTACGGCTTGTCGGTGCGCGTGGGGAACTCCTGCTCATTCGCCAGGTCCACTTCCTCGTGGAAGAAGCGGATGAAGGAGGGAATCTCCTCCGAGTGGCGATCCCATCCGAAGTGCTCGCAGAAGGCGCGATGCTCCTCCTGCTCCAGGCTCAAGCGCGGCGACAGGAAGATGGTGGTGGGCATGCGGTACCGGGCGGCCAGGCCCAGCGCCATCCGAAGCCCCTGCGCCGACTGGAAGGTGGCGGGATCGTAGAGATCGTTGTCGCCGCGCCACGCGAAGGCGGCGCGGCAGCCGTACGGCCAGCGGCGGATCGCGGCGGAAACGGGGCGCGCGTCGGCGGGAAGGATGGAGGAGAGGCGCAGCGATCGTTCCCAGGTCCGATCGCCGTGGGCCACGCGCACGCGGATCTCGCCGCCTTCGCCCGGTCGGCGCCCGCGCAGCCAGAATCGCTGGCGCTCCACCCGGCCCGGCTCCGGGCAGGTGGCGAGCGGCTCCTCCACGCCCACCTCGATGGCCGCCGAGACCGATCGCACCGTCACCTCCAGCGGGAGCTGCGGGCGCACGAGTCCCGGGTTGAGCACGATCACCTCGAAGTCCTGGCGCATGCCCTCGGGCCAGTGGCCGAGCTCGTACCGGTCGCCGCGGCGCGCCAGCACCGGGCCGCGGATGGAGACGATCAGCCGCGGCAGCGGAAGCGGCACGCGCCCGCGCAGCGACGCCATCTGCGTCGCGGGGGCGTCGGAACACCATTCACGCTCCACCAGGAGCGCCGCCACCCACGCCAGCCCGCATCCCACGCCCCACACCACGCCCAGCCACGGTCCACCGAGCAGCGCCGCCAGGACGGTGGAGACGACGAAGAGGAGGGCGTCGAGGTTCGGCCGATCGGTCCGCAGCCGTCGTTCGAAGGTCTCGTACGCGGCGTTGGCCAGGAGCATGATCCAGCCCGCGCGGTACGGCGCCAGGAAGAACGCCTTGCTGGCCAGGAACGGGACGGTGGCGCCCAGGAGCAGCATCCAGCCGAGGATCGAGAGCATCAGCATCATGGCGCCGGTTCCTTGCGTTCGTCCGCGTCGGCCGTGGAGACCACCATCGCCCCGGGATCGGCGCGGCGCACCGCGTCCGCGTCGGCCGGCGGGCAGAGCCAGTACCGGCTCCGCGCCAGGCGCATCATCGCCGCATCCTGCAGCGAATCCGACCAGGCCTCCTCGACGCGCGCCTGCGGGCCGATCCGGGCGGCGATGGCCGTGACCTTCGCCTCGCCGAAGCAGATCCCGCCCGCCAGCGCGCCGCTGAAGACGCCGCCCTCCACGGCGAACTCCGTGGCCACCACCTCCACCGGGAGATCGGTCAGGGCGCGGCGGAGGAAGACGCCCGGCGACGCGCTCACCACCAGGACCCGGTCGCCGCGCGCCGCGCATCGCCGCAGCGCGTCCAGCACGCGCGGACGCCGCTCCCGCCGCATCAGCTCCGCCGCCCGGTCCATGGCCCGCGCCGCACGGCCTTCGCTGAGCCCGCGCAGCAACGCGCCCAGGAGCGAGCACTTGGCGCGCTGGAGCGCTCCCGGCGTGCGCGACAGGCGCAGGCGGGCCGCCGCGGGAAGCGCGAGCAGGCCGCGCCACGGTCGCAGTCGCACCAGCTGCCCGGCGAGGACGCGCGTGGAGTCCTTCCGGACCAGCGTGCCGTCGAAGTCGAAGAGGGAGACGGCCGCGCTCACCGCAGCGCTCCTTCCCGCGCCCGGGCGCGCGAGCGGCCGGTGAAGGCCCGGACGCCGTAGCGCATGAGTTCGCCCATGAACGCGCCCAGGTCGTCGCCGGGAAGATCGTCCAGGGTGTCGGACTCCGTTCCGAAGAGCGTGCGCGCCGCCTCGATGGGGTGGAAGCGTGCGAACTGCGAGAGTGCGAGCATGCAATCGCCCCAGAGCCATCGGGCGCGGTAGCCGAGCCGCTTCGCGGTGCGCCGGTGGTGCTCCAGGGCCGCGTCGGGTCCGCGCACGGCGCAGCACCAGAGGAGGAACGGGAACTCGGTGCCGGCGCCCACGGCGAGGGGGAGCGATCCCCACAGGCGCGGATTCACCTCGATGAACCACGGCGCCCCGCCGTCGGCGGCGAGCTTGAACTCGGACATGGCCAGGCCGTGCCAGCCGACATGATCGAAGAGCCGGCAGGCCGCCTCCTCCATCACGGGCGACTCGATGCTCTCGCGCAGCGTGCTCGTGCCGCCGGTGGGCACGCGCTCGCGCAGACGGCGGTGGCAGAAGGTGGCGATGCGACGACCATGCCAGTAGAGGACCGAGCACCCGGCGCCTTCGCCGCCCACGCGCTCCTCCACCTGCGGGTATCGCGACGGCGACAGGGCGAAGCGCTCGATCATCCACGCCACCTTGCGCTGCGCCTCCTCGCCGTCGTCGGCGTAGGTCACGCCACGGGCGCTGTTGCTCGTGAGCAGCTTGATCACCACGCCGCCGATGCCGAGGTCCTTCACCAGGCCGGGGATCTCCGACGGCTCGCGGTAGAGCAGTCGACGGGGGACGCGCAGGCCCAGCGACTCGGCGAGGGAGTAGGTGCCCGCCTTGTGGTTGAAGAGCGCGCAGTGGGCGGCGTCCGGGAGCAGCCGGTCCGCCCCCGCCGGCAGGAGCTCGCGGTGGCGGGCCAGGATCTCCGTCTCGTTGTGGCTGGGAAAGACCAGGCCGATGCCGAGGGTGCGGCAGGTCTCGGCGATGAACCGAACGAAGGCCTCCTCGTCGGCGTACGGACTCGGATACCGCACGAAGCCCGCGCGGCGCTTCGACCCCTGGCACATGCCGGTGCGGTACACATCCGCCGCCCACACCTGGATCCCATGCTCGGAGAGATTTCGAAGGACCGCATAGGACGATCGCACCCACGCGTAGGTGACGAGGACGCGGTGATCGGGATCGGTTCCGTCGGTCGACCGTTGCGTCATGGGCGGCGCGGCGGCTCGAGGGGCGTCGGCGCCCGTTCGGCAAGCACGCATCGGAAGATATCATCCGCCCTCCAGTCCGCGCCGCCCTCGCAGGGAGCACGCTCGGATTACGGGAACTTCAGTCCGGAGCGCGGAATGCCGATCGATCCGATCAGCCGAAATCGCCGCCGGAGAGCGCGCGGCGTGGCGCCCTCGCCGTCGGACCCGACGCGGGATCCAACCTCCATGATGCACGCGTTCAACGCACGGATCGGCTCCGCCGGGATCGGCTTCGAATCATGAGCGCCGTCGCCGTCGATCGACTGGCCGACGAGCTGGCAGCCCTGGCGCGCGAGATCTACGGCGACGGGCCGGTGCCGCTGCACCGACCGGTCTTCGCGGGGCGCGAGAAGCAGTACCTCGCCGAGTGCATCGACTCGAACTTCGTCTCGTCGGTGGGTGCCAAGGTCACCGAGTTCGAACAGGGCATCGCCGCGTTCACGGGCGCGCGCTTCGGCGTGGCCACGGTGAACGGAACGGCGGCGCTCCATGCCGCCCTGCGCCTGGCGGGCGTGCAGCCGGGGGATCTCGTCATCACGCAGGCGCTCACCTTCATCGCCACCTGCAACGCCCTGGCCTACGCCCATGCCGAACCGGTCTTCGTGGATGTCGACCGGGCGACGCTCGGCATGAGCCCCGACGCCCTCGGGTCATGGCTGACCGCCCACGCGGAGCGCGGCCCCGACGGGCCCCGGCATCGCGCCACCGGGCGACGCATCGCCGCCTGCGTGCCCATGCACACCTTCGGACACCCCTGCCGCATCGAGGAGATCGTGCGCCTCGGCGCCGAATGGAGTCTCCCCGTGCTGGAGGACGCCGCCGAGTCGCTGGGCAGCTCGGTGGGCGCCCGCCACACCGGCACCTTCGGCGTCATGGGGACGCTGAGTTTCAACGGCAACAAGGTGATCACCACCGGCGGCGGCGGCATGATCGTCACCAACGATGAACGGCTGGCGGTTCGCGCCAAGCACCTCACCACCACGGCGAAGCGCCCGCATCCGTACGAGTTCTTCCATGACGAGGTGGGCTACAACTACCGACTGCCCAACCTCAACGCGGCGCTCGGTTGCGCCCAGTTGGAGCGGCTGCGGCCGATGCTGGCGGTGAAGGCCGAGGTGGCCGATCGATACCGTCGCTTCTGCGCCGCCAGGGGCGTGGCCTTCGTGGACCAGCCCCACGGGACCACCTCGAACTTCTGGCTGAACGCCATCCTGGCGGGCTCGCGCCGGGAGCGCGACGAGATCCTCAAGCGCACGAACGAGCAGGGCGTGATGACGCGCCCCGCGTGGCGGCTGATGTGCGATCTGCCGATGTTCAGCAAGTGCATGCATGACGGCCTCGCGCAGTCGAGATGGCTCGAGGATCGGATCGTGAATCTGCCGTCGAGCGTGCCCGAGAGCGACTTCGGGAGGCTGCGGCCATGAACATCCTCGAGATCGTCGGTCGCTCCGCCCCGATTCTCGCCGGCGATGTGGAGCGGAACGAGAAGGAGCTCCGCTCGCTCGTGGGCGGCGCGCGCTTTCTCGTGATCGGGGGCGCGGGCTCCATCGGCCAGGCGGTCACGCGCGAGATCTTCAAGCGGCAGCCGCGCGTGCTCCATGTGGTCGACATCAGCGAGAACAACATGGTGGAGCTGGTGCGCGACCTTCGCTCGACGCTCGGCTACATCGACGGGGACTTCTCGACCTTCGCCATCGACTGCGGGGCGCGGGAGTTCGACGCCCTGATGGCCGCGGGCGACGGCTACGACTACGTGCTCAATCTCTCGGCGCTCAAGCACGTGCGCAGCGAGAAGGATCCCTTCACGCTGATGCGCATGGTGCGCGTGAACATCCTGAACACGGTGTCCACGATCGTGCATGCCCGCGACCGCGGCGCACGGAAGTACTTCTGCGTCTCCACCGACAAGGCGGCCAATCCCGTCAACATGATGGGAGCGAGCAAGCGCATCATGGAGATGTTCCTGATGCGCGAAAGCCTCTCGCTTCCCATCTCCACCGCGCGATTCGCCAATGTGGCCTTCAGCGACGGCTCGCTCCTGCACGGCTTCAATCAGCGCTTCGCGAAGCGACAGCCGATCGCGGCGCCCGAGGATGTGCTGCGCTACTTCGTCACTCCGCAGGAGTCGGGCGAGCTCTGCCTCATGTCGTGCCTGCTCGGCGCCAATCGAGACATCTTCTTTCCGAAGATGAGCGAGGCGCTCACGCTCACCAGGTTCTCCGACATCGCGGTGCGGTATCTGCAGGCGCTCGGCTACGAGCCGCATCCGTGCGCCACGGAAGAAGAGGCGCGGTCGCGCGCCGCAGAGCTCATCCCCAGGCGCCGCTGGCCCTGCTTCTTCTTCACCAGCGACACCACCGGCGAGAAGGACTTCGAGGAGTTCTTCATGGAGGGCGAGACGCTCGACATGAAGCGCTTCAACGGCATCGGCATCGTGAAGCACGAAGCGAACTTCGACGCGGCGCTGCTCGACGCGTTCACCGATGCGATCGACGGCCTGCTGGGTCGCGGCTCATGGACGCGGCGCGATCTGGTCGAACTCTTCAACCGCACGCTGCCTGAATTCCAGCACAAGGAAACCGGCAAGTTCCTCGACGCCCGCATGTAACCATGATCCGCCTGCTCGACATCCTTCTCTCACTGATCGCGCTCGTCCTGATCTCTCCGTTCCTGATCGCGGTGATGCTCATCCTGCGCTTCACCGGCGAGGGAGAAGTCTTCTTCCTCCAGGAGCGCGTCGGCTACGGCGGAAAGCCCTTCAAGCTCTTCAAGTTCGTGACGATGCGCAGGAAGAGCGAGACGATGGGCACGGGAACGGTCACGCTCAAGAACGATCCGCGCGTGCTGCCGGTCGGCAAGTTCCTGCGCAAGACGAAGCTCAACGAGCTGCCGCAGATCATGAACATCGTCATCGGCGACATGAGCGTGGTGGGACCGCGCCCGCAGACGCGCCGATGCTTCGACGCGTTTCCCGAGCGCTCGAAGCGCGAGATCGTGAAGGTGCGGCCCGGACTCACCGGCCTCGGCTCGATCATCTTCCGCGACGAGGAGGAGATCATGGGCCGCGCCGCCGACCCGGTGGTCTGCTACGACCAGGTGATCATGCCCTACAAGGGGCTCGTGGAAGAGTGGTTCGTCCAGCACCGCGGATTGCGCACCTACATCTGGTCGATCTTCATCACCGCGTGGGTGATCGTCTTCCCGCGCTCGCAGATCGTCTATCGAGTCTTCCGCGATCTGCCCGCGCCGCCGCCGGAGCTCTCGCACGGTGCGACAGAGCCTGCCACCGCCAAGGCGTGAAGTTCCCTGCCCTCAGGCAGCCACCGCGTCAACGCTCTCGAAGCCGATCCGACCCAGCCGTTCGGCGAGCCGCTCCTCGGCCGCTTCCGGGTCATCTGAATCCTCTGATCCCATGAGTTCTTCGCGCGCCTCACCGAACTGAGCGCCGCACTCCTCGTCGCAGACCGTTCCGATGGACGCCGGATTCCCACCCGACCAGTTGCCATAGAGCGTGCCGAGATCGCTTCCGTTCACGATGCCGACTCCATCGAGATTGGAATCGCAGTCCCCCGAGCCCCGCGCGCCAGGAAGCGTCCCCACATCGTCACCGTCGACGCGACCATCTGCGTCGAGGTCCGCCATGTTCACCACATGGACCGCTTCCATCGCCCCCAGTTGTACGCAGAGGCCGAACTCGTCAGCGCGAGAACACAGGGGCCTTCGAAGAAGACACGCCGCGACGAAGGGGGCACGAGCCGGCGACGCCTCTCACCCGCGAATGCGGGTGTGGCCGGCGTCGACGAGCGTGCGCTCCTGCGCCGCCAGCTCCATGTCATGCGCGACCATCATGCGCACCAGCTCCGCGAGATCCACGCGCGGCTCCCAACCGAGCACGCGCTTCGCCTTGCTGGCGTCGCCGAGCAACTGATCGACCTCGGCGGGACGGAAGTAGCGCGGATCGATCTCCACGAAGTCGTTCCAGTTGAGGCCGACCTCGGCGAACGCCATCTCGCAGAAGTCCTTGACCTTCACCTTACGCCCGGTGGCGATGACGAAATCGTCGGGCTCATCCTGCTGCAGCATGAGCCACATCGCTTCGACATAGTCGCCGGCGAAACCCCAGTCGCGCTCCGCGTCCAGGTTGCCGAGATAGAGCTTCTCCTGCAGACCGAGCTTGATGCGGCCCACCGCGCGCGTGATCTTGCGCGTGACGAAGGTCTCGCCGCGGCGCGGGCTCTCGTGGTTGAAGAGGATGCCGCAGCTCGCGTGCATCCTGTAGCTCTCGCGGTAGTTCACCGTGATCCAGTGGGCGAAGACCTTGGCGCAGCCGTAGGGCGAGCGCGGATAGAACGGCGTGGTCTCCCGCTGCGGCACCTCCCGCACCAGGCCGAACTGCTCGCTGCTGGACGCCTGGTAGAAGCGCACGCGCTTGCCCGAGAGCTGCTGATGGGTGCGGATCGCCTCCAGCAACTTGAGGGCGCCCACGGCGTCGGTGTCCGCCGTGTACACGGGCAGCTCGAAGCTCACCTTCACATGGCTCTGCGCACCGAGGTTGTAGACCTCGTCGGGATCGACCTCGCGCATGAGCCAGGAGAGATTGTTCGCGTCGTTCAGGTCGCCGAAGTGCAGGCGCAGCCGCGCCCCGTGCTCATGCGGATCGATGTAGAGATCCTCGATGCGCCCCGTGTTGAAGCTCGAGGATCGGCGGATGACGCCGTGCACCTCGTAGCCCTTCGCGAGCAGGAACTCGGCCAGGTAGGAACCGTCTTGTCCGGTAATGCCGGTGATAAGTGCACGTTTCACAGCAAATCCTCTGGTTTAGCGAGCGTCTCTTTCTTTTCGGCTCGACGCGTCAAAGTCTTT
>CAZSVT010000047.1:0-15158 GCA_964610365.1 uncultured Isosphaeraceae bacterium
GCTCATCGGGCTCGCCGCGGTGCTCGCGGTGGCGGAGGCGGCGGGGCGCCTGGCGCGCGGCGCCGGACTCCTCGCCGCCGCCGCGATGATCGGGACGCCGTGGGTGATCGTGACCGCGTCGCTCGCCTACAACGAGATGGGAGCGATCCTCGGCGCCGCGGGCATGCTCTCCATCGGACTCGCGGGCGTGGGCCGAGCTCCGTCGCGCGAGACAGGAGGCGCGAGCAGCGCAGGAGTTGCGAGCGGCGCGGGCGGCGCGGAGACCGCGACCATCGGGCAAGCCGCGCTCCTGGGGCTCTTCGCCGCGACGGCCGTGGGGTCCAAGCTCTCCGCCGGCGTCATCGTCCTCCCGTCGGTGGTGCTCCTGGTGCTCGTCGCGCGTCCCGCGCTGCTGGGGCGATCGCCCGCGAGCGTGATTCGATCGCTGGCGATCGCGGCGGCCGCGGCGCTGCTCCCGCTCCTTCCGTGGCTCGTGCGCAACGGCGCGCACACGGGCAACCCGATCTTTCCCTTCGCACCCGCGTGGCTCGGCGCGCACGACTGGACCGTCGAACAGCTCCGCGCCTGGTCGGTGGCGCACGGACCCGAGGGCGGCATCGCCCCGCGCCTGCGGGCCCTGTGGGAGCAGGTGCTGGCGTTCGGCGTGGGCCCGGCGCCCAGGGCCGGCGAACCGTGGCGTCCGTTCATGGCGCTCCTGCCCTGGCTGGGTGCGGGCGGCGCCGTACTGCTCGTCCTTCGGCGCGACTCGCGGAGGTTGGGCGCGGCGTTCCTCTCGGCGCTGGCGCTCTCGGCGGCGGGCTGGCTGCTCTTCACGCATCTCAAGAGCCGCTTCATGATTCCCGCGGCGCCGATCGCGGCGCTGGCGTTCGCGCTCGCGGCGGCGCCGCTGGCGCGCCCGCCGCTGGCGGCGCGGATCATCGCGTTCCTGCTGGCGCTGGCTCCGGCGGCGGCGTTCCTCAGCGAGGGCCCGTGGCCCGCGGCCATGGTGGGCGCCGAGCGCGTCATGACCGGTGACGCGCTCGCGGAGCTCCTGCGCACGCGCCGGACCGCGGAGTGGCGACCGCTTCCGCCCTCGCGCGAGTTCGTGATCAACTTCGAGATCGCACCGGAGGCGCAGCGCGACGGCACCACGCTCCTCCTGGTCGGCGACGCGACGACCTTCCGATATCGGGCGCCCTTCCGCGCCTCCACCGTCTGGACCCGGGATCCGCTGGTGTCGGAGCTCATGCGCGCCGGCGACCCCGCCGCCATCCGCGCCATCCTCCAGCGCGAACGCATCGGATGGGTCCTCATCGATCCGGTGATGCTCTCGGTCTGGTCCCGCAGCGGATGGCTCGATCCGGCCATCTCGCAGGAGGCGGTCGCCCGGCTGGCGGAGGCCCTCGGAGCGCCGCGGCGGCTGGAGGACGGCGCCATCCTCCTCCGCGTCGGCGCTGCTACGGTGGAGGATCCCGCGGCCGCCCCCGGGCATGCCGCCGAGACCCCGTGAGCCAGACGAGCGCCCTCATCTGTCCCTTCTGCGGCGAGATGCAGCCGGCATCGGATCGCTGCATCGCGTGCGGAACCGCGCTGGACGCCGCCACGCGGCGCGAAACACTCGCCCGCATGGGGCCGTGGTTCGTCCGCAATCCGCAGTGGCCGTTCATGCCCGGCTGCTCGTGGCAGCAGCTGGCCGACTTCGTCTCGCGCGGCATGATCGATCGGCACACGGTGATCCGCGGACCGACGACGCGCCAGCTCTGGACGCTCGCCTCGCGCGTGCCGGGCGTGGCCCACTTGGTGGGCTCCTGCCACGCGTGCGGCGCGAAGGTGGCGCCGGACGCGCCGGCCTGCCATGTCTGCCGCGCCGCGTTCGTGGCCCCGCTGGACCGCGACTCGCTGGGGCTGGGCGGCAACAACCCGGCGCTCGAGGCGGCCCATCCCGAGGACGCCGAGCGGCCGCCCATCTCGAGCTTCGTCACCAACGAGGAGCTGCGCGAAGGGCTTCACGAGGATGTGCGCCGCCGACGATCGCTCGGCGCCGTGCCCGTGCCGCGCGGCGGGATCGGGGGCGGCGCCGTCGCCCTCGCCGCCAGCCCGCTCGGGGCGCCGTGGTCGTTCGGTCCATGGCTGCGACGGCACCGGGGCGAGGTGATGTTCGCGGTGGCCATCCTCTTCTTCGCCCTCGCGGCGGTGGCGGCCGTGCAGCTCCTGCGCCCCGGGGCGCGGGATCGCGCGACGGCGGCGGCCGCTCTCGCGCCGAAGGGCGCCGCGGCGTCGCCCCCCGCATCCGCGCCGGCCTCCGTCCCCGCATCCGCACCGGCCTCCGTCCCCGCGTCGGCTCCGGCCTCCGTCCCCGCGTCCGCTCCAGCGCCGATGCGGACGAAGGCCGCCGGTCCGCTCGAGCCCGCCGCCGCGCCGGCACCGGCTGCGCCCGCCGCACCCGCCGCGGTCGATCGCTTCGCCGCGGTGGACGAACTCATCCGGCGCGCCCGGGACGGAACGCTCCCGCGGAAGGATCGTCGCGCGGCCCTGGACGACGCCGCGAAGCAGTTGGACGCCCTCGCGGGCGCGGGCGGCGCCGCATCGCCGGACGGCGCCGCGCCCGCCGAAGACCCCCAGATCGCCGCGCGACGCACGCGCATCGACGACGAACGGCGCCGCCTCGACGCCGAGTCGTTCCTGCGCGGCGACGATCGATGAGGAACGAGATGAGACGACCCGCTGACGCATCGAGACCGACCCGCGCCACCGCCCCCGCCCCAGCGCGGGATCCCGCACGCCGAGCCTCGGGCCGAGCCGCGGCCGGGGCTCGCCGGTTCGCCGTCCTTGCGGCGGCCGCGCTCCTGGCGCCGATCGCCTGCGACGCGCCGCGACCCACGGCCGGCGGATCCTCCGCCGGCGCGCCCGGCGCCTCGCCCGGCGCCGCGCCGGACGCGCCGCGCTCCGCGTCCCGCGCCGCCGGCGCCGCCTCCACCGGCGCATCCGTCGCCGGCCCCACCGACTCGCGCCCCGCCGCCATCTGGGGCGACACGGTCATCGAGTGGTCGGATCTCCGCCCGCGCCTGGCCGAGCGCAGCGGCGGCGCCGTGCTGGAGGAGATGCTCATCGACCGGCGCCTGGAGGCCCTGCTGCGCGAGCGCGGACGGCCCCTGACTCCCGCGCAGATCGCCGCGGAGGAGCAGATCCTCCTGGAGACGCTCGATCCCGATCCCTCGCGTGCCGCCTCGCTCCTTCGATCGCTCCGCCAGGTGCAGGGGCTCTCCACGCTGCGCTGGAACGATCTGCTGCGCCGCAACGCCTCCCTCCGCGCCCTGGTGGCCGACGAAGTGAAGGTGAGCGACGACGCCGTGGAAGCGGCCCTCGACGCCGCCCACGGCGCCAAGCGCCGCTGCCGCATCATCGCCCTGCCCGACGCCCGCGCCGCGGAGGACGTGGCCGGCCAACTCTCGCGCGGGGCGAACTTCGCGGAGCTGGCGGTGGAGCGCTCCACCGATCGCTCCGCCGAGCGCGGCGGGCTGCTGGCCCCCGTGAGCCGGCTCGATCCGAGCTTCCCGGCCAGCTTCCGCAACGCCCTCTGGTCCCTCCAGCCCGGCGCCGTCTCGGCGCCCGTGCTGCTCGACCAGAGCTGGGTCCTCATCCTCTGCGAGCGCGAGATCCCCGCCGGCAGCGCCCTCGGCGCCGCGTCGGAGCGCGAGAAGGCGCGCACCGCCGTCCGTCGCGCCCAGGAGCGGCTGCTCATGGAGAACCTCGCGCGCAGCATCGTGCGCGACACGACGACCGTGACCGTCTTCGACGACGCGCTCCAGGAGAGCTGGCGTTCGGCCCGCTCGGCGCCCGCCGCGGATCCGCGCTAGCTCGTCGGGTCCGCGCGAGGTCGTCGGGTCCGCGCTAGGTCTTCAGGTACGCCAGCCGCCACGCCGCCGCCGGCAGCAGCAGGGCGATGGGAATGGCCACCGACACCGCGCCCGGCAGGTCGCCGAACGGCACGGTGAGGAAGACGAGCGACGCGAGCATCGCCGGCACCGCGATCGCCGCCACCTTCACCGCCTGGGCCAGGAGGAGCCGCGGCTCGCGGAGCAGGAAGAACGGGATGGCGATGGCCAGCACCAGCAGGTTCGCCGCCGGACCGGCGAAGCGCGCGAGCATCAGCCGCGTGGTGGTCGCGTCGTCGGCGCCGCCTTCGCGCCGCAGCACCTGCACCTGTTCCATGTCGAGCATCTGGGCGTAGAGCCGGAAGCGCCGCACCACGATCGCCTGCGGCGTGAGCGTGGAGGCGACGAAGTCGACGGGCCGGAGGAAGCCGTCCTCGCCGCCCGCGGATCCGTCGGGCCCCGGGCCCCGCTCGATCGCCCGGCCTTCCTCCAGCGACCATCCGCGCCGCATCGGGTCGTAGACGGCGCGCGAGGCGGTGATGCGGCGCAGGGCCATGCCGCGATCGGAACGCTCCAGGAAGAGGAGATCGCCGATCTCCCCCGTCGCCGGATCGAACTCGCGGGCGCTGAGGAGGTTCGTCTCCCCGTCGCGCGTGAGCGGCACCTCGAAGGTGCGTCCGCCGGGGCGCATGAGGTCGCCGTGATCGCGGACCAGGCGCGGCGCGAGCCGGGGCAGGATGAACTCCTGGTTGACGCCCTGGAGGATGTTGAGACCCACCGCCGCCAGCAGCACGCTCCCGGCCAGCCGCCGCAGGCTCACCCCCGCGGCCATGACCGCCACCAGTTCGCGCGCCCGGTGCATCTGCGCGAAGGTGAAGCCCATGGCGCCGATGGAGACCAGGCCCAGCATGTACTGATAGAACTGGAAGACGCGCGGTCCGTGGAAGTCGAGCAGGATCCAGATCGCCGCGCCGAACTTCGACGACGCGCGCCCGCTGCGCACCGCCTCGGCCGCGGCGTCGAGGAACCGCTCCGCCTGCACGATCACGTCCACGGAGATGGCGAAGACGAAGAGGAGCGCGAAGAGCAGCACGAAGTTGGAGAGGAACCGCTCCGCCACGGTGCGGTCGATCAGCCTGATCGGGAGGCGGATTCGGGCGGGTGCGGATGCCATCAGTTCCTCGCCAGCTCCCGGTAGCCGATGGCGGCGATCACCAGCAGCAGCAGCGTGCCCGACCACATCACCAGCATGCCCATCCACACATGATCGCCGCGCATGAGCTGCTGACCGCTGGCGAGCATGAGGATGTTGGCGATGGCGGGGATGAAGCTCAGCAGGTAGATGGCCAGCGGAAGGCTGTTGCGGCGCCACATGGCCAGGATCGCGCCCAGCACCAGCAGCATCGGCGCGCTGATGGATTGCGCCACGCGCTGCATGAGGTGGGAATCCACCTCGTTGCGCAGGGCGTTCACCGCGCCGCGCAGCTTCGCCGCCTCCTCGCGCCCCATGCGGGCGAGGTCCTCCGACGGACCGGGCGCATCCGGCGGCACCTCGTCGGCGATGGCGGCGGCGCTCTCGTTGCCCAACGTGGACCAGTCCCGGCCGGGGCAGCCGCGCACCTCGATGCCGATGATCCGCTGCGGCCACCGCGCCTTCACCGGCTCGCGGCTGCGCAGGTCGGTGACCGCGGGGTCGCGCAGCGCCATGTCGAAGCGCGGCGGCGACCCCGGGGCGAGCTGATCGTCGAAGAAGAGGTCCACGCGCTCGGTCACCGCCCGGCGCGAGGCGATGCCGCGCTCGTACTCGGTGACGGTGATCGGCTTCGGACCGCGCCGGGAGAGTCCGCTCGTCTCCACCACGCCGTCCTCGATCACGTACTCGCGCCGATTCGGCTCGTCCGCCAGGACCACGCGCCCGGAGAGGGCCTTCTCGTGCAGGCAGCGCCAGCCGTCCACCTTCGCCAGCAGGAGCTCCACGCCGGCGCGCTCCTTGAACGGATCGGTCTGCTGATCGATGGTCCGTCGGAGTTCGATGAGTTCCGGCAACGGCAGGAACTTCGGCCCGCGCTCGAAGCCGGCGGCCAGGAGCACCGCGTCGGGCGACGCGCGCGGGAGCACCACCACCGTGCCCTCGGCGGCGCGGAAGACGGTGGCATTGGACATGGCCAGCTTCATCCAGGTCTGCCGGCCGCGCCGGTAGAGATCCACCGTGGCGGTCTCGGAGGTGAACTCCGTCACCGGGTGACCCTCGGGATCGCGCTCGATGGCCGCCACGCCCACCAGCACCATGCGTCGCTCCAGCCCCACGCCGGGCGGAACCTCCTCCTCGCGGATCCCGTCGGCGAAGAGCGTGAGGCGACCCGCGGTCAGCGATTCGCCACGATCGACCGCCGCGGCGAAGACCGCGGTGGCGTCCTGCGTGCCCACTTCCTTGAGCGCCTCCCAGAAGCGCGGGACCGCGAAGTTCACCAGCAGCGTCATCACCACCAGGAGCACCATGCCCAGCGTCACCACCGGAACGAGGATGCGCCGGTACGAGAGCCCGCAGGTGGCCATCGCGGTGATCTCGTTGTCGGTGACGAAGCGATGGAAGACGAGCGTGGCCGCGAATCCGCCGGAGAACGGAACGGCGAACTGGAGCATCGGCACGGTGGCGAGGAGGATCCACTTGGCCACGCCGCCGGGACCGAGGAGGTTCTCCGCCAGCGGTCGGATGGCCGAGCCGAAGGCGATGACCACCACGATCACCGCGGTGGTCAGCAGGAACACCTTCAGGAGTTCGGCCAGCAGGTGCCGGTACAGGATGAACGGCATGGGCGGAGGGCGCCGCGCTCAGCGCAGCCCGTACTCCTTGAGCTTGCGGTAGAGGGTGCGCTCGCCGATGCCCAGGAGCTGCGCCGCCTGTTCGCGGTTGCCGCCGGTCATGCCGAGCGTCTGCCGGATCGCCTCCTTCTCGAGCTTGTCGAGGCCCACGCCCGCCAGGCTGCCCAGCGGCGCGTCGTCCGGGCCGTCGGCGGCGCGGATCTCCTCGGGGATGTCCGCGAGCTCGATGGTCGGACCGGCGCAGGTCACCACCACGCGGTGCATGAGGTTCATGAGCTCGCGCACGTTGCCGGGCCAGTGGTAGCTCACCAGGCGCATGAGCGCCGGCTGTCCGATCCCCGGGCGCGGACGCCCAAGCTCCGCCGACCAGACGCCGATGGCGTGGTGCACGAGCAGCGGGATGTCCTCGCGGCGCTCGCGCAGCGCCGGCACATGGATCTCCAGCCCCTTGAGCCTGAAGTAGAGGTCCTCGCGGAAGCGGCCCTCGCCGGCCACGGCGCGAAGATCGCGGTTGGTGGCGCTGAGGAAGCGGACATCCACCTTGCGAGGCTCGTTGCTTCCCAGGCGGACGATCTCCCCCTGCTCCAGCACGCGCAGCAGCTTCGGCTGCATGGAGAGCGGCATGTCCCCGATCTCGTCGAGGAAGAGCGTCCCGCCGTCGGCGTACTCGAAGACGCCCTCGCGGTCGCGGTCGGCGCCGGTGAAGGCGCCGCGCACATGGCCGAAGAGCTGATCCTCGAGGAGGCTCTCGCTCTGGCCCGCCGCGTTGAAGGTGGCGTAGCGCCGGTCGCGGCGCTTCGAATGGCGGTGGATGGCGCGGGCGATCAGCTCCTTCCCGGTGCCGCTCTCGCCGGTGATGAGCACGGGGATGGAGCTCGGCGCCACCTGTCGCACCAGGGCGATGACCTTGCGCATCGCCGCCGAGTCGCCGATGATCCCCTCGAAGCCGTACGCCGCGTCCACCTCGCCGCGGAGGCGCTCGTTCTGATGGCGCAGCAGCACCGTCTCGGCGGCGCGCTGGACGAGGTTGCGGAAGACCACCAGGTCGAGCGGCTTCTCGATGAAGTCGTAGGCGCCGCCCTGGAGCGCGGCCTTGGCGGTGGGGACATCGCCGTGGGCGGTGACCATGATGGTGGCGGCGTCGGGCTGGAGTTCGCGCTGGAGGCGCAGCACCTCCAGCCCCGCGGTCTGGTGTTCCATGACCAGGTCGGTGACCACCACGTCGAAGGCGCCGTGGCGGATCTCCTCCTCGGCCTTGGCCAGCGAGTGGACGATGGTGCAGACATGGCCGGGACGGCGCAGGGCCTCCGCCATCGTCTCGGCATGCTCGACCTCGTCGTCGACGATCAGGACCTGCGCGTGGATGTCGGACGCCGGCGCGCGGGTGTCGCTCATCGGAGGGGCGGATTGTAGGGCCTTGCGCAGGCGGCTGCCGATATCGGGCATCGATGCCCCACCGCCGTAGCATGTCGCCCGTGGCCGCCGTTCCGCCCGCCTCCTCCGCGTCGCGCACCCATCGGGACCCGGCGATCGACCGCTTCCGGCGAGGACAGATGCGCGACCTGTCCCTCTGGTTCGCCGGCGTCGGAGGCTGCGGCATGAGCGCGCTGGCGCAGATGCTCGCCGAGCGCGGGGCGCGCTGCTCGGGCAGCGACCGCTCGGCCAGCGCCGTGACGCGCGAGCTGGGGCGCCGAGGCATCGCCGTCTGGTTCGACCAGTCGCGGGGCGAACTGCCGGAGCGCTGCGACCTGGTGATCGCCAGCGCCGCGATTCCCCTGGATCACCCCGAACTCCTGGCCGCGCAGCGCCGCGGCATCCCGATCCTCTCCTATGCCGAGGCGCTCGGCTGCGCCCAGGCGGGTCGGACGGCGGTGTGCGTGGCCGGCACGCACGGCAAGAGCACCACCACCGCCATGCTCGCCCACGCCGCGATCTCCGCCGGCCTCGATCCGAGCGTCATCGTCGGCGCCACCTGCCCGCAGATCGGGGGCGGCAGCCGCCTCGGGGCCGAGTCGATTCCCGCGGGCCCGCTCGCGGGCCGACCGGGCATCCTGGTGGCCGAGGCCTGCGAGTTCAACCGCAGCTTCCACCATCACCGCCCCGTCATGGCGCTGGTGAACAACGTGGAGGAGGATCACCTGGACTGCTACGGCTCGATCGACGAGATCGTGGCGAGCTTCCGCGCCTTCGCCGAGCGCCTCCCTCCCGCCGCCGCCGGCGGCCGACTGCTCATCGCCCACGAAGGCGCGCATCGGCGCGAGATCGCCTCGGGCCTGGCGTGCCAGGTCTCCACCTTCGGGTGGGATCCCTCCGCGGACTACGCCGTGTCGTTCGTGGAGGATGACGCGCGCTTCGCCGACGAGGTCGACGCGCCCGACGGACCCGAATCGCGGATCGTGCGCGTGCTACACGGCGGCGAGGAGGCGCTGCGCTTCCGCCTGCCCATGCCCGGCGAACACAACGCCCTCAACGCCGCCGCCGCCGGCATCCTCTCCCTCTGGCTCGGCGGCGACCGCGACGCGATCGAAGCCGCGCTCGGCGGATTCGCGGGCCTGGAGCGACGAAGCCAGCGCCTCGGCGAGCGCCGACTGCCCGACGGCGGCCGCGTGGTGGTCTACGACGACTACGGCCACCACCCCACCGAATGCCAGGCCACGCTGCGGGCGATCCGCGACCGCGAGCGGCCGGCGCGGCTGGTCTGCGTCTTCCAGCCGCACCAGCACAGCCGCACGCGCTTCCTCCTGGAGCAGTTCGCCGAGAGCTTCTCCTCCTGCGACCTGGTGATCGTGCCTCCCATCTACTTCGTGCGCGACAGCGAGCAGGAGCGCACCCGGGTGTGCGCCCAGGACCTGGTGGAGCGCCTTCGCGCCCGCGGAGTCCACGCGATCCACCTCAATCCCTTCGAGGCGATCGTGGAGCACCTGGAGGTGGTCTGCCGGGACGGCGACCTCCTGGTGGTGATGGGCGCGGGACCGGTGGGCAGCATCGCCTACGATTTCCTCCGCGGCCCCGAGGGCCGCACCGCCCCCAGCGCCCCCCCGACCGAGCCGTGACGACCCTCGTGAGCCCCTCCGGCACCGCCGCTCTCTTCGCCGACCTCGCGGTGCGCGTCGAGACCGATGCGCCATTGGCGGCGCAGACCTGGTTCGGCATCGGCGGTCGCGCCGATGTGCTCGTCCATCCGCAGGACGAAGCGTCGCTGGTCACCCTGCTCCGACGCTGCCACCAGGGCGGCATTCCCGTCCGCGTGCTCGGTTCCGGCGCCAATCTCCTCGTCTCCGACGAGGGCGTGGACGGCGTGGTGGTGAAGCTCGACGCCCGGATCTTCGGCGAAGTGAAGGCCAACGCCGAGGGCTCGCTCGACGCCCTCCGCGCCGGCGCGGGCGCCGACCTGGCGAAGCTCGTCAACGACTGCGCCCGGCGCGGGCTCGAAGGTCTCTCGCCCATGGCCGGCGTCCCGGCGAGCGTCGGCGGCGCCGTCCGCATGAACGCGGGCGGGCGCTTCGGCTCCATCGGCGACGCGGTGCACGCCGTGGCCCTGCTCCATCCGACGGGAGACCTGCGCGTCTACCCGGCGTCGGAGATCCGCTTCGGCTACCGCGAGACGAGCCTTCCCTCGGGCGTGATCCTCTGGGCCTCGTTCCGACTGCGCGAGGAGGATCCGCTGGCGGTGCGCGAGCGGGTCAAGGAGATCTTCGCCCACAAGAAGGCCACGCAACCACTGGCGGAACATTCCGCGGGATGCGTCTTCCGGAATCCCGGCGGCGCCTCCGGCGAGCGACAGAGCGCGGGGCGGCTCATCGACCTGGCCGGGCTCAAGGGCCGGGCCGTCGGCGGCGCACGGGTGAGCGAGCGCCACGGGAACTTCATCACCGTCGCCCCGGGAACGCGCACCGCCGAGGTGGAGGCGCTCATCGCCGAGATCCGCCGGCGCGTCCTGGAGACGAGCGGCATCGAACTGCACACCGAGATCGTCATCTGGCGGCGCGGCGAAGCGTGAGCCGCCGCGCGGAGGGATTGCCATGAAGGTGCTGGTCCTCAAGGGTGGTCCCGACGCCGAACGCGAAGTGAGCTTGAAGAGCGGCGGCATGGTGGCGCAGGCGCTCCGCCGCGCCGGGCTCGAGGTGGTGGAGTCAACGGTCGATCGTCCCGACGGCGCCGCGATCGCAACCCTCGAGGGCGACGTGATCTTCCCGGTGCTCCACGGCCCGTGGGGCGAAGGCGGTCCGCTCCAGGACCTGCTGGAAGCGGACGGTCGCCCCTATGTCGGCTGCCGACCGCGCGCGGCGCGGATGGCCATGGACAAGCTGGCCACCAAGACGCTGGCCCGGCGGATCGGCGTGCCGACGCCGCCGGCGCGCGAACTTCGCCGCGGTGATTCCTGCGATCTCGCCCCCCCGCTCGTCCTCAAGCCCGTCGACGACGGCTCGACCGTGGATGTCGTCATCGCCCGCACCGATTCGGAGGTCCGCGCCGGCATGGCCGCGCTCCTGGAGCGCCGCGATCGACCCCGCGAGCGCGTGATGGCCGAGCGGCTGATCGAGGGACGCGAGATCACCGTGGGCTGGGTGCTGGATCGCGTGCTGCCGGTGATCGAGATCGTTCCCGCCGAGGGCTTCTACGACTACGACGCCAAGTACCTCCGCGACGACACCGAGTACGTGCTCGATCCGCAGCTTCCGGCGTCCTGGGCCTCCACGCGCTCGCGCCGCACGCCGCTGCCGGCGACGGTGGTGGAACGGGCGCAGGCGCTCTCCATCGAACTGATCCAGGCGCTCGGCGCGCGGGACCTGGCCCGTGTGGACTTCATGGTGGACGACGACGGCCCGTGGCTCCTCGAGATCAACACGATGCCGGGCTTCACCGACCACTCGCTCGTTCCGAAGGCGGCGGCGCACGCGGGCATTCCGTTCCACGAGCTCTGCCGCTCGCTGGTGGAGCGGGCTTTCGCCCGCGGAGGCGCAACGCTGCCGTCACGCTGATCCGCCGCCGCGGACGCCGCGCCCCGCCCGGCCATTAGGCTCCCGATCGCTCCGCCATCGAGGCGGCGCATTCCCACACCGGGCGCCTCCGCGCCCAGGGAGGCCACCATGCAGCGACCCCGTTCCTCCGCCATCGCCGTCGGCTTCGCCGTCGTCGCGACGGCGCTCGCCTCGTCCGCGCCCGCCGCCGCCGATCTCTTCGAGTCGCGCGGGGCGGTGGATTCCGTGACCGTCTTCCGCGGGCAGGCCCTCGTCTCGCGCCTGATCGAACTCCAGGGCCCCGTCGGCCTGCGCGAAGTGGTGGTGGTGGAACTCCCCGAGTTCATCATTCCCGCCAGTCTCTACGCCGAGAGCTCCGAGGGCGTCGAGGTCCGCTCGGTGAGCTACCGCGTGCGCCCGCTCGCCGAGGACGCCCGCGAGAATGTCCGCGAGCTCGACACGAAACTGCGCACCGTCCGCGACAAGATCGACGCGGTGCGCGCCAACCAGGGCTACCTGGAGTGGCAGCGCCAGTACCTCGACAAGCTGGAGAACTTCCTCACGGTCACCGCCGCCGTCGAGAATTCGCGCGGCGTGCTCAACGCCGAGACGGTCACCAAGATGACCGATCTCATCCTGAAGCAGCGGCTCTCGCTGACCGAGACCGGGCGAACCCTGGGCCTCGACCTGCGGAGCCTGGAGGAGGAGCGCGTGCTCCTGGAGCGCGAACGCGAGCAGGTCACCGTCCGCACCTCCCGCAGCGCCCGCGAGGCGGTGGTCTTCGTCAACCAGACCGCGCCGAACACGCGCCTGCGCCTCAACTACCTCGTGGACCGGGCCAGCTGGTCGCCGTCATACAACCTGCGGGCCGGCTCCCGCACCGACCGAGCCGGCGACTCCGGGAAGGTGACCATCGACTACCAGGCGTCGATCCAGCAGATGAGCGGCGAGGACTGGACCAACATCCTCCTCACCCTCAGCACCGCCACGCCGGCGCTGGTCGCCTCCGCGCCGCCGCTGGAGACGCTCGAGGTGGCGCTGGCCACGCCGGCGGCGAAGGCCGGCCAGCCGGCATTGGCCGGCGCCGACTACCAGCAGGCCATGAAGTCCGTGGAGATGCGGAAGCGACAGGCGGAGGACAAGCGGAACTTCATGAGCAACCAGCAGCCGGATGCGGAACAGGACGCGATGGCCCAGGGCGCACGCGACACCGGGGCGATCGGCGGTGGAGCCGGCTTCAGCGCCCAGGCCCTGGCCGACGCCGCCACCGCGGGGAATGACTCGGCGCTGAACCGCGCCGCGGCGGAGGGACAGATCCTCGATGTGATGACCCGCGAGCGCTTCGACCGCAAGGAGAAGTCGGTGAAGCTGCCGGCCGAGCCCGGGATCGTCGAGTCGATCAGCGTCACCTACGGCATCGCCACGCGCACCAGCATCCCCAGCCGCGCGGACCAGCAGCTCATCCAGATCGCACGGCTCGAGGCGCCGGCGTCCTTCTACAAGGTGGCCACGCCGGTTCTCACCTCGAGCGTCTTCGACGAGGCGTCGATCACCAACTCCAGCGACATGGTGCTCCTCTCCGGTCCGAGCGCCAGCTACGCCGGCGGCGAGTTCGTCGGCCGCGGCTCCGTGCCCACCGTGGCGGTGGGACAGGTCTTCACCGCCGGCTTCGGCATCGACACCGCCCTCCGCGCCACGCGCGAGCTGGTGGAGCGCACCGAGAGCACCCAGGGCGGCAACCGGGTGGTCGACTTCACCTACCGGATCAACCTGGAGAACTTCTCCAAGCAACCGGTGCCCGTGCGGCTCATCGATCGACTCCCCCACCCCAAGGGCAACGACATCAAGCTGACGCTGGTCAGCGCCGGGGCCACCGGCCAGTCGCTCAGCACCGATCCGACCTACGAGCGCACGCAGCGGAAGAACGGACTGCTCCGCTGGGACCTCACCGTCCCGGCCGAGCGCAGCGCGGCCGATCCGTACGCCCTGGAGTACCGCTTCCAGCTGGAGTACGACCGCCAGATGACCATCACGCAGACGGGCGGCTGACCGGGCGCCGGAAGTGCGCGAGGGGTTCGCGCCGCGGCGCCGTCGGGCCGGGCCGCGGCCGCGGACCCCGTTTCGACGCTCGGTCGGCCCCGCCGCAGGAACGGCGCCTCCTTGCCTGCAGTCCGGAGCGGCGGCGCTCCGATAGTGGAGGGTCATGCCGCTCTTCCGCCGCCCGAAGTCCGCGCGCCGCGCCCGTCCTGCCCCGACGCCCTCCCGGCGCCGCTGGCCGACGGCCCGGCGCGTGGCCCTCGCCTCCGGCTGGATGATCGCGCTGGCGGCCGGCACGGTGGGCGCCGCCGTGGCCGTGCCGGCGCTCGCCGCCCGGGCCGACCGGGCCAGGCCCGATGGCCGCATCGAGGTGCAGTTCCCCGACGCACCACCGTGGATGACCCCGCAGGATCTCGCACCGCTGGAGGAGACGGTGCGGGATCAGCTGACGGGCAGTCCATTCGATCACGACGGATTGCGCGTGGCCGCCGACGGCCTCCGCGCCTCCGGGTGGTTCGAGGCCATCGGGCAGGTCCGCCGCACCTCGCTCGACTCGGTGGAGGTGACGGCGCGCTGGGTGGAGCCGACGGCGCTCGTGCGCGACGCCGAGGGCGATCACTTGATCGACGGGCAGGGTCGCCTGCTTCCCCGTTCCTACCGCCCCGGCGCGGCGCCGGCCTTCCCGCGCATCGACGGCGCGAGCGCCGCGCGTCCCGCGGCGCCGGGGCTGCGCTACTCCGGCGGCGAGGTCGCCGCCGCCCTGGCCCTGCTGGAGGCCATCGCCGACCGACCGTGGCGCACGCAGGTGGCGGCGGTGGATGTGTCGCGCTATCGCCGCGAGGGCGTGCTCTCGCTGCGGACGGGCCGCGACGCGATCATCCACTGGGGCCGCGCCCCCGGTGAGAGCACCGCGGCGGAAGTGCCCACGCGCCAGAAGATCAGCTACCTGCAGTTCCTCTACGATCACTACGGCCGGATCGACGCGGTCGGCGAAGGCACGCTCGATGTGACGGGCGACTTCGTCGGCAGCCGTCCCTGAACCGCCGGCCGAGGGTCGATCGACATGCCGGCGCTGCCGCGCGGTCTCATCCTGCTCGCCTCGCTCTGGCTCTTCTTCGCCTGGATCGGCTCGATGGGCGTCCATCCCCCGCTCCTCGTGGCCACCTCCAGCTACACGCCCTCGGTGCGGCTGATGATGCTCACCTCGGCGGTGGGCGCGATGGTGGCCTGGCCGCTCCTGCGCCTCAGCGGACCGGTCAGCCGGGCGCCGCTGCGCGCGGCGCTGCTGGACCTCTGCGTGGTGCTGGGCATGCTCAACATGGTGCTCTGGCCGCTGCGGCTGGTCACGCCGTGGCCGGTCACGCGCATGGCGGTGCTGATGCTGATCCTCTCGGCGTGGATCACCGCGGTCGCGGCCATCGTCTCCATCGGCTGGGGATCCACGCGCGCCTGGCTGCGCACCTCGGCGATGGTGCTGGTGCTG
>CAZSVT010000048.1:0-14936 GCA_964610365.1 uncultured Isosphaeraceae bacterium
CGCCCGCATCCCCTCGACCGACGCCCACCACCTCGATGCGCCCGTCGGCGGGACCTCTGCCCTCCGCGGAGCCCGGCATGTCCGCGCGGCAGCAGCGCGAGCTGGAGCATGCCGAGCGGGCCGGCGCCGCGCCGGGCGCCGCACGACCCGGCGCAGGTGCCAAGCCCGCGGAACGGGCGGCGCCGGCCATCGGTCGCAACGAGCCCTGTCCCTGCGGGAGCGGCAAGAAGTACAAGCAGTGCCACGGCAAGAAGTGACGCCCGACGGCGCCGAGGCGCCGCGGTCGGCGACGAGATCCCGGTCGACGACGCGATCACCGCGCCGAGTCGGGCGTGGGGCGCGGCGGCCGTCGCCCGCGCGGGCGGCGCGGCGGTCGCTCGGCGTCGCCACCACCGCTGGCGCCGAATGCGCGTGCTATACTCCGGCCCCTTCGCCTCCTTAGCTCAGGCTGGTAGAGCAGCTGACTCTTAATCAGCGGGTCGTAGGTTCGAATCCTACAGGGGGCATTCGCGATTCCGGCGCCCTCGCGCCGGTCGCGCCGCGCCGACCCCGACGCCTCTACGGGCGTCGCAGCAGGAACGGCACCACTCCGAGGAGCGCGGCGACCGCGGCGAGGATCACCAGCAGCACCCAGCGCTGCCGGAACCACGATTCCATCGGTCCGCGCCTCGATCCACCTTCGAGCAGCGTCTCGCCGCAGCGGGGACAGAGGGTCGCATCGTCCCAGACCTCGGCGCCGCAGGCGGGACAGATGGCCTCCTCGCCGGAGAAGCGCTCGATGTCCTCCTCCGAAGGGCCGGAGTCGATCCCGTCATCGTCCGGGTCGTCGGAATCGTCGTCTCGAAGCGAGCGGCGAGCCATGCCGGGAGCCTAGTCTTCGCGTGAACACGGAGACACCACCATGCCCCCGCTCCCCTCCACCATGGTCCCCCTCGGAACACCCTGCCCCGACTTCCGGCTGCTCGACGTCGTCTCGGGTCGCGAGGTGGCCCGCGACGACTTCAAGCAGGCGCCGGCCCTGCTGGTGATGTTCATCTGCAACCACTGCCCGTTCGTGAAGCACGTCCGCGCCGAACTGGCGGCGCTCGGTCGCGACTTCGCGCCGCGCGGCCTGGCCACCGTCGCCATCTGCTCCAACGACGCCACCACCCATCCCGCCGACGGACCGGGCCCCATGCGCACCGAGGCGATCGACGCCGGCTACGCCTTCCCGTACCTCCACGACGCCGACCAGTCGGTGGCGCGGGCCTTCGACGCCGCGTGCACGCCCGACTTCTTCCTCTACGACCGCGCGCGACGGCTCGTCTACCGCGGCCAGCTGGACGACAGCCGCCCCGGCAACGGCAAGCCGGTCACCGGCGCCGACCTTCGCGGCGCGATCGACGCGCTGCTGGCCGGCCGCGCGCCGGTCGCCACGCAGACGCCGTCGATCGGCTGCAGCATCAAGTGGAAGGCTTCCGCGCCCGCGCCAGCATGAGTCCCCAGGCGGGCGGGATCCGCACCGGTTCCACGGACTCCACCGTCCATCCCGCCGAGGCGAGGGCGCGCCCGAGCGCCCGTCGATCGAGGAGGCGCCGGCGCGCCCCCTGCGTGGCGTTGAGCCACGCGGCGAGGAGCCGCATGGCCAGGGCGTCGAGCGTCCAATCCAGGATCACCACGAGTCCGCCGGGCGAGGTCACGCGCGCGAACTCCGCGAGCGCCTGCGCCGGCTCCGGGACGAGGTGCAGGGCATTGGCGCAGACCACGAGGTCCACGCTGCCCGACGCCAGCGGGAGCGACTCCGCGGGCGCCTCGGCGAAGCGGACCCGTCCCGCCTCGGACCGCAGGTGTTCTCGCGCCCGGCCGAGCATCTCCGGGGAGAGGTCGACGCCCACGATCTCCGACTCGCGGAAGCGCGATGCGAGCGCCGCCGTCACGCCACCGGTCCCGCAGCAGGCGTCGAGGATGGAGCGCGGCGAGGCGATCCCGGAGAGCGCGCGCAGCACATGGCGATTCGTGTGCGCGGTGTACCGGCGATAGCTGCGGTCGTAGTGGTCGGCGTATCCGCGGTATCGACGGCGCACGCGATCGTGCTGGCGCTCCGAGGGATCCGCGGAATCGTGGATGGCCTGGCAGTCCGGGGAACGGGTCACGGCGGGAGCCTAGCGGGCGGCGGAACGGGCCGCGATGAGGTGGTGGACATGCCAGTACTTGGGGACGCCGGCGGCGGTTTCCCCGGGGCGATCGATCTCCTCGTGGACGAGGATCTCGAATCCGTGCAGCAGCCGCCGCACCTCGTCGGCGCCGTGCGCCGTGAGCGCTCCGGCGGGCGAGGTCCGCACGAACTCGTCGTTGGGACCGAAGAGCTGGCCCACGAATCGGCCGCCGGGCCGGATGGAGTCCATGAGCGCGTCCCAGACGCGGGCGAAGTGTTTCGCGGGGCAGAACGGCAGCGAGAAGCCCGCGTGCACCAGGTGGAACGACGACGGCGGCATCGGCGTCGCCTCGAACCGGGCATGGACGAGCGACAGGCGATCCGCGGCGCCGATCGCCTCGGCGCGTCGGCGGATGAGGTCCAGCATTCGTCCCGAGGCGTCGGTGGCGGTCACGCGCCAGCCGCGACGGAGCAGTTCCTCCGTCTCGTGCCCCAGGCCCGCGCCGAGGTCGAGCGCCACGCGGGGCTCCCCGCCCGATGCATCGGGGCCGAACGCCTCGAGCGCCCGTAGGAGCAGATCGCGCGGGCCCCGGCGGGCCGTGCCCTGTTCGTAGAGCGCGCGCCGCTCCGAATCGAATCCGGGTACGGCGAGCTCGCCGAAGCTCACTGGATCGGGCGGATCTTGATGTTGCGGAAGAAGACGGGGTCGCCGTGATCCTGCAGCGAGATGCGACCAGTGGCCTTGGTGGCGAAGAGGGGCATCGACTTGAACTTGCTCGCCGCCAGGCGCTGCTTCCAGTCGTCGCTCGTGGTGTCGAAGTCGGCGGTCTTCACGCCGTTGAGCCAGAGCTGGACCTTCGGCCCCTGCACCATGATCCGCGCCGTGTTCCACTGTCCCGCGGGCTTCGACGCCCCGGCCGGCGCCGGGTAGAGCGCGTAGCAGGCGCCGGCGGAAGTCATCGGGGTCTTGCCGTCCACATGGGCGGCGTCGTCCAGGATCTGCATCTCCGGGCCGGTCTCCCAGGGATAGCTCCCGTCCTCGCCCACATGCCACATGATGCCGGAGTTCCCGCCCGCGTTGACCTTCCACTCGCAGGTGAACTCGAAGTCCTTGTACTCGTCCTTCGTGACGATGTCGCCGCCGTTCCCTCCGGGCACGAACGCCAGCGAGTCGTCGACCACCTTCCACGCGCCGGGAAGCGTTTCCTTCTTGAAGCCGCGGAACGAGGCGCCGGGATCCTTCCCGTCGAAGAGCAGGACCCAGCCGTCGCGACGCTCGGCGTCGGTGAGGGCGTTGACGGGCGACGGCTTCATGGCGGGAGGGCCGGGTGGCCGGGGCGCCGTGGGCGAACGGGGGGCCGCCGGAGCGGACGGAGCCGCGGGCGCGGAGGGCGCCGAGGGCGGCTTCGGCGTCGCCGGCGGTCGGCCGTCGGCCTGGAGAGGCGAGAGGGCGAGCACGACGGCCAGCGAAGCGAGGGGCGCCATAGTGGACCGTACTGGACTTGAACCAGTGACCTCCTGCGTGTCATGCAGGCGCGCTAGCCAGCTGCGCCAACGGTCCGATGGATCGAGTGTACCGCCCTGCCCCCGTGCCGTCACGAGCCGATCCGACGCAGCGCCCCGTCGATCCGGGCCAGCGTGGAGGACTTCCCGAGGATGGCCAGCGTGTCGAAGATCGGCGGACTCACCGTGCCGCCGCTCACCGCCAGCCGCAGCGGCTGCGCCACGTCGCCGAGCTTCCCGCCCGCCTCGCGATCGGCGTAGGGCTTGACGACCGCTTCGAGCGCCGCCGGCGTCCATTCCGCGGCGTCGGCCAGCAGCGATCGGAGCGCGCGCAGGTGTCCGGGCCCCGCGCCGCCGGGCGCCAGCAGCTTCGCCGCCGCCTTCGCGTCCCACGGAAGCTCGTCGTCGGCGGCGACGAGGAAGCGATTGGTGCGGAAGAGATCGTCGAGCGTCTTGCTCCGCGGATGGCTGGCCTCGCAGAGGGCGCGGAACTGCGCCGCGGTGAGGCGCGCCATGAAGCGCGGGTGGAACGCCTCGCCGTGGGCGCGGGCGCGGGTCTCGAACTGGTCGATCGTGAGGGCCTGGATCGCGTCGAGGTTGAATGCGAGGAGCTTCGCCCGGTCGAACCTCGCCGGCGTCTTCAGGACGCGAGAGAGATCGAAGGACTTCCGGAGGAAGTCGAGGTCGAAGCGCTCCAGGTCGCCGCCGGGACTCCACCCGTTGAGGGCGAGGAAGTTGCAGAGGACCTCCGGCAGGTAGCCGGAGCGCCGGAAGTCGTCGACATTGATCTCGGGAAGGACCACGCCGAGCGTCTCCGCCAGCGCCGTCGACTGCTCGATCGGGAGCTGCACCGACTTGTCGGAGAGCCACGCCGTGAACTCGGCGGCGCCGGGGAGCGCCGTCGGAGCCTCGGCGCCGGCGGCGCCCGCGACCCTCGGCGGCGGCGCCGTGAGCCCTCGCTCCTTCACCGCCGCGCGGAGGACCTTGTCCTTGTCGCGCTTGCTCATCTTCGATCCGTCGGGATTGAAGATGAGCGGCAGGTGACCGTAGGTGGGCCGACGGAAGCCCAGGGCATCCTGGAGCAGCATGTGCCGGGCGGTGTTGTTGAAGTGCTCCTGCGCCCGCAGCACATGGGTGACGCCCATGAGCTCGTCGTCGACGACGACGGCGAAGTGATAGGTGGGGAACCCGTCCGCCTTGCGGATGACGAAGTCGTCGATCTCCCCCGCGGGAAGCGTGGCCTCGCCGAGAATCTCGTCACGGATGGTGACCGGGCCGGGAGGCGACGCGAAGCGCACCACCGACGGCATGCCCGCGCGGTGCCGGCGCTCCACCTCCTCCTTTGGAAGGGCCTTCGCCGCCGAGCCGTCGTAGCGGTACGCCGCGCCCCGCGCCTTCGCCGCGTCGCGCTGCGCCGCCAGTTCCTCGGCGGTGTCGAAGGCGTGATAGGCCTTCCCCTCCCGGAGGAGCCGCGACAGATGCTCCTCGTAGATCGGAAGCCGCTGCGCCTGGAAGTACGGCCCGTGATCGCCGCCGCCGCAGCCGCCGTACTCGGGCCCTTCGTCCCAGTCGACGCCGAGCCAGCGGAGGTCCTTCAGGAACCCGACGCTCGCGGCGTCGCTGGAGCGCTTCTGGTCGGTGTCCTCGATGCGGAGGATGAATCGTCCGTTCCGTCCGCGCGCGAAGGCCCAGCAGAAGAGGGCGGTGCGCGCGCCGCCCACGTGCAGGTGGCCGGATGGACTGGGAGCGAATCGCGTCACCGGAGGCGTGGTCATGGATCCCGCAGGCTACTCTGGACCACGATGCGCATCGGGCTCCTGTCCGACAGCCACGGCCGGGCGGCGCGGACCCGCGAGGCGGTGCGGCTGCTCGTCGATCGCGGCGCCGGGATGCTCCTGCACATGGGCGACATCGAGACGGAGGAGGTGATCGACCAGCTCGCCGGTCTGAACTCGAGCCTCGTCTTCGGCAACAACGACGACGAACGCTCGCTCGGGCCGTACGCGGCGAGCCTGGGGATCCGCGTGCTCCACCCGCTGGGACGGATCGAGGTCGACGGCCGGAGCATCGCCTTCACCCACGGCCACATCGGGAGCTGCCTGCGCGAAGCAGGCACCGCCGATTACTTCATCCACGGCCACACGCATTGCCAGCGCGACGAGCGGCGCGGCGCCACGCGCATCATCAACCCCGGCGCGCTCCACCGGGCCCACCCGTACTCGGTGGCGCTGCTCGATCCCTCGACGGACGCACTGGAGTTCGTCGTCGTCCCGCCCTGATCGGTACGCTGCCGCCATGTCGCCCGGGCGATCCGCGTCTCGCCGCATGCCCATCCCCGGGCTTCCGCCGGGAACGCTCCTGGTGGATCCCGCCGCCGGGGCCACCACGATCCGGGTGCTCGCCTTCTCCCCGGAGTCGTTCGAGGAGCGGACGATCAGCGACCCGAAGGAGATCCAGCCGCTGCTGTCGAAGTGGCCGGTGGCGTGGGTGGATGTCGAGGGACTGGGGAGCGCGGAACTCCTGCGCGGCCTCGCCGAGCTCTTCCAGCTCCATCCCCTGGCGATGGAGGATGTGGCCGACACCTCGCAGCGCGCGAAGGTGGAACCGTATGGAGACACCACCTTCATCGTCGCGCCGATGCCGCACGACGAGCGCGACGCCTTCGTCACCGAGCAGCTCTCGATCTTCGTGGGGCGCAACTGGGTGGTCACCTTCCAGGACTCGCCGCGCGGCGATTGCCTGGAGGTGATCCGAGACCGCATCCGCCATGGGCGCGGCCGCGTCCGCACCAGCCCGGCCCCCTACCTGGCGTATGCCCTGGTGGACGCGGTGATCGACGGCTACTTCCCGGTGGTGGAGCACCTGGGCGATCGGCTCGACGACCTGGAGCGCGAGGTGCTGGAATCCCCGCATCACGAGCAGGTGACGACGCTCCGCTCGGTCAAGCGCGAGCTGACGCGGCTCCGTCGGGCCATCTGGCCGATGCGCGACGCGCTCGCCACCATGATGACCCTGGACACGGTGTTCTCCTCCGAACTGCGCCTCTATGTCCGCGACGCCCACGACCACGTGGTGCGTCTGATGGACATCGTGGAGATGGACCGGACGATGGCCAGCGACCTGGTGGAGATCCACCTCAGCGCCGTGAGCGCCCGACTGGGCGAAGTGAACAAGTTCCTCACCGTGATCGCCACCATCTTCCTTCCGCTCTCGTGGATCGCCGGCATCTACGGCATGAACTTCCAGTTCATGCCGGAACTGCACTGGGTGCTGGGCTATCCGATGGCCCTCGGCGTGATGGTGCTCTTCGCCGCGGCGCTCCTCTTCTACTTCCATCGCAAGGGGTGGCTCGCGCCGAGCGTCTTCGGCACCGGTCACGGCCGTCGCGCTCGCGCCGGTGGGACGGCGGGACGACCGCGGGGGCCGCGCGGCGATGATCGATCGCCGCCCCACCCGCTGCACCCTCCGCGCTGATGCGCGGGGTGGACCCGGCCGCGGCGCCCGCCTACAAGAGATGACGCCATGTCCGCCGCCGCACCCGCACGCACCGATCCGCGCCCCATCCGGACACTGGCGGAACTCCGCGAACGGGGCTGGCGATCCCGCCGTGTGAAGGACGAGCTGCGGGAGAACTTCGTCCGCGCCCTGGCGGCGGGCGAGGAGCTCTTCCCCGGGATCGTGGGCTACCAGGACACGGTGCTGCCGGAGATCGCCAACGCCATCCTCGCCGGCCACGACATGCTCTTCCTCGGTGAGAAGGGCCAGGGCAAGAGCCGCCTCATGCGCCTCCTGCCGCGATTCCTGGACGAGTGGATCCCCTTCGTCGACCTGCCTGACTGCCCGGTGCACGAGGATCCCGATCGCCCGATCACCTCGATGGGCCGCCGCGTGCTCGCGGAGACGCCGCCCGAGCGCGTGCCCATCGGCTGGTGGCATCGATCGGAGCGCTACGCGGAGCGCCTCGCCCCGGGGACGCGCTTCGCGGATGTGATCGGAGAGATCGATCCGGCGAAGCTGGTGGCGGGACGCTCCCTCGGCGCCGAGGAATCGCTCCACTTCGGGCTCATTCCGCGACTCCATCGCGGGATCTTCGCCCTGAACGAGCTCCCCGACCTGGACGACTCGGTGCAGGTGGGGCTCTTCAACATCCTCGAGGAGCGCGATGTGCAGATCCGCGGCCATCCCATCCGCTTCGACCTCGATCTCCTGGTCCTCTTCAGCGCGAATCCCGCCACCTACAACCGCTCCGGGAAGGTGATCCCGCAGCTCAAGGACCGCATCGGCTCCACGATCGCCACGCACTATCCCGCGGATCGCGCCGCCGGCATCCGCATCACGCGGCAGGAGGCGGGCATCGATCTCGACGGCCCCTACCCGGTGGTCATCCCGCCGTTCATGGAGGAGATCGTGGAGGAGCTCAGCGTGGTCGCCCGGCGCAGCCGCGCGGTGGATCAGCAGAGCGGGGTCAGCGCCCGCTTCGGCGCCGCCAACTGGCGCACCATGGTGGCCAACGCCCGGCGCCGGGGCATCCAGCTGGGCGAGCGCCCGGCGGTGCCTCGCATCAGCGATCTCGCCCACCTGCGCGCGTCGTCGCTGGGCAAGCTGGAACTCGACCTGATGGGCACGCACCAGATGAGCGAACGCCAGGTGGTGGACGCCCTGGTGGCGGAGGCCATCGCCGCCGTCTTCAAGGAGTACTGCGACGAGCACGGACTCGACGCGATCGCCGATGTCTTCGCCAAGGGCGTGCGCATCGAGGTGGGCGACATGCTTCCGTCCTCGCACTACGCCGAGCGCCTGCGGCGCGTGCCCCCGGCCTGGTCGAAGGCCTTCGAGGTGAACGCCGCCGACGACGCGGCCGTGCGCGCCAGCTGCGTGGAGTTCGTGCTCGCCGGACTCCACGCCACCGATCGCATCTCGCGCTCGGAGCGGCACGGTCGCATCGTCTACGAGGTGACCTGATGGAACGGCCGCCGTCGCCGGACTCCGCGCGGTCCGCGCCCGACGCCGCGCCGCTCGGCGGCGTGGTGCACACCTACCTCGGCTACGACCCGCAGCACTTCCCGCCGCCGCGGCAGCCGGCGCCCGACCTGGCCGGCGCCGCGTTCGAGCACATGCTGGCGCATGGTTCGCTGCGTCGACTCACGCCCGAGGAGCTGGCCCGTGCCGTGCGGATCGATCCCTCGCGCATCCGCGGGCTCGGGCCCAGCCTGGAGTCGCTCATCGCGCGGCTGGAGGAGCGGAAGCGCCGACTCCTGGAGACCTACGAGACGGGCGGCGCCCAGGCCGCGGCGAAGCGCGCCTTCCACGACCTCGCCGGCCGGATGGCGCCGCCGCCGGCGCTCGCCCGGCGCTTCGAGCGCGAGGTCCGCGCCGAGCAGCTCCGCGACCTCGAGCGCCTCTGGTACGAGACGGACGAGCGCTCCGACTTCGCGCGGGCCCTGGTGACGCTGGTGGCCCGGCTGGGCGAGAAGTTCCAGGTGGACGAGCTGGCGTCGAAGTACGCGTTCACCGGGCGGACGCCCCTCTCCGTGGCCGAGGCCCTGTCGCTGCTGGAGGAGCTGCGCACCATCGATCGCCTGCTGGCGCAGCTGCGCGAGGCGCTGAAGAACGCGGCGATCGCCATCGTGGATCTGCAGGGCCTGGAGCGCTTCGCCGAGCCCGAGGAGGTGGAGTCGCTGCGATCCATGGCCCGGCAGGTGGAGGACCTGCTGCGGCAGATGGCCGAGGCGCAGGGCGTGGAGCGCTCGGCGCAGGGATGGTCGCTGACGCCGGCGGCGCTGCGCACCTACCAGTCGAAGCTCCTCCGCGAGATCTTCAGCGACGTCCTGGCGGCGCGGAGCGGACGCCACGATCCGGTGGCGGCGCCCGACGGCGCGATCGAATCGGCATCGACGCGGCCCTGGGAGTTCGGCGACTCGATCGCCGCCCTCGACCCGGTGGAGAGCATCACGAACGCACTGCTCCGGCGCGCGGGATCGGCGTCGGGCGATCCGGGGGCGCCGGCGCTCCATGGCGACGACCTGCGCGTCCACCGCACGCGGCATGCTCCGCGCTGCGCCACCGTGCTGATCCTCGACATGTCCGGCTCGATGCGATTCGGCGGCCAGTACATCGCGTGCAAGCGCATGGCGATCGCCCTGGACGGACTCATCCGCCGCGAGTACCCGGGCGACACCGTGGAGTTCGTGGAGATGTACTCGGTGGCGCGGCGCGTGCGGACCGCCGACCTGGCGTCGCTCATGCCCAGGCCGGTGAGCATCTCGCGCTCGGTGGTGCGGCTCCGCGCCGACATGTCCGATCCACGCCTCTCCGAGAGCGACCTGCCGCTGCACTTCACGAACATCCAGCGGGCCATCGAGATGTCCCGGCAGCTCCTCGCCTCCCAGGCCACCCCGAACCGCCAGATCCTGCTCCTCACCGACGGCCTCCCCACCGCCCACTTCGAGGGTTCGGAGCTCTTCCTGCTCTATCCGCCCGACCCGGCGACCGAACGGGCCACGCTCCGCGAGGCGCAGCGCTGCCGGAGCGAGGGAATCACCCTCAACGTGATGCTCCTTCCGTCGTGGTCCCAGGACGAGGACGACGTGGGATTCGCCCATCGACTTGCGGAATCCACCGGAGGTCGTGTCTTCTTCACCGGCGGCAGGGACCTCGATCGGTTCGTGGTCTGGGACTACGTGAAGCGACGGCGGAGCATCATCGGATGAGTGACGCGACGGCGCCTTCGACGGATCGGCCCGCGGCCCCGGCGGCGGCGCGATCGCGCGGCGGCGCTCGGCGCCTGCGGCGCTGGGTGACGGCGGCGGCGCTCCTGCTGCTCCTCTACGGGCTCGGCGGATTCCTCGGCGTGCCCTGGATCGGGAAGCGATGGATCGTTCCCGCCATCGACGACCGCCTCGCCGGCTCCTTCCGCCTCGAGGAGATCTCCTTCAACCCGTTCACCTGCGCCCTGGAGTTGCGCACGGGCGCACTCACCGATCCCGCGGGCGGCCCCATCCTGGCGTTCGAACGCGTGCGCTGCGACTTCGATCCGCTCGCGAGCCTCTTCTCCGCGTCGTGGTGCTTCGGTGAGCTGACGGTCGATCGTCCCGTGCTCGATGTCCGCCTCGACCCCTCGGGCCGGGTCAATCTCCTGGAGGCGCTGGCGGAGCCGCCGGGCGCGCCGGGAACGGCCGCGGCGGCCGGAGCCGGCGCCGCGTCGTCGAGCGGGGACGCTCGGGCGGCGGACGAGCCCCTCCTGCGCCGCATTCCGCGCGTGCGCATCGCCGAGGGCGGCATCCGCGACGCGACGCTGCGGGTGGAGGACCGCTTCTTCGCCGCGGGCCGGCCCTTCCAGGCGGAGTGGAGCGGAGCGACCATCGATCTCGGCGGGCTCGATCTCGCCCCCCTGCGCCGGAGCATGCAGTCGCTCACCGCCCGCGCCGCCGACGGTTCGCGCGTCGATTGGAACGGCTCGCTGGTGCCCGATCCGCCGCTCGCGCGCGGCACCATCCGCCTGCGGGATCTGCCGCTCGCCCCGTTCGGGCCGTACATGGCGGGCACCACCACCGCCACGATCGCCGGAGGCACGCTCGACTTCGACCTCCAATACGAACTGGGTCCGACGGACACGCCGCCGGTGGCGCGGCTCCTCCTACCCAGCCTCTCGCTCCACGAAGTGCGCCTCATGGACGGAGAGACGCTGCTCCTCCATGGCCCGCGCATCACACTGGTGGGCACCTCCGTGGATCTGCCCGGCCGGCGCCTCGTGGTTCCATCCGTCCGGCTCAGCGGCGCCGAACTCCACCTGGTGCGCGACGCCGACGGGCAGCCCGCGCTCCTGCGGCTCTTCCCCTGGGCGGCGGCGGAGGCCGCACAGGAGGTTCCGCAGTCCGCGGCGCCCGAGACGCCGGGCGCCCTGCCGGAGTACCCGGTGGAGCGCGTGGCCGCGGCCATCCGGGCCATCGTCCGCCGCGCCGCGGGCGACTGGAACATCTCGGTCGAGAGCCTGGCGCTCCATGACCAGATCGTGCGCTACACCGATCGATCGCCGCGCCGCGTCGTCTCGGTGGGGCTCGAGGGAACGGAGATCACCGCCGGACCGGTGGAGTCCGCCGAGCGCTTCGCGATGCCCTTCGACCTGCGCGGTCGCCTCATCGGCGGCGGAGCCGTGGAACTCAAGGGCTCCATCCGGCCGCTCGACACCGACCTGGAGGTGACGGTGGACGCGCGCGGCGCCGCGCTCGCGCCGTTCGCGCCCTACCTGCCCGAGCGCCCGATCCCCGATCTCGGCGCGATGGAACTCACCGCCGGCTCCTTCACCGGCGCCGGCACCGCCCGATCGTCGATCCGCTGGGCCACGCGCACCATCCGCGCCCAATGGGAGGGGCGGGCGCTGATCGACGCGCTCTCGGTGGAGCGCACCGGGCCTTCGGCGCCGTTCGCGCAGGTGAAGTTGATGGAGGCCGACGGATCGCTGGTGGCCGCGATCGCCCCCGAGCCCGGCGCGACCGTGGACTGGAAGGGCGAGGCGCGCGTCGAATCGGCCGCCGTCGACGCGCCGTGGCAGGACGCGGCGATCAGCGCACGATTGGCGGAGGCCCGCGCCCGCGGCGCGCTCTCGCTGGCGCACCACGAATCCGCCGGCGCGAAGGCGTCGTGGCAGGGAACGGCCTCCACCCGGAACATCGAGCTCCGCGGCCGCCGCGCCGACGGCGCCTCGGCCGAGTTCTCGCTCGCCGCGCTCGACGATGACGGCGCGCTCCGGGCCGAGGTGCCGGGGCCCGGCAGCGGTGCGCCGATCACCGCGTCGCACGAGGGCCGACTGGAGATCTCGACGCTGCAGGCGAGCCTGCGCGAGGACGCCCGCCCGCGCACGATCACCGTGGGCCGCGCGGAGATGAACGGCTCGCTCTCCGCGGCGGCGGGGCGCGACGGCAGCGTCGCCGCGCGGACCGACGCCACGCTCAAGGCCGAGCGGCTGGCGTTCGCCGACACGCGCTCCATCGACGGCTCGATCATCGCCACGATCGGATCGATCGGGTACCGCGGGATCGCCTCGACGGACCTCGGCGGCGGGCGGCCCGTCGACCTGCGCAGCGAGGGCGCCGTCGAGGTGGAGCGGCTGGCCGGACGGCTCGAGACGGAGCGCACCGGGGCCGCGTCGCTCGACGCATCGACGATCCGCCACCAGGGCGCGGCTTCCCTGCGCGGCGCGGCGATGGGACGGCCCGGCGGCGCGCTCCTGGGGGGCGAGGCGTCGGGCACCGACCTCCGCGCCGCGGCGCCATCACTGGACGACGCCATCCTCGAGGTCCGGGAGTGGTCCGCGAAGGGACTCGCCCTGGACTCCGCCGCGCCGCGCGCCGAGATCGACACCTTGGCGGTCTCCGGCGCCTCCGCCCGTCTGGCGCGGGTGATCATTCCGCGCCGCACCGGGGCCCCTTCGTCGGGCGACGCCGCCGCCTCCGGATCCGGCGGCGCCGATGCGAGCGCCGCGAGCGCCCCGGCGGCCTCGTTCTCCGCGGGCGCGGCCGACGCCTCCGACCTCGCGGCCTCGCTCCCGGAGTTCACCCTGCGACACTTCACGCTCGCGGATGGATCGCTGGATCTCACCGATCCGTCGACCACGCCGCCGGGCCGCCTGCGCGCCTCGAAGGTCCACGGTCGGATCGACGACCTGTCCACCCGCGGCGAGGCGCCGCTGAAGGTGGAACTGGAGGGGCTCGTCGAGGAGTCCGGACGCTTCGCGCTGCGCGGCTCGCTCCATCCGTTCCAGATCGAGCGAGCCACCTCGGTGGACTTCTCGCTCCAGGCCCTGCCGCTGAAGCCCTACGACCCGTACGCGAATCGCTTCGTCGGACACGAGGTGGACTCGGGACGACTCACGCTGCACCTGCCGGTGCGGGTGGAGTCATCGGCGCTCGACGGGACGCTCGACGCCACGCTCGATCGCTTCTACCTGGGCCGCGAGACTCCCAGCGAGGAGGCGCCGGATCTCCCGGTGAAGCTCGGACTGGCCCTTCTCCGCGATGCCAACGAGCGCATCGCCGTGAACATCCCCTTCTCGGGGAATCTCAAGGATCCGTCGTTCGAGCTCGGCGGCGTGGTCTGGCAGGCGGTGGTGAACCTGCTGCTCAAGGCGACGACGGCGCCCTTCACGCTGCTCGGAGCCCTCGTCGGCGCGGGCGACCGCGACCTCTCGCAGGTGGTCTTCGAGCCGGGCTCCGCGGAGCTGACGCCGGAACGCCTGGCCGACCTCGACCTGCTGGCGAAGGCGCTCGCGGAGCGCCCGGCGATCTCGGTGCTCGCCGTCGGGTTCGTCGCCGAGCCCGCCGACCTCGACGGTCTCCGCCGCGCGGCGTTCCGGGATCGCGTGCGGAGCGAGCAGAAACTGAAGCCGGGCGAGGACCTCTCCGGGGAAGCCCTGGAGCGGGCGATCGATCGCGCCTTCCGCGATCTCCCGCGCGCGACGCGCGAGGCCGTGGAGCGCGAAGCGCCCGGCGGCAGGCCCGCGCTCGACGCGAAGGAGCGGGCCGTCGCCGCCGCGATCGAGATCGATCCCGCCGCGGTCGCGGCGCTGGCGAAGGCGCGGGCGGACGCGGTGGCGGCGGCGCTCGTGACGGCGGGCGTGTCCGCGGACCGGATCGCCGCCGAGGCGGCCGCCGAGCCCGCCGCGGACGGACCGTCGCGCGTGACCTTCGAGCTGCGCTGAGCGGGCGACGGGCCGCCGGCCGATCCGTCGTGCGCAATCGTCGGGGGTCAGCTCCACGCGCCGAGCAGGGTTCCGAGGTCCGCGCCGTCGATGATGCCATCGCCGTCGAAGTCGGCGCGGCAGCACTCGTCGGCGCAGCGCCCCCACTCGCCGAGCAGCGCGCCCAGGTCGCTGCCGTCGACGAATCCGTCGTCATCGAGATCGGCGAGCGAGGCCCCCGCGAAGGTCACCGTCACGCTCCTCGGTCCGACCTCGACCTCGACCGGCGCGCAGGCATCGACGGCGTCGAACGCCCCGGAGACGCTCGACGCCGTCAACACCGTGAAGGCCGCTCCCGGGCGCGGCATGAAACCCGGCGCGAATCGGACCCGCAGCGTGCCGGCGATGGCGGCGGCTCCGCTCACGGCGACGCGATCGCCCTCGAAAGCGCCGTCGTCGCGCCGTCGCGGGTCCGCCGCACCGAGATCGACGGCGAGCATCGCGTCGCCTCCCTGCGTGAGCGTGCCGCTGATGGTGAACACCGCGGCTCCGCCGTCGCACGACCCCGGATCGAGCACGCCGCCCGCATGTTCGACCGGGCCGACGCATTCGCCGGAGCCGATC
>CAZSVT010000049.1:0-14711 GCA_964610365.1 uncultured Isosphaeraceae bacterium
CGAGTTCAGCGAGCTGGAACGGGCCATCGACCGTCCGTTCAAGACCTACTCCACCGGCATGCAGGCGCGGCTCACCTTCGCCACCGCCGCCGCCGTCGACCCCGATGTCTTCGTGGTGGACGAGGCGCTGGCGGTGGGCGACGCCAAGTTCCAGCGCAAGTGCACCGACCGCTTCCGCGAACTCGTGGCGCGCGGCAAGACGATCCTCCTGGTCTCCCACAACACCAACGCCATCGTCACGCTCTGCAGCCGCGCGGTGCTGCTGGACGAGGGGCGCGTGGTGATCGACGACACGCCGCGCGTGGTGGCCAACGAGTACCACCGGATGCTCTTCGGCGGCGGCGGACTGGGCACGGAGGAGGCGGAACGCGCGGCGCGGGCCAAGGCGGCCATGGCGTCGGTGGCGCCGCGGCGATCCGCCGAGGCGTCGGAGCCGGAACGCTCCGCCGCTCCCGGCGCGGAGGCGTCCGCATCGGCGCCGCCCGCGGCCATCGCCGAGGATCCGAATCCTCCGCCCGGCATGGATGCACCGGCGGTGCGCCCGGAGTCGCTTCGCTTCGGCGACGGTCGCGTGGAGATCGTGGACTGCACCATCCTGGGCCCCGACGACCGGCCCACCACGCTCCTCCATCCGGGCGAGCGCGTGCGCTTCGAGCTCACCGCCGTCTGCCACCGCGACATCGAGGACCTGGTGGCGAGCTTCTACATCAAGGATCCGCGCGGCGTGGAGATCCACGGCACGGACTCGCAGCTCCTGGAGGTGGCGGCGCCGATCATGCAGGCGGGCCAGGTCTTCCGCACCGTCATGGAAATGCACAACCGCCTCGGCGCCGGCGATTACCTGCTGAGCTACGGCTTCGGGGATTCGCAGGGCTTCAAGTACGACTACCGCCACGACGCGATCATCTTCCGAGTGACGCAGAACCCGCGCATCTACCACGCCTGCAAGGTGGATCTCGAGGTGTCGTACCGCTTCGAGCTGGTCGGCGCGCCGTCACTCTGACGCCGGGCGCCGGCCGCGCACCGAGGTCTCCGTCGGCAGCGACTCGATCGCTTCCAATCCCGCCTCGCGGAACCACCCCATCACCTCCTCCGGCGCATGCACGCCGTGGAAGCGCGGCGAGTAGCCGTCGAAGGTGTCCAGGATGTCGTTCTCCAGGCCGTGCGCCTGCGTGGAGACGGGGAAGACCTCCTGGATCCACGCCGCCATCGGATGTCTCGGATGTCGACGCATCCACGACACCAGCACCTTGCAGAAGCCGTGGAAGCTCCGGCTGGGGAGCCGGCTGGTGAGCGGGATCCACGGCAGCCGGCGCCGATACTCGCTCTGCGGCGGGTAGAGCCAGACGGCCAGCGTGCCGCCCGGCTTGAGCAGCGGCGGGAGTTTCAGCAGGTAGCGCCGCGTGTCGGGCGTGTGGTGCAGCACGCCGATGGAGACGATGGCGTCGAAGGTGCCGGGCGCCAGCGGCAGCGCTCCGATGTCGGCCTGCACCACGAGCGCCTCGCGTCGATGGCCGACATGCCGCACCGCCGAGTCCACCGCGCGGGAGAGATCCACCGCCACCACGCGCGCGCCCCAGGCCAGGAGCACCTCGGTGAACCGTCCGGCGCCGCACCCCGCGTCCAGGACCAGCGCCCCGCGCACGCGCTCGGGCGTGAGGCCGGTCTTCTCGCGCAGCACCTCGTCGGAGACGCTCCGCTCCTGCACCGAGTCGATCTGCGTGGAGTGGTGCAGCGTCCACTCGAAGCCGAAGCTGGCGGCGTAGTCGTCCGCGGGGACGAAGCGCGGGACGCCGCGCACGATGGGCCAGCGCGAGCGACCGTCCGCCGTGGCGATCCACCCGTCGCGGACCACGAGCGGTTCGCCGGACGCGGGATCCCGAAGGAGCGCCAGCAGCTCCGGCGGCGGAAGTGGCGTCGGCGCCGGGGGCGCGGGGACGGACGGAGTCATCGTGGTCACCAGCGCTCCGCCCAGGTGTAGACGCGGCCGCTGGTGCGCGGATCGCTGCCGTCGGAGGAGGAGAACCAGACGCAGTCGTCCCAGTGGGAGTAGCGCCCGGCGCCGAGGGCGGCGATCTCGGGATGGTCGCCGTGGCCGGGGCCGAGCGGCCGACCATCTTCGAAGAGCTCGAGCGCACTGGAGGAGTGCTGATCGCTCACCAGGAAGTGCGGCACGTTCGCCCGGAAGCAGCGCCCCTCCACATGCACGATGCCGGAGAGTGCGCCCTTCGCGGGGCCGCGGATCGCCGCCAGGAACGCCCGCGTCAGCGACGCCTTCGACTCCAGGCGCCCGCGGAGCCGGCACCACGCGTACCAGGCCAGCAGCAGCGGCGCCACCAGCGCGAAGCCCGCGCGGTCCCGGCGATCGATCGTGACGAGGTCGCGTGCCTCCTCGGCCATCGATCGAAGTGTAGCGGTGCGGTGCGGCGCTTCGCGTCGCTACGATGCGCGCGTGGGTCCCGCTTCCGCGCATCCGCGGCGCCTCGGCGCCGCCGTCACCCACGACGGACCGCGCCGCCCATGAGCCTCGTGGTGGTGCGGCTCCTCGGAGGCCTCGGGAACCAGCTCTTCCAGTGGGCAGCCGGTTCCGCGGTGGCCCGCGATGCCGGCGCCGAACTGCGCGTCGATCCCTCGCTCCTGGCGCCGGGGATCCCGGTGCGCCTGGGCGACGCGGGACTCGACGCCCCGCGATGGTCGCCGCGCGGCGCCGTCGCCGCGCTCCTGCGGATGCCGGGACTCTGGCGCCTCGGCCGCTCCACCGGATGGCGACCGCGCGTGGGCCGGACGCGGCTCGTCTTCGATCGGCTGCGCGGCTTCGACCCGTCGCTGGCGTCGGCGCTCCCGAAGGGCGGCACGCTCGTCCTCACCGGGTACTGGCAGGCGCCGGAGTGGCCGGCGCGGAGCGGCGGCGCGGTGCGCGCGGCGCTGCCGCCGATCCCGAGCGATGCCGTCGCCCTCCATGTCCGGCGCGGCGACTACGCCCGCCAGGCCGCCACGGGGGCGTACCACGGACTCCTCGACGGCGCGTACTACCGTCGCGCCCTCGAGGCGCTGGGGGACGAAGCGCGGCGCCGCCCCATCGTCGTCTACACCGACGACGCGGAGCGCGTGCGCGGCGAAGGCTGGCTTCCGACCGGCGCGCGCTTTGCGGATCCGGGGAGCGATCTGGAGCACCTTCGGCGCATGGCGGGGAGCGCGCACCTGGTCACCGCCAACAGCAGCTACTCATGGTGGGCGGCCTGGCTGGGCGACCGACCGGGGCGCACGGTGATCGTCCCCGCCCGATGGTGGACCGAGCGCGCGGGCGCCATTCCCCACCCCGCCCCGCCGGCGTGGCGGCGACTCTGAGCGACCGACCGCGGATCGTCATCTCGGCATCGGTGCGGCGGCAGCGCGGACGCGGCGCGAGGGCCGAACCCGGGGCCGCGCGGCGTCGTCGATACGATGGCCGCGTCGTGCGGATCAGCGTGATCATGCCCTACCGCGATGCCGCGGGCACCATCGACGCGGCGCTGCGCTCCATGCTGGCCCAGACCCACCGCGATCTCGAGGTGCTGGCCATCGACGACGGCTCCGTCGACGACTCGCGGCGCCGCGTGGAGGCGATCGCCTCCGCGGACGATCGCGTGCGCGCCCTGGGCGATGGTCGGCGACTCGGCCTCCCTCGGCGCCTCAACCAGGGCATCGACGCGGCGAGCGGCACGCTCATCGCCCGCATGGACGCCGACGACGCGGCCCATCCCGACCGCCTGGCGCGGCAGGCGGCGGCGCTGGCCGCGGACGACGCGCTCGACCTGGTGGGCAGCGCGGTGGTGGTGCTCTCGGGCGACGAGCCGACGGCCCTGCGCCGCTTCCCCGCGCACCACGAGTCGATCATGCGCCGCGCCTCGCGCGGCGTGCCGATCGCCCATCCCACCTTCCTCGGCCGCACCGCGTGGTTCCGGCGCCACCGCTACGACGAGCGATTCGAGCGCGCCCAGGACCAGGAGCTGCTGCTGCGCGCCGCGCCCACCTCGCGCTACGCCAACCTCGAGCGTCCCCTGCTCGGCTACCGCGAGCCCTCGAGCCCGCGCGCCGCGGCGGCGGCGCGGCGATTCCGGCGGCGCGCGGTGCGCCTCCATCGCGGCGGCGGCGCCGCGTTCCTCCTCTGGCTGCGCGATCTCGCGGCGGCGCTGCGACCGGCGCGCGGGCCGCGCGGCGTGATCGCCCTGCCGCCGGAGGAGCGCCCCCGCTGGCGGGAACTTGCACGGAGCGGCCGATGGCCCGACCACGACTCGCCGTCGTGACCGCGGCGGCCATGACGCTCGAGGCCTTCTGGCCGGTGCTGCTGCGCCGCGCCGAGGAGTCCTTCGACCTCACGCTCATCGCCTCCGGCGCCGACGAGGCGCTCGTGCGCCGCATGGGCGTCCGCGCCCGGGCGATCGACCTGCCGATGGCCCGCCGGCCCTCGCCCTGGTCCGATCTGCGGGCGCGGCGCGCCCTGCGATCGATCATGGCCCGCGAGCGATTCGACCTCGTCCACTCGCAGACGCCCAAGGCGGGACTGCTGGCGATGGGCGCCGCGCGCAGCGCCGGGATCCCCGTCCGCATCCACACCTTCACCGGGCAGGTCTGGGCCACGGCGCGCGGTCCCTGGCGCCGGCTGCTGCGCGCGCTCGATCGGCACACGGCGCGCGCCGCCACCCATCTCCTGGCCGACAGCGCGTCGCAGGCCGACTTCCTCGCCGCCGAGGGCATCGCGCCGCGGGAGCGACTGTGCGTGCTCGGCGCCGGGTCGATCAGCGGCGTCGATGGGCGGCGCTTCCGACCCGACGCCGAACGGCGGACCGAGGTGCGGCGCGAACTCGGCGCCGCCCCCGACGACGAGGTGCTCCTCTTCCTCGGTCGACTCACGCGCGACAAGGGCGTGCCCGAGCTCCTCGCCGCGTTCGCCCGGCTCGCCTCCCGGCGCCCGGCGCTGCGCCTCTGGCTGGTGGGACCCGACGAGGGCGCCGCCGCGTTCGTCGAGGCGCTCGACCCGGCGCTGCGCCCCCGCGTGGCCCTGCCCGGCGCCACGCGCGAGCCCGAGCGCTTCATGGCCGCCGCGGATCTCCTGCTCCTGCCCAGCCATCGCGAGGGATTCGGAAGCACCATCATCGAGGCGGCGGCGTGCGGGATCCCGGCGGTGGCCAGCCGGATCTACGGCCTCGTCGACGCAGTGGTGGACGGCGAGACGGGCCTGCTCCATCCGCCCGGCGATGTCGACGCCATCGCGTCGCTCACCGCGCGGCTGCTCGACGATCCGGCGCTTCGACGGCGACTGGGCGAACGGGCCCGCGCCCGCGCGGTGGCCGAGTTCGATCCCGCGGCGCTGGCCGAGGCGCTGGCGGCGTTCCATCACGCCGCGCTCGCCGAGTCCCTCGCCGCCTCCCATCGTGCCGCGCCGACGCCGCGGCGGGGTGATCGGGCGTGAGCGGCGCCGCGATCGACCTCCGCGCTGCGCGTCACGGCGACGGGTGCCGCGCCCCGCGACGCTACGATGACGCGGTGGCCCAGCGCCTCATGGACCTTGCGCTCGCCTCGGTGCTGCTCCTGATCGCGGCGCCCGTGATGGCGGTGATCGCCTTCCTGATCGCGTGGCGCCTGGGCCGGCCCATCCTCTTCCGGCAGGCGCGGCCGGGGCTCCATGGCCGACCGTTCACGCTGCTCAAGTTCCGCACGATGCGCGAGGCCGCGCCGGGCGCTCCGGCGGACGACGCCGCGCGGCTCGACCGCTTCGGCCGCGCGCTCCGCGCGAGCGGACTCGACGAACTCCCGGAACTGTGGAACGTGCTGCGCGGCGAGATGAGCCTCGTGGGTCCGCGCCCGCTGCTCATGGAGTACCTGCCGCTCTACACCGCGGAACAGGCGCGCCGGCACGAGGTGCGCCCCGGCATCACCGGGTGGGCGCAGGTGCACGGTCGCAATCGCGTGGACTGGGAGGCGCGGCTGGCGATGGATGTCTGGTACGTGGATCACCGGTCGCTCCTGCTCGATCTGCGCATCCTCGGCATGACCGTCGGCCAGCTCTTCCGGCCCGCCGAGGCCACCGCCGAGGGGCGGGCCACGATGGATCGATTCCAGGGGAGCCGGTCATGAGCCCTCGCGCGGGGCCGCTCCTCTTCGTGCTCGGCGCGGGCGGTCACGGCAAGGTGGTGGCGGAAGCGGCCATCGCTTCCGGCTGGAACGAGGTGCGTCTCCTCGACGATCGCCTTCCCAGCGGACAGCGCGTGGGATCGTGGTTCGTGGCGGGTCCCTTCCCGGCGGCGCTCGACGCCGCGCCCGGCGCCGCGGCGATCGTGGCCGTCGGCGACAACGCCCTGCGGATCCAGTGGATCGAACGGTTCGAGCTCGCGGGCGTGGACAATCCCGTGCTCATCTCGCCGCACGCGGTGGTGAGCCCCATGGCGCGAATCGGCGCGGGCACGGTGATCCTGCCCGGCGCGATCGTGGCCGCCGACGCCCGCATCGGCCGCGGCTGCATCCTGAATCACGCCTGCTCGGTGGACCATGACTGCGTCCTCGGCGACGGCGTGCATGTCTCGCCCGGCGCGAGACTGGGCGGAGGCGTGCAGGTGGGCGCGCGGAGCTGGATCGGGATCGGCGCGTCGATCCGCCACGAGATCGTGATCGGCGCCGACTCGATCGTCGGCGCCGGCGCCGCGGTGATGGCGCCGGTCGCGGATCGGACCACCGTGGTCGGCGTCCCCGCGCGGCCGGTGGAATCCACCGCGGCCTCGCGCCGCGCCTGAAGGACGGCGCGGCGGCCCGCAGCGCCGGCGCGGGGTGGCCGCGCGGCGCTGCTACCCTGAACGCATGGCCGCCAACCTGCTGCACGCGGCACCGTGGCCCCACTTCGACGAGGAGATGGTGGAGGCGGCGGCGCGCGTGCTCCGCAGCGGACGCGTCAACTGGTGGACGGGCGAGGAGTGCCGCCGCTTCGAGGAGGAGTGGTGCCGGCGCTTCGCCACGGGCCACGCCCTGGCCATGGCGAACGGCAGCGTCTCCCTGGAGGTGGCGCTGCGGGCGCTGGGCCTCGGCGCCGGTCACGAGGTGATCGTCTCCCCGCGCAGCTACGTGGCGAGCGCCACGAGCGTGGTGCTGGTGGGCGCCACGCCTGTCTTCGCGGACATCGACCGCCGATCGCAGAACCTCACGGTGGAGACCATCGCGGCCCGGATCACGCCGCGCACGAAGGCGATCATGCCGGTGCACCTGGGCGGCTGGCCGTGCGACATGCCGGCGATCATGGAGCTCGCGTCGCGGCGCAACCTCCTGGTGGTGGAGGATTGCGCACAGGCCCACGGCGCGACCATCGACGGGCGCCCGATCGGCACCTTCGGCCACTTCGCCAGCTGGTCCTTCTGCCAGGACAAGCTCATGACCACCGGCGGCGAAGGCGGCCTCCTGGCCACGCCGGACCGCGAGCTGTGGCGCCGCGCCTGGAGCCTCTCGCAACACGGGAAGTCCTGGAGCACCACCTTCGAGCGCCCGCACGAGCCGGGCTTCCGATGGCTCGTGGAGGGCTTCGGCTCCAATCACCGCATGACGGAGATGCAGGCGGCGCTCGGTCGCGTGCAGCTGCGCCGGCTGGACGGATGGATCGCGGCGCGGCGCCGCAACGCGGAGATCCTGCGCTCGGCGCTCGAGGGTTCGCCGGCGCTGGAGGTGCCGTGGCCCTCGTCGCGCGAAGGCCATGTCTTCTATCGCCTCGCCGCCACGGTGCGCCGCGAGGCGCTGGCGCCCGGATGGTCGCGCGACCGGCTGATGCTGGCGCTGGAAGAGGCGGGCGTGCCGTGCAGCGTGGGCGTCTGCCCGGAGATCTACCGCGAGCGCGCGTTCACGGACGCCGGTCTCGCACCGGCCGCGCGCCTGCCCGCCGCCGTCGCGGTGGGCGAGGAGACGATCGCCTTCCTGGTCCATCCCACGATCGACGAGGCGACGATGCGACGCATGGCGGCCGTGGCGGCGGAGACCGCGGAGCGAGCGGCCCTTCGGAGCGCCGCGTCCCTCCGTGGCCCCGGCGCGGTCGGGTGATAGGCTTGCCGCATGGTCCGATGGGCGGATCGGCTCTCGCGCCGGCAGAAGCAGGCGCTCCTCGGGGCGGCGGACGCGGTGGTGCTGCTCCTGGCCCTCGCGGGCGGCGTGGCCCTGCGCCACGGAACGCTCGTCCCGAACCTCGAGGCCTACTGGCCGCTGATGCTGCTGGCCCCGCTGGTGGGCGTGTTCTCGCTGGCGGCGGTCGGGCTCTACCGCGAGGTGGTGCGCTACCTCGGTCCGCGGACGCTGATCCCCCTGGCCAAGGGCCTGGGCCTCACCACGGTGGTGCTGGTGGCGGCGAGCTTCCTGCTTCCCGATCGCGGCGCCGCCATCACGCGCGGTTCCTTCGTCGGATTCGCCATCCTCGCCGGCGTCGGATGCACGCTGGTGCGCTTCGCGATCCGGACCGTCCTGCGCTCCGGGCGCGCCGTCGATCGCGAGCATGTCTTCGTCTACGGCGCCGGTGAAGCCGGCGCCGGGCTCGTCTCCCTCCTCTCCGCGGATCCGGTCCGCGCGGTGGCCTTCATGGTGGACGACGACCCGGGCCTGCACGGGCGTCGCATCCGCGGCGTGCCGGTGCACGATCCATCCCGCCTCAAGGACCTGGTGGCCCGTCATCGCGTGACCACCGCCATGCTCGCGCTGCCTTCGGTGGGAGCGCGGCGCCGGCGCGAGATCGTGGATTCGCTCCGCGCCCTCGACCTCCGCGTCCTCACCGTGCCGTCGCTGCGCGAGATCGCCGAGGGGCGCGCCCGCATCGACCAGGTCCGCCCCGTGGCCATCGAGGACCTCCTGGGTCGGTCGCCCGTGCCGCCGGATCCGCGCCTCGTCTCCGGCACCGTCGAGGAGCGCAGCGTGATGGTCACCGGCGCCGGCGGATCGATCGGCAGCGAGCTCTGCCGGCAGATCCTGCGCAAGCGCCCGGCGCGGCTGGTGATGCTCGACTCGAGCGAGTTCAACCTCTACACCATCGACGCCGAGGCGCGGGCCGCGGCGCGCGGCACGCCGGTGCGCCTCGAATCGATCCTGGCGTCGGTGGAGGAAGGGGCGTCGCTGGAGCGGATCATGCGCCGCAACGCGGTGGAGACCGTCTACCACGCGGCGGCGTACAAGCATGTGCCCCTGGTGGAGTCGAACGAGCTCGCCGGGCTGCGCAACAACGTGCTGGGGACCTGGCGCGCGGCGGAGGCGGCCGAGGCGGCGGGCGTGCGCACCTTCGTGCTCATCTCCACCGACAAGGCGGTGCGCCCCACGAGCGTCATGGGGGCCAGCAAGCGCTTCGCGGAGATGGTGCTCCAGGGGATCGCGTCGCGCGGAAGCCCGATGCGCTGCGTGAACGTCCGCTTCGGGAACGTCCTCGACTCCTCCGGCAGCGTGGTGCCGCTCTTCCGCCGCCAGATCGAGGCGGGCGGTCCGGTCACCGTGACGCATCCGGAGGTCACGCGCTACTTCATGACCATCCCGGAGGCGAGCGAGCTGGTGCTCCAGGCGGCCTCGATGGGTCGCAGCGGCGAGGTGCTGGTGCTGGAGATGGGCGAACCGGTGCGCATCGTCGACCTGGCGCGCAACATGGTGCTCCTCTCCGGGCACTCCGTCCGCGACGCCGAGCACCCCGACGGCGACATCGAGATCGTCTTCACCGGCCTGCGTCCCGGCGAGAAGCTGGTGGAGGAACTGCTCATCGGGCGCGATGTGGACGGCACCGCGCATCCGCAGATCATGCGCTCGCGCGATTCGCACCCCGGCTGGGAGCGCACGCTGGCCCTGCTGCACGAACTGGAGTTCGCCGTGGACCAGCAGGACGTGGCCGCGGCGCGCCGCGTGCTGGAGCGCGCGGTGGCGGAGTACCGCCCGACCGGAGCGCCTCCTTGACCTCCGGCGCACGCGCCGCGCGGGCCCTGGCCGCGGTGGCGCTCCTGCTCGACCTGGCGGCGATCGTCCTGGGCGCCGGTCTCCTCCGCGGCGCGGTCTCCATCGATCCGGCGATCACGGTGCGCGACGAGGGGCTGGCCTGGCGCACGAAGGAACCGCTGCTGCGCGGCGGGTTCGCGTCGGTGGTGGCGGAGGGCGATCGCTCGATCTTCCCGTGCGAGGCGACGCTGCACGAGGACGAGGCGCCGCTGGGTCCGGCGCGCACGCCGCACGCGTCGATCCGCGCGCAGGGCGGCGGTCGATGGAGCCTCTGGAAGGGCCAGCTCTACTTCTCCACGCCCGACGGCTCCGATCCGACCGCGAACGGCCGCGCCTACCGGCTCGAGGGACCCTGGCGCCCCACCACGCTCCTGCTCCTCCTGGCCGGCGCCGCCACCGTGGCCGCCGTCGTCCTGCTGCGCCGCGCCGACCCGCGATTCCGCGCCGGTTCCGATCGGCTCGTCGATCTCCTCGCCACGCGCTTCGACGGCGCGGGACCGCCGCCGCTGGAGCGTCTCGCGCCGTGGCTGCTGGCCGCGGCGGTGGCCATCGCGTGGTCCACCGATCGCGTGGGCGACTGGTTCGCGTGGGACTTCAACGATCCGCGCGGCGCGTTCCTCCCGCCCTACGCCGGGTGGAACGATCTCTGGATCTCCGGCGCGCTCCTTCTGGCCGTCGTGGCGTCGCGGCGCGCGCCGAGCACGGGCGTGATCGCCGCGCTGGCCCTGGTGACGGCGTGCCTGGCGGCGGGCGGACTGCCCCAGGCGCCCGACGCCGAGTGGCGCCCGCAGGTGATCGGCCTCATCCAGGGCGCGCGCTTCGCGCTGGCGTTCATGGCCTCCTGGTGCGTGGTGCGCGCCGGCGGCGCCCGGGCCGCGCTCCCGGCGATCTCGCTGCTGGGCGCCCTCGTCCTCGTCGGCACGGCCCGCGCCGCGTGGACGGCCAAGGGGCAGTTCATCCAGGTGGGCGGACAGTTCCCCAGCTTCGCCGGCATGGTGCTGGGGCTCGTGGCGGTGGCGGCGCTGGCGCGCGGCGCCTTCGCGTGGCTTGCCGCCTGCGCCGTCGGCATCGTGGCCACCGGCAGTCGATCGGCGGCGGCGGCGCTGGTGATCGCCTCGGCGGTGATGCTCCTCCTCCGACGGCGCGACGCACGGCGGACGGCGCCCGCGCGCCGCGGCCGGCGCGGCGGCTGGATCGCCGCGGCGGTGATCCTCGGCGCCGGCGCCGTGGCCATCGCCTCCTCGTCGCAGCTGCGCGACTACCTGGCGTTCAAGGCCACCGGCGGAAGCTGGCTCTCCTTCGGGCGCCGCACGGAGATGACGCGCTGGACGCTGGACACGCTCGACGCCACCGGCTGGCGCCCGCTCGGCTGGGGCTGCGGCGGCGGCGCCGGATTCATCGACGAGGGGCGCCGCCTCGGAACGATGCCGGAGGACTGGGGCAACCTGCATGTGGTGTGGCTGGAGTGGACCGTGGAGCTGGGCCTGCTGGCCGTTCCGCTCGTCGCGCTCGTGGCGTGGCGCACCGTCGCGGCATGGCGGCGCAGCGCGCTGGCGGCGTCCATCTGGATCTTCTTCCTGCTCTCGCAGAGCATCGACTACTGGCTCTGGACCCGCGACGGTCTGCTCGTCTGGGGGCTCTTCCTGGGCCTGGCCGAAGCGATCGCGCGCCGTCCGTCGACGGGGAGTCCGGACGCCGCGCGGCTATCATGACCGCTCGCGGCGCAGCCTCGCATGTGCGGCATCAACGGCATCATCGACCTCGGCGGCACGCTCGGTCGCGAGCGGCTGGAATCGCTCTGTGCGGCGATGCGCGACACGATGGAGCATCGCGGCCCCGATGACGCGGGCGTCTGGACCTCGCCCGACGGCCGCGTGTCGCTCGGACATCGGCGCCTCAGCATCATCGACCTCCGCCCCGAGGGGCGCCAGCCGATGGGCAACGAGGACGGCTCGGTGCAGGTGGTCTTCAACGGGGAGATCTACGGCTTCCAGCCGGTGAAGAGCGAACTCGAGCGCGCCGGCCACCGCTTCCGTTCGCGCACCGACACGGAGATCCTGCCGCACCTCTTCGAGTCGATGGCGCCGGAGTCGATCGCCGCGAAGATGAACCGCCTCGACGGCATGTTCGCCTTTGCCGCATGGAATCGGCGCGAAGGTCGACTGCTGCTGGCGCGGGATCCGTTCGGGAAGAAGCCCCTCTACTGGTGCTGCGAAGGAGGGCTGCTGGCCTTCGCCAGCGAACTGCACGCCTTGACCGTGCTGCCGGGATTCCGCGGCGAGGTGGACCACGACGCCCTCGCCGAGTACCTGCTCCTGCAGTACGTGCATGCGCCGCGCTCCATCTGGCGCGGCGTGCGCAAGCTGGAGGCGGGCTCGTTCGCGCTCGTGGAGCTGCCGGCCCTGGCGGAACGCGACGGCGCCCGCGCGGGCGCCGGCGGTCCCGCGATCACCGCGCCGCCGCCGATCCGCTCCACGCGCTACTGGACCTTCGACGCGGTCGGGCCCGTGCGCCGGCCCTCATCGCTCTCCGAAGCCGAGGAGGAGGAGCGGCTGCGCACACTGCTGCTCTCGGCCGTGGAGAAGCGGCTCATGAGCGACGTGCCGCTGGGGGCGTTCCTCTCCGGCGGCGTGGACAGCTCGCTGGTGGTGGCCATGATCCGGCGCGAACTGGGCCGTCCCGTCGACAGCTTCTCGATCGGTTTCGGCGGCACGCGCGACACCGAGCACGAGTTCGCGCGCGAGACCGCCGCGCTCCTGGGCACCACCCATCGCGACGAGGTGCTCGAGCCCGACGCCGTGGACCTCGTCCAGCGCATCGCGGCGGAGCTGGACGAACCCAACGGCGATTCGAGCTGCCTGCCCACCTGGCTCCTCTGCCGCTTCGCCCGGCAGTTCGTCACCGTGGCCATCTCCGGCGACGGCGGCGACGAGCTCTTCGGCGGCTACGGGCGCTACCGCGACACCATCAACGAGCAGGGCTTCGGCTGGGCGCGACTCCGCGCGCGGTTCGTCGCCCGCGTGCGCGGGCGTCATCTGCACTCCCCCGCCGACGCCTACCTCTCGCCCCGCTGGCTCATCTGGATGCCCGACGACGTGGCGAAACTGGTGGGCGGATTGCCGGCGCCGATCGCCGAGGAGCTCGCCGCGTGGCGCCGCGGGCTGAACGACCCGTCGCGTCCGCTCCTCCACCGCATGCGGACGCTCGACGCCACCACCTACATGCCCGGCGCCGTGCTGGCGAAGGTGGACCGCATGAGCATGCGGCATTCGCTCGAGGTGCGCTCCCCGCTCCTGGACAAGTCCGTCGCCGAATTCGCCATGGGCGTGAGCGAGGAGAGCTGCTGGCGCCCGCCGGGCGAGACGAAGCGCATCCTCAAGCGCCTCGCGTCGCGCTACCTCCCGCCGGAGTGGATGCAACGGCGCAAGATGGGCTTCGGGCTTCCCAGCAATGCGTGGAGCGCTCCGCAGCTCATGTCGATGGCGCGGGACCTGCTGCTGGACCGCGCCGGGCGGACCGCGGCGCTCGTGGACCGCGCGGCGCTCGAGGCGCTCGTGGAGCACCAGTCGGCCGCGTCGAACTTCTCCATCTACCGCGTCTGGCCGCTGCTGGTGCTGGAGCTCTGGCTGCGCCGCATGGCCGACCCCGCGGCGCGGGCGCCGCGCCGCGCCCTCGGCGACGCCGCGAACCGGTCGGCGGCGAACGCGCTGCTACCATCCGCGCAATGAAGGTGCTCGTCACCGGCGCCGCCGGTTTCATCGGCTCGTTCACCTGCCATCGGCTGCTGGACCGTGGCGACACGGTGACCGGACTGGACAACCTGAACGCCTACTACGACCCCGCGCTGAAGGCGGCGCGGCTGGGTCGCCTCACCGCCCGCGCGGGGTTCGACTTCGTGAAGCTCGACCTGGCCGACCGCGCCGGGATGGAGTCACTCTTCCGCGCCGGGGCATTCGATCGCGTGGTGCACCTGGCGGCGCAGGCGGGCGTGCGCTACGCGGTGGAGAATCCGCACAGCTACGCCGATTCGAACCTCATCGGCACGCTCCATGTCCTGGAGGGTTGCCGGCACCACGGCGTGCAGCACCTGGTCTACGCCAGCACCAGCTCGGTCTATGGATCGAACTCGAGGATGCCCTTCAGCGAGCACGACGGCGTCGACCACCCGCTCTCGCTCTACGCCGCCACGAAGAAGGCCAACGAGCTGATGGCCCACAGCTACAGCCATCTCTTCGGACTGCCCACCACCGGCCTGCGCTTCTTCACCGTCTACGGACCGTGGGGTCGCCCCGACATGGCGCTCTTCAAGTTCACGAAGGCCATCCTCGCGGGAGAGCCCATCGAGGTCTTCAACTACGGAAAGCATCGCCGCGACTTCACCTTCGTGGACGACATCGTGGAGGGCGTGGTGCGGGCCCTGGATCGCCCCGCGACGCCGGATCCCGCGTACCGCACCGACGCGCCGGATCCCGCCTCGTCGCACGCGCCGTGGCGGATCTACAACATCGGGTGCAGCCGTCCGGTGGAACTCACCGTCTACATCGAGACGCTGGAGCGGTGTCTCGGCCGCACGGCGCAGAAGAAGATGCTCCCCCTCCAGCCGGGCGACGTGCCCGACACCTTCGCCGACGCGACGGCCCTGGGCCGCGACATCGGCTACGCGCCGAAGGTGACGGTGGAGGAGGGCGTGCGGCGGTTCGTCGAGTGGTACCGTGACTACTACCGCGTCTGATCGCAGCGGC
>CAZSVT010000050.1:0-14672 GCA_964610365.1 uncultured Isosphaeraceae bacterium
AGGCGCTCGCCGGCGCCGCGCGCATGAGCCCTTTCTGCAGCGGCGCGACCGTCCTGCCGGTGGGCCTGGTGGACGTCCGGATCGAGCCCCTCGAGCTGCGCGGAGAGATCCAGCGCTGGCGGCTCGACCCGCGCGTCGCCGCGGCCGACGCAAATTCGTAGATGAGATCGGGGGGGGGTAGGGCGGAGACCACGCGCGTCTCCGCGGGCACGCCGAGTTCCTCCAGCACGCGCGCCGCGTGCTGCATGGTCTCCCAGTCGCTCTGGCTGCCCATGATGATGCCCACCATCGGCGACGCGGCGTCGGACATGGCGTCGATGCTAACCCGGCGCGGCGGCGGCGCCTCCGGTGCCGCGGTGATGAGGCGGCTTCCCTTCGTGAAGAAGAGGTAGCTGAGGAACCAGCTGAACATCGTGACGATGCGGTTTCGGAATCCGACCAGGAAGGTGAGGTGGATGGCGCCCCAGAGGAACCACGCCAGGAAGCCGCGGAAGCGGATGCCGGCCACCTGGGCCACGGCGGCGGAGCGACCGATCGTTGCGAGCGAGCCCTTGTCGCGGTAGTGGAAGCGCTCGGGAGGGCGGCGGCCCTCGATCCGGTCCCGGATGGACCGGCCGGCGAAGCGACCCATCTGCATCGCCGCGGGCGCCACGCCCGGGACCGTTGCGCCGTTCGGCTGCTCCACGCGGGCCATGTCGCCGACGATGAAGATCTCGGGATGGCCGGGGACCGTGAGATCGGGCTGCGTGCGCACGCGCCCGGCCGGGTCCATCGGCGCCCCGAGTCGCGACCCGAGCGGCGAGGCGCGCACGCCCGCCGCCCAGACCACGTTCGCCGCATCGAGACGCGCGCCGCCCACGGCGATGCCGCGATCGTCGACGGCGGTGACCATGGATCGGAGCCGAACCTCGACGCCGAGGCGCTCCAGCGTGCGCTGGGCGCTCTCCGAGAGCGATGGATCCATCGCCGGGAGGACGCGATCGCCGCCCTCCACGAGGATGACGCGCGCCGCGGTGGTGTCCACGCGCCGGAAGTCGCGGGCGATCGAGTCGACGGCGAGCTCCTTGATGGCCCCCGCGAGCTCCACGCCCGTGGGACCGGCGCCGACCACGACGAAGGTGAGCAGCCACCGGCGGCGCGCCTCGTCGTTCACCAGTTCCGCGCGCTCGAAGGCCTCCAGGATCCGCCCCCGGATGGTCACGGCGTCCTCCAGCGTCTTCAGGCTCGGCGCGAGCGGGGCCCAGTCGTCGTGACCGAAGTAGTGCGTGCTCGCGCCCGCGGCGAGGACCAGGAAGTCGTAGCCGATGGACCGCGCCGCGAGCGCGCCGCCGCCCGACGAGGAGCCTTCGCGGATGGTCAGCGTGCGCGCCGCGGGATCGATGGCCTCCACCTCGCCCAGGACCACGGTCACGTTCGACTGGTTGCGGAAGACGCGGCGGATGGGATAGCCCACCTCCGACGGCGCCAGCGCCGCCGTGGCCACCTGGTAGAGGAGCGGCTGGAAGGTGTGGTGATTCCGTCGATCGACGAGGACGACGTCGCAGTCGGCGCCGCGCAGGGCGTGCGCGCACTGGAGTCCGCCGAAGCCGCCGCCCACGATCACCACGCGCGGTCGGCCGCTCACGGCAGCGCCGCCGTGGAAGAAGGGCGGGTCGCCAGTTCCGTTGCCGCCCGGCTCGACGGGCGCCGATGGAGGCCGAGGGCCGCGGCGAATGCCCCGCCGCAGGCGAGCGCGGCGACGGCGTAGCCGACGGCCGTGGCGGCGGCCTGGGCGGCGACGGGATCGGGGCCCGCGCCGACCGGCGCGCCCGAGGCGCCGGCCGATGCGCCGCCCGCGCCCAGGAGCCGGCGCTCCACCGTCAGCACCGCGGCGCCGACGACCGCGACGCCCACGGCGCCTCCCACGTGGCGCATCGTCTGGATGAGTCCGGAGACCTGGGCGCGAGTCTCGGGGGGAACGCGGCTCAGGCTGTCGGTGTTGGTGGGACTCATGACGAATCCGATCCCGGTGCTCATGGTGGCCATGCCCAGGGCGATGATCCACTCGCTTCGGATCCAGGCGCCGAGGGCGATGATCGCCACGCCGGCCGTGGCCGCCGCGGTGCCGACGATCGTGGGAATCGCCACGCCCACGCGGTCATAGAGGCGCCCGGCGACATGCACCACGAAGAGCGTGGGCACCAGGAGCGGGAGCAGCGAGAGTCCCGCCCGGCGCGCGTCGAAGCCCAGCACGCTCTGCGCGTAGACCGAACCCTGGACCACCAGCCCCGCCATGGCGAACTGCATCAGGAAGAGGACGAGCGCGTTGGCGAGCAGCCCGCGGTCGCGGAAGAGTCCCACCGCCAGCAGGGGGCGGCTCCGATTCCACTCGCGCAGCGTGAAGAGCGTGGTGAGCGCCGCACCTCCCGCAAGGAGGGCCAGGACGGGCGCGGTGGACCAACCCCAGGCCGAGCCCTGCATGATGCCCAGCACGAGCGCGGGCAGACCCGTGACGAGCATCGCGGCGCCGAGGAGATCCGCCCGGCGGGCGCCGGACGGCGCGGGGCCGGCGGCGCCCGCGGACGCGCGAGCGGGGTCCTTCGGACGGGCGATCGCGGTGAGTGCCAGCGACGCGGCGGCGATGGGGATGTTCACCCAGAAGCACCAGCGCCACGAGAACCGCTGCGTCAGCTCGCCGCCGATGACCGGGCCCAGCACCATGAAGAGCAGGGGGATTCCCACGTAGATGGCCATCGCCTTCCCGCGCTCGCCGGGGGAGTACGAGCCGACCACGATCGCACCCGACGCCGGCTGCATCAGCGCCGCGCCCAGGCCCTGGGCGGCGCGACCGGCCAGGAGCACCGCCGCCGACCCGGCCAGTCCGCACGCCGCGCTCGCCGCGGCGAAGATGAGGACGCCGGCCACGAACGCGGCGACGCGGCCGATGCGATCGGCGACGCGGCCGCCGAGCGCCACCAGGCTGGCCATCGTGAGCAGGTACGCGTTGACCACCCACGGCAGGGCGGTGGAGCTCATGCCCAGGTCGGCGCCGATCGTGGGCAGTGCCACGCCCACCACGGTGATGTCGATGAAGATCATCGACAGCGATCCGGTCATGGCGACGAGGGTCAATCCTCGGCGCGACCGACCGCCTCCAGCGCCCTCGGCGTGGTCGGTGGGCATCTCCGGAATCGTACGGATCAGCGGGCGAGGTCGGGCGCCGTCGGCACCAGGGGCTCCGCGCTGAAGCGGCCGGACTGGGAGAGGAATCGGAGCGGGTTGTCGAAGGTCACCGTGCGCACCAGCGACTCGGCGTGGTGGCGACGGCGGAGCTCCGCCTGGGCCTTGGGCACGGCGAGCGGATCGCTGTGCCCCCAGTCGCCGGCGGAGTTGAGCCAGAGGCGCTCGGACCCGTGGCACTCGATAATGTCGGCCGCGCGGGCCGGCGTGCACTTGGTGTCGGGATAGAGGGTCATGCCCGCCCAGAAGCCGCGCTCGAGGACCAGCCGCACGGTGTGCTCCTCCACGTGATCGATGAGCACCCGACCGGGATCGATCCGGTGGTTCCGCAGGGCATCGAGGATCAGCTTCGTGCCCTTGAGCTTGTCCTCCAGGTGCGGCGTGTGCACCAGGATGAGCTTCTGGTGCTTCGCCGCCAGGGCGATGTGCTCCTCGAGGATCTGGAGTTCGTTGCGGCTGTTCTTGTTGAGCCCGATCTCGCCGATGCCCAGCACGCCGGGCTTCTCCAGGAATCCCGGGATCAGCGCCAGCACTTCGCGCGCCAGGCCGGGATCCTCCGCCTCCTTCGGGTTGATGCAGAGCCAGCAGTGATGGCGGATGCCGTACTGCGCGGCGCGCCGGGGTTCCGTCTCCGTGAGGAGACGGAAGTAGTCGAAGAAGCCCTGCGCCGAGCTTCGGTCGAAGCCCGCCCAGAAGGCCGGCTCGGTGATCGCCACGCATCCCGCCAGCGCCATGCGCCGGTAGTCGTCGGTGGTGCGGCTCACCATGTGCACGTGCGGATCGATGTACATGGCGACGGGATCCTAGTGGCGCGGCGCCCAAAAGAACGCGGGGCCCGCTCGAGCGGGCCCCGCGTGGGATCAGGCACGATGGTCGGGGCTTACTTCGCGCCCACGGTGTCGCGACCGAGGATGCCGTCGGTCGTGAGCACGTGGAAGCTGTTGCCGCCGGCGTTGTTGAGCTCGATGTCCAGCGGCGGGGTCATGTTGGCGCCGCTGTAGTAGCCCTTGGGTCCGAGCGGCGTGTTCTTGATCCACGCGCCGCGCTGGTTCCAGCCGCTCGTCTGGTTCTGCTTGAGCAGACGGCCGTCGAGGTCCATGGCGTCGCGGACGGACATGGTGCGGACGCTGCCGTCGAAGAAGAGCACGTTCGGCGAGGAGTAGTTGCCCTGGTTGAAGAACCAGGGAACGCCGCCGTCGCCGCGCTTGGCCGGGCTCATCGCGTCGGGGTTGCCCGAGTTGTAGCCGCTGGGTCCGCTCTGGAGCAGGTTGTGCTCCAGGCAGCGCGTCTTGCTGTCGGGGAACGCCGCCTGACCCTGCGTGGGGGTGCGCCATGCGCCGGCGAGCGTGGTGGGCGCCACGTAGCCGGTCTTGGCGGAGAGAACCGTCGGAGCCCACATCGCGGCCGGGCTCCAGCAGTAGCTGCTCAGGATCGCGTCCTGGGCCACGCCGACGAACTCCTGGCCGCTGTCCAGATAGGGCTGGGCGCGCTCCAGGGTGATGCGGTCCTTCGGGGCGTAGAAGACCGGGTCGTAGAACTTCTTGCCCACGTAGCCGTTGAAGCTCTTCGCGTTCGGGACGCGCCACGCACCGAAGTTGCCGGTGGCGGTCTTGAAGTCGCACGGCCAGTACGCCTCGAAGACGTTGCAGTTGGCGGAGCCGCCGGCGTTGGGGCACTGCGGACCCTGGGGGATCAGGAATCCACGAGCCACGCCCGTGGAGTCGAGTCCGAGGATGAACTGCTGGGCGCAGCGGGTCTGCGTGAAGGTGGTGCAGTTGCCCTGGTAGGTGCCGATGTCGTCGGACGCGGGCGTCCACTGCCGGTCGGCGAAGTCGGCGCCGTAGGTGCCGCAGGCCACGCCGATGTTCCGGAGGTTGACGCGAGACTGGGTCTGCATCGCCTCCTCGCGAGCCCTGGAGATCGCCGGAAGCAGGATGGCGATCAGGATGGCGATGATCGCCACCACGACCAGCAGCTCGATGATGGTGAAGCCCTTCGGGGCACGGTCGACTCGATTCATGTCCGATCCTTTCCGCGGTCCGAGGACCGCATGCTGAAACACACCGCCCCCGCGATGGCGCGCCATCGCATGAGCGGACTCGAACCGACAGGCCTGTGGAGAGGACGGCGGAGACCTGCCACCTTGCCGCGGCGACCTGGGATCAAGGGCCGGCGGCGACTGCCGTTGCCACACACTATCGTCCCCGGAAGGGCCGGTCAATGAGCTGGAGCCCCTGAAACAGGCCCCGGATCCGAGGCTCCGCCGGTCGAGGTCCGGAATCCCGGAGGCGTGGAGTTTGCCGGGCCGGGGCCCACCGGGCAGAATCCGGCCCGTGGCCGATCCACTCATGCTCGGAACCTGGTCCTTCTCCGCCCGAGCCGTCGAGGCGGCGTGGCCGGCGCTCTCCGGGGGCGGGAAGGCCCTCGACGCCGCGGTCGCGGCCTGCACCGTGGCCGAGGAGGACCCGGCGGTGGACTCCGTGGGTTACGGCGGCCTGCCCGACGCGGAGGGGCGCGTCTCGCTCGACGGCTGCGTGATGCTCGCGCCGGGGCGCGCCGGGAGCGTGGCCGGACTGCGCCGCCACCGGCATCCGGTCCGCGTGGCGCGCATGGTGATGGAGCGGACGCGGCACCTGATGATCGCCGGAGAAGACGCGGACCGATTCGCCGACGCCGCCGGTGAACTTCGCGAAGAGGTCCTGGCGCCGGAGGCGGCGCAGGCGTGGCGACGCTGGATGGAGCAGGCGGTGGGGGATGCGCTGGCGGCCGGCACGGCCGTGGAGCGCGAAGGAGTGATGGACGCTTCGCTGGCGCCGGGGCCGAGACCGGTCGACCCGGGCGGCGGCGGCCGGCTCTTCCAGACGCAGGAGATGCGCTGGTGGGGGCATGACACGATCGGCCTGCTCGTTCGGGACCGCGCGGGCGTGATGGCCGGCGCCTGTTCGACGAGCGGCACGCCGTTCAAGCTGCCGGGCCGGGTGGGGGACTCGCCCATCATCGGTCACGGCCTCTACGTGGATCCCGCCGCGGGCGCCGCCGTGGCCACCGGCACGGGCGAGCTCATCAGCGCCGTCTGCGGCTCCTTCCTGGTGGTCGAAGGCATGCGCGCCGGTCGCACGCCCGAGGAGGCCATCCGCGAGACGCTGCGGCGGATCGAGCAGGCGTTCTCGCTGGAACCCCAGCACCAGGTGGCGTTCGTGGCCCTTCGCGCCGATGGGGCCCATGCCGCCGGAGCGCTGCGCAAGGGGTTCCTCTACTCGCGGCGCGACGAGCAGGGGACGAGCGTGGGGGAGCCGGCGGTGGTGCTGCGTGGCGACTGACGAGCCGACGGGAGGCGCGTCGCCCCGCCACGGCGCATCCGGCGCCGAGGCATCGTCCGCGGCGAAGCGGTCGAAGCTCTACACCCGCACGGGAGACGACGGCACCACCGGCCTCTTCTCCGATCGGCGCGTCCGCAAGGACGACGCGCGGATCGAGGCCTACGGCGCGGTGGACGAGCTGAACTCCTGCGTGGGCTGGGCCCGGGCGGAGACGGCGGCGCGGATGGCCGGCGCCGACGGTGGCGGCCGGGTGGATGTGACCACGCTCACCGCGATCGATCGCCTGCTGGAGGTGCTCCAGCATCGGCTCTTCGAGGTCGGCGCCGACCTCGCCACGCCGCCGGGGTCCAAGTTCGAGGATCGCGTGACCCGGATCGGCGACGCGGATGTGCGCGACGCGGAACGATGGATCGACGACGCCGACTCGGGCAACGCGCCGCTGCGGACCTTCGTGCTGCCGGGCGGGAGCGAGCTGGCGGCCCGGCTGCACCTGGCCCGGACGCAGTGCCGCCGCGCGGAGCGAGCGGTGGTGACGCTGGCGCAGGCCGAGCCCGTCGGCGAGGCGCTGGTGCGATTCCTCAATCGCGCGAGCGATCTGCTGTTCGCACTGGCGCGGCGCACGAACCTGGCGCTGGGCGCGCCGGATGTTCCCTGGGTGCCGCGGTCGAAGGCTCCGTGACCGGCGCCGCGGGGCGCCGCTCGCCGCGGGCCCGCTGCGGATGGATGGGATTGGCGGCGCCGAGGGCCTTGCCCTTGTGGGCCATGCCGATCCGCGTGATGCGCTCCCAGGCGCTGGCGGCGTTCGAGGCGCCGTGCTCGATGGTGATCGATCGGCGGCCGTAGGCACGGGCCACGGTGGAGGTGGTGCCGCTCCCGCAGAACGGATCCAGCACCAGCGACCCCTCGTCCGAGCACGCCAGGATGATGCGCTCCAGGTAGGCCTCCGGGAGCTGGTTGTGGTGCTGCGCGCGGCGCTCCTTGTTGTTGCCCTGCACGCGACCCCAGTAGGGCCCGTACCAGACATCCATCGGCACGCGCTTGCCCGCGTTCCGCTCCTTGGCCTGCGTGCGCGGATCGGCGTAGATGCTGGCGCGATCGCTCGGCTCGAGGATGCGCTCGGGGAACCAGAGCCGCCGGTCCGGGTCCTTGGCGAAGGAGAGCGCGTGGACCTTGCTCATGATGAAGGAGGTCTCGCGGTTCTGGCCGAAGCGGAAGTGCCAGATGCACCAGTTGATCATCACCAGTCCGCGACGCTTCAGATGCATGACCACCTCGGCGGCGGTGTCGTCGGGGATGTTCACCCAGATCGATCCGTGCGGCGCGAGCGCCTCGATGCATCCGTCGAGCCAGTCGAAGGTGAAGCGCTCGTAGGCGTCGCGCGGCATCCCGTCCTTCCAGCCGTCGTAGGGCACCTCCCAGTTGAAGGGCGGGTCGGCGAAGACCAGGTCCACCGAGCCGCGATCGGGGAGCACCGGCAGGATGTCGCGGCAGTCGCCCTGGTAGAGGCGCGTGTCGGGCGCCTCGGCGCGGAAGGCCGGCTGGGGCGCCGCCGCGCCGGTTGCCGCGTGCGCGGGAACACGGTCGCCGAAGAGCCGGATGTCCGCGCTCGCCAGGTCGGCCGCGGCGCGGCGCTGCACCAGCGTGGCGCCCGTCGGCAGCGCGTAGCCGCCGGGTCGATCGAACTCCGTGTTCTTCTGCTCGGCCATGCGCGCAGCGTATCGGGGCGGATGGCCGGGCGCGACCGTCAGGCGCCGATGGTGCCGAAGATGCGGTCGCCCGCGTCGCCCAGGCCCGGCCGGATGAAGGCGCGGTCGTCGATCTGGCGATCGAGCGCCGCGGTGTGGATCGGCACCTCGGAATGCGCGGTGAGCATGGCGCGCACGCCCTCCGGCGCCGCCACCAGGCAGACCATCTGGATGTCGCGGCACCCCTTGCGCTTGAGGTGGTCCACCGCGTGCACCGCGCTGCCGCCGGTGGCCAGCATCGGATCGACGACGAGCACCGGGCCGTCGGCCACGTCGGGCGGGAACTTCGCGTAGTAGTCGATCGGCTTGCGGCTGTTCTCGTCGCGCTGGATGCCGATGTGTCCCACGCGCGCCTCGGGGAAGAGGCGCAGGATGCCGTCGGTCATGCCCAGGCCGGCGCGGAGGATCGGCGCGAGCGTGACGGGCTTCGCCAGGCGCGAGCCGCGCATGCGTTCCAACGGCGTGTCGATGTCGTGCCCCTCGACGGGGAAGTTGCGGCTGACCTCGAAGACCATGAGGCCGGCGATCTCGTTGAGCAGGCGTCGGAACTCGTCCGGCGGCGTCTCCCGGTGCCGGGCCAGCGTCAACTTGTGCTGGATCAGGGGATGGTCGAAGACGCGGAGGTTCGGAAAGTCCCTGGGCGTCGTCGGCATGGCGCGAGTGTACGGGGCGGCGGAGGCCGTGCCGCCGCGCGATATCCGCGGAGGGACCCTTGAACGCGCGGGTCGCGGGCCGGTACCGTGCGTTGACCTGCGGTTGCGGCGAAGCGCCGCGCGGCGCTCACGAGGAGGAGCGCCCGGCGCACCCGCACGCGCAGGAGGGAGAAGGAACGACATGGGCCCGATGTGCAGGATGGAGCGGACGACCTCGTGGAGGTCGGCGGCGATGGCGGCGTGTCTCGGAGCGGTCGCGGCGACCTCGGCGGCGACGGCCGCGGAGACGGCGAGCGGATCGCTTTCCATCACCGTGCTGCGGTGGGCCGACACCGGAGGGAACAGTCCCTTCTACCTCTTCGCGCGCCTGGAGCTGAGCGACGAGAGCCCGCAACAGGTGCTCGCCACGATCGTGGGGCCGGAGCCATGGCTCGTCACCAGCACTTCGTTCACGCGGCGGGGCGCCCACGAGTGGTACGCCGACATCGGCGCCGCGACGCTGGAGCAGCTCCAGACGCTCGGTTCCGGGAGCTGGACCATCGAGGTGCTCGGAGGACGCACGGAGAGCATGAGCGAGTTCACGCTGGACCTGTCGGCCCTCACCGACGCGGATCTCCCGCCGACGCCGGCCGTCACCTCGCCTCCCGCGTTCTCGCGGAACGTCCCGCGCAGCACCGCATGCACCTGGACGAACCCGTGGGCTCCCGGTCTGCCGGATCGCCTGGAGCTGGCGTCATGGAGCGCCAACGGCTGCGGGCCGGCGATCGAGCAGTCCGCCAGCAGCGAAGGCGACGGCCTGGCCCTCGCGGCCACCTCGTGGCAGCCGCCGATTCCGCTCGGCCCGGCCGCGAACAGTTTCCGGGTCGAGTCGACGCGCTGGGCGACCGCCAAGCAGGTGGCGGCGGGACCGATCGCCGTGGTGCTTGGTTCGATGCGCTGGGTGGCGCCGCCGGGCGCGCCGGAGGATCATCCCGCCGCGGTGCCGCTGACGGCCATCGGCTCGGCGCGCGAGGTGACCTTCGAAGTGGCGGCGCCGAAGCAGGGCGACTTCAACGGCGACGGCGTGGTGGACGGCGACGACCTCGGCACGCTGCTGGGCAACTGGGGCTGAACGGCCCGGTGCTCCCGGATCGCCGGAGCCGCCCCGTCCGCCTCCCTCGCGTCCCGCCCGATCAGGGCTGGGTGATCCGGCGCATCGTGTTGGACATGGTGCGCATCTGTTGGCGCATGTCCTCGATCTGCTGCTGCATCTGCTGGCGCTGACGGAGCACGGAGTCCAGTCGATCCTGGACCTGCGCGGGGGACATCGGCCCGGGGCCGAAGGGCGACGAGGATCGCGGCGCGGCCTGACCGGGAGCGCCCGGGATGAGCGGTCCGCTCGGCGCCGGCGTGCCCGCGGGCGCGGCGGTGCGCGTGAGCACCAGCTTCACCGACGCCACCTCCCGCTCGTCCGCGCCCGAGCCGACGAGGTAGACGAGTTCCCACGCGGGCCGGTCCGCGTTCGAGAGCACCAGCGTGGAGCGGATGCGCCGGTCGGTTCCGTCGGGGCCGCGCACCGGATCGGTGATGAAGGTGAGGAGCCGGGAGCGTTCGTCCCAGAGACCGATGGAGCAGTAGTTCGCCGCGTCGCGATCGGAGAGGAGCGTGCGTGAGAAGTTCTGGGTGACGGCGTTGAAGCCCAGGAGATCGAGCCACTGGACCATCTCGCGGCCGTCGGTGAGCACCTGCTCGCCGCCGAGGAAGAGACCGCCGAGCGTCCACGAATAGGCCGCGCTGCCGGAGAGATCGCCGGTGGGCTGCCCGCGTCCGTCGAAGCTGCGACCGGCCACGCGCCAGAATCCCACGAGCTGGCCCAGGACGGCGCGGGCCGCGTTCTCGTCGAGCCCGGTGGCGCTGCGGGCGGGCGGCGCCGCGGGCGCCTCCGATGCGCCGGGTCCGGTGGGCGCGGCGGGCGCCGACGGCGGCGCGGCCGGCGGAGCGGCGGAGGGGGCGGGCGCCGACGACGGCGGCGCGGATTGCGGCGCGGACTCCGGTGCCGGCGATGGCGCCGGTTCCGACGGCACGGGTTCCGGTGACGCGGTGGACGGCATGGCGGTGGCCACCGCCGCGGCGACGGCGACGGCGGCGGCCAGCGCGCCGAAGGATCGGAGCATCGTGTCTCTGACGATCATGATTCGAACCTCCCGGCCGAGCGCGCGGGGCGCGGCTCAGCCTTCCTCTTCCCGAAGTCTCCGGATGCAGTCGCGCAGCTGATCCAGCACGCGCATCTTGGCGTGGCGGATCGCCGCCTCGCTCATTCCCGTCTCCTGGGCCACCGCCTCGGCGGGCATGCCCTTGATGCCGTAGAGCTCGAAGGCCTTCATCGTCTTGGGCTGCACCGTGAGGCGGACCTCGTCCAGCGCGCGGCGGAGGAGATGCTCGGTCCACTCGCGCTCCCATGCGGTCTCGAGGTCGCTGCCCTCCGCCGCCGGATCCATCTCCTCCGGAACGTTCTGCTGCGGTCGCCGCCGACGGCGCCGACTGCGGATGGCGTTCAGCGTGACGCGCTTCAGGTAGCCGCGGAAGCGCCCCTTGTTCGGGTCGTAGACGAAGTTGTCCACCACGCGGAAGAAGCCGAGCATGACATCCTGCATGATGTCATCCACTTCCTGCGGCTTGAGCCCGGCGTTGCGTGCGAAGCCGGCGATCACCGGTCCGTAGGTGCGGTTGAACTCCTCCCAGCCGAGCTGGCGATCGAGCGTGCCGTCGGCGCGGAGCCGGATGAAGATGCTGGGGTGGGTGCGGTACGGATCGCTCGACGAGGAGGCGGCGCCCTTCGCGTCGCCGGTGGACGCGGGCGCCCCCGGCGCGCCCGGGCGCGACATCGGCGTCGCGGCGTCGGGCTTCGGTTCGGGAAGGACATGACCCCGGTCGTCGTCACCGTCCGCGAAGCGCAGGAGGAGCGACCAGGGCCCGAGCCCCACCAGGTCGCGGTCGTGCAGCGCCGCCGTCTCGTCGCGCTCGATGCGCACTCCGTTGACCCAGACGCCGTGCGTGGACTCGAGATCCTGGATCGTGAGTCGGCCGTCGCGCAGGGAGAGACGGGCGTGGTGCCTCGAGACCGTCGGATCGTCGAGCGCAAGGAAGCAGTCCGCGCCGCGGCCGATGACGAAGTCGCCGTTGGTGGCGAGCTGCACCGGCGGTCGCGCGGGACCGGATGCGACGGTGATCGTCACCGGGACGATGGCGGCGGCGGTGGAGGTCACGGGCGGAGGTTCTATCACCTGGAGGCGAGCGAACGCCAGCGCGCCGCCTCCGGGCCCAGGCCCTGCGACTCGAAGGCGGCCGCCACCAGCGATCCGATCGTCCGGCGCGGCGTGGCTCCCGGCGGGAGGGCCTCCCGCAGCGGCGCCTCGACCTCCGCCAGGATCGCCCGGCCGCGCTCCACCTGACCCGTGCCGATGAGCGCCGCGGCCTCCACGGCGCTGCTCTCGGCCACCCACCAGTGTCCGGGGAGCGTGGCGCGGTTGAAGTCGAGGTTCGGCTGGATCGCCGCGAGGGCGTCCCGCCAGCGACCGGCCAGAAGCAGCGCCTGGGCCTCGAAGAACGCGGCGCTCGACGCGGCGCGACGGCGCGCGGGTGGCGCCTCGATCCGGGCGATCCACTCCCGGGCCATCGACACGGCGCGCAGGGCGGCGCTGGCGTCGCCGGAGGAGACGAGCACGCGCGCCCGATCGAGCAGGAGATCGCACCACGCCTGCGCGTCGGTGGCGTCCACCTGGCGCTGGAGCGCCGCGGCCTGGTCGATGGCGGCCAGCGCCTCGGGCGCCCGGCCGCGCTGCTCGTCGATCGCCGCCTGCGTCCGCAGGGCCTCGATCCGCTCCGCCGCCGCCGCGTCGCCGAGCGTTCCCAGGAGCGCCTGCGCCGCCGTGACCTCCCGCGACGCCGAGTCGTCGTGCCCGAGCGAGAGGAGGGCCTTGGCCAGGGCCAGCCGCACCATCGCCTGGGCCCGCGGCTGATCCTTGAAGGGCTCGATGATGCGCTCGCGCGCCTGGGAGAGGAGCTCGTCGGCGGTGATCGCGGCGCCGCGCGCGGAGCGATCGAGGGAGATGCTGGTGAGCAGCGAGAGGAGCGCGCCGAGCGCGTCGTTGGCCTCGCGCCCGGCGCGCTGCGCCGCCTGGGCGCTGGCGTGTTCCGAACGGTGGGCGAGGATGGTCGAGCGCAGCGAGATCGCCACGATGACCGTGGTGGCGACGAGCACGGCGAGGGTGATCAGGGCCGCCGCCACCGGCACCTGGTGCCGGCGCACGAAGCGATCCAGCCGATAGCCCACCCGATTCGGCGCCGCTTCCACCGGTCGGCGGCGGAAGTGCCGCTCCAGGTCGGCGGCGAGATCGCTCGCGGAGTCGTAGCGCCGCGCCGGATCCACGGCGAGGCAGCGGAGCGTGATCCAGTCCAGGTCGCCCCGAAGGGCGCGCAGGAGGCGCGACGGCGTGGTGGAGCGGCTCGCGGCCACCTCCCACGCCGCGTCCGCCGGGAGCGCCGCCAGCGCCGCCGAGGGGGACGGCACCTCGGAGCTCCGCAGCCGCTCCACGAACTCCGTGGGATCGGCGCCGTCGGCGCGACCGAGCGGCGGCGCGCCCACGAGCATGGTGAAGAGGATGGCGCCGAGCGAGTAGAGGTCGCTGCGCGTGTCGACCTCGCGCCCCAGGGCCTGCTCGGGCGACATGAACTCCAGCGTCCCCGCGCGCGGCGCCGACGCGGCGTCGTCGCCCACCAGCGCCTCGGCGATGCCGAAGTCGATGATCTTCGGCGTGCCCCAGCGCGGCGTGCCGTCGCCGGGAATGCCGGTGGAGACGAGGATGTTGCCGGGCTTGAGATCGCGATGGATCACGCCGTTCTGGTGGGCGTGGTGGATGGCGCGGCAGATCTCCTGGACCAGGTGGAGGCGATCCTCCACCGGGAGACGCCGCTCGTCGCAGTGGCGCAGGAGCGGAAGGCCGCGCACGAACTCCATGGCGAACCACGGGCGACCGTCCTCGGCGACGCCGGCGTCGAGGACGTGGGCGATGCTTGGGTGATCGAGTCGCGCCAGGAGACGGCGCTCGCGATCGAACCGATCCATCACCTCGCGCGCCGTGGCCGTGGGCTTCAGCACCTTCAGCGCCACGCGCCGGGGGATCGGTTCGCTCTGCTCCGCCAGGTAGACGACGCCGAAGCTTCCTTCGCCCAGCACGCCGCGCAGGGTGTACGGACCGATGCGGCGCATCGACTCGGGAATCGACTCCACCGGGCGCAGCAGCGGCGAGGGCGTGGGCGAGGCGCTGCCGTCGGTGGGCAGCGCATCGACGACCCGCGCCGCCAGCGCCGCGTCGCCGGCGCACTCCCGGCGCAGCCACGCCGCCCGTTCGTCGGCGGAAACGGCGGAAGCCCTCCGGACGAGATCCGCGAGCAGTTCGGCCCGATGCGCCGCCACGGCCCGCGGATGGTACGCCATCGCCCGACGCCACCGGATGGCCCTGCTATCGTCCGCGCCATGAACGCGACCGCCGCCGCCTCCGCATCCGCCCGGGCCGATGCCTTCCGGCTCGACGGCCTCCGCGCCATGGTGTGCGGTGCGACGCAGGGCATCGGCCGGGCGGTGGCCCTGACCTTCGCCGGGCGCGGCGCCGGCGTGACCGTCGTGGGCCGCAACGAGGACGGGCTGGAGAAGGTGCTGGGCGAAGTCCGCGCCGCCTCCGGCGGCGCGGGCGACC
>CAZSVT010000051.1:0-14634 GCA_964610365.1 uncultured Isosphaeraceae bacterium
AGGTGTAGCCCGCGTTGAACTCCGGGAAGGGGCGCCCCGAGCTGCGGAGGACGCGGGTGTGGGAGAAGATCGGCAGGCCGTCGAAGAAGCCGCGCTTCGCGAGATTGCAGAAGTTGGCCACCGTGAGCGGCGTCTCCTTCGCGTGCAGCTTGAAGCGGAACGTGCCGCGCGGCGTGGTGACGCGGGCCACCAGCTCCGGTTCGGGCGCCGGGGTGACGGTGGGCGGCGCCGCCGGCGGAGCGGCGGGGGCCCTGGCCGGAGGCGTGGTGGCGCCGGCGAAGGCCGCGGCGCACAGCAGGGCGGCGGCGGCGAGGAGACGGAAGGGGAGCGGGAGCGGATGGGCGATGCGCGGGAGGGCGTTCATGTCGTGCAGGTCGTTCATGGCGTTCATGTCATTCGTGGCGTTCGGGTCGTTCAGGTCGTTCAGGTCGCTCGTTCATGGCCGTCAGGGCGCTCGTTCGTCGGTCGTGCCGGGCTCGTCGCTCGGCGCGACGGTGGTTGGGTCCGCGGGCGGCGGCGGGGCGGTGCGGGGCAGGCCGTTCGACGCCGCCTCGGCGCGCGCCGCGTCCGCGCGCCAGGCATCCATTCTTGCCTCCGAGGCCAGCGAGTCGAGGCGCAGGTCGATCGATCCGGCGCTCTCGCGGCAGGAATCGGGAACGACGCGGCGGGCGTCGCGGAGGATCTGCGTCAGCGCCCGTCGGAAGGCGGCCCGGGCGTCCAGGACGGCGATCTCACGCTGGAGGAGGGCCTGGCGAGCGGCGGCGCTGCGATCGATCCGCTCCGTCCGCTCGGCGGCGTCGCGGAACGCCATGGCCCGCAGCAGCGCCTTGCGCGGCGATTGCGTCCGCGCTTCCTGGTGGGCGATGAGGGAGACGAGGAAGTCACGCGACTCCGAGGGAAGTCCGGGATCGACGAGGATCGACTCCAGCAGCGATCGAAGGGAGCGCTCGGAGTCGAGCACCTCGGGATGAAGCTCGCGCGCGAACGCCGCGTCGAAGGCTTCGACGGCGGTCGGGGCCAGGGCCATGCGCAGCCGCGCGAGGACGGCGCGGTTGATCTCGGCGAGCGGCGGCTCCGTGGCCAGCTCCCGCGCCTCGATGGCGGCGATCGTCCGCTCGAAGGCGATGCGCCGCGGATCCTCCGCGCCGTCGCCGAAGGGACCTCGCTCGGTCAGCGCCGCGGCTCGCTCCACGGCGAGCCGGTCCAGCTCGCGGCGACGGGTGCGCGCGGCGGCGGCCCACGCCGTGCGCCACGCGTCGAGCTCGGGGGTCTCCGAGAGCGCGCGAAGCTCGGGTTCGGGACGCTCGGCGAGGAACTCGTCCAGGACGAGCGCCGCCAGCGCGTCGCGCGCGGGACGGCGGTCGCGGTCGCCGGTGAGGGCGGCGCGGATGCGGGACGCCGGGACGGCGCCGTCGAGCGCCGTGACGCCCTCGAGTGAACGCAGGAGCTGGTCGTCCGCGGTGTCGAGCGCGAGCAGCCACTCCTGACGGTCGCGCTGCAGGCCGTCGAGCTCGGGACCGGCCTGCGCCTCGAAGGCGCCGAGGGTTGGATTCCACTCGAAGGCCGCGTCGATCCGCGCGGTCAGCGGTCGTCCGTGTCGACGGCGCGCCTCCGTGGTGGACTCGAGGTAGCGGGCGATGGCCCCGTCGAGCGCCTCGCGCGATCCCTCGCCGCCCCAGCGTCGCTGGAGGATCTCGCGGAGTTCCGCCGCCGATCGAGCCGCGGGCGCCAGTTCCTTCTCCAGGTCGCGACGCGCCGTCTCGCGCGTGCGGGGGGCCGGCGGCGCGGGGGCGCGATCGCTCGGCGCGACGGTGGGGAGCGAGGCCGGCGGCGCGGGGGCGCGATCGCTCGGCGCGACGGTCGGCGCGGGCCTGGGCGCCGCGGATGGCCACCCGCCGACGGGCGCGGCCTGCGCGACGCCCGGCGGTGCGACGACGAACGAGAGCGCGAAAACGATCGCGGGCGGGGCCACGGCGATCTCGGAGGATATCCTCGCCCGCGCCGCACCCGCGCGGCCTCCCGCATGCCTCGAGCGATCGCCATCTTCGACGTGGACGGCACGCTCACCCGGACCTCGGGCGTGGACGACGAGTGCTGGGTCCGCGCGGTGCGCCTGGCGTGGGGCGTCGACGGCATCTCCACGGACTGGGGCGCGTACCGGCACTCCACCGACGAGGGCATTGCCGCCGAGGTCATGGAGCGCCATCGCGGTCGCGCCGCCACGCGCGGCGATCTCGACGAGCTGCGCGACTGCTTCGCCTCGCTCATCGAGCGCGAGGCGGCCGAGCGACCGCATCGATTCACCCCGGTGCCCGGCGCGCCGCGCATCCTCGCGGCGCTGCGCGAGCACGGCTGGGTCACCGCCATCGCCACGGGGGGCTGGAGGCGCACGGCGCTGCTGAAGCTGGCCACCGCCGGCGTGCCGGTGGCCGGGATTCCCGCCGCCTTCGCCGACGACGCCTGGCCGCGCGAGGAGCTCATCGGCCTCGCCGCCGCCCGCGCCCGAGGGAACGGCGCCGCGGCGGCCGGCGGCACCGGCTCGACGGACGGCCTCGGCGCCGCCCGCGGAGATCCCCGGATCGTCTACATCGGTGACGGCACCTGGGATGTGACAGCCAGCCGGGCGCGAGGGTATGGTTTCGTCGGCGTGGCCACGGGCGAACGCGGCCTGGCCCTTCGGAGGGCCGGCGCCGCGACGGTGCTCGAGGACCTGGCGGATGTCGACCTCGTGGTCGACGCGCTCGAACGGGGATCGAGGTTGCGCCGCGTGGTGGAGAGCAAGCGATGAACGGATCTGGATCGGCGGGAGTCGTGGGAGCGCTCGGCGGCCTGGTGCTCGGCGCGATCTGCGTCGGGGCCCTGGTGGTCGTGGCGATCGCCCTCTGGCTCATCTCCATCTACAACCAGCTGCAGCGGCTGAAGATCGCGGGCGAAGGCGCGTGGGCGGACATCGACGTGCAGCTCCGCCGCCGCCACGATCTCATCCCGAACCTGGTGGAATCGGTGAAGGGCTACGCCGCGCACGAGCGCGGCACGCTCGACGCCGTGATCAGCGCGCGGGCGAAGGCCACCAGCGCCCAGGGCATTCCGGCGAAGATCGCCGCCGAGGGCGAGCTGACCCAGGCGCTGGGGCGCCTGATGGCGGTGGCCGAGGCCTATCCCGATCTCAAGGCCAACCAGAACTTCCTCCAGCTCCAGGGCGAGCTGGCCAACACGGAAACCATCATCGCCCGCGCCCGCGGCGGCTACAACGGCGCGGTGGGTCGCTACAACGAGGCGTGCGTCGTCTTCCCGAACAACCTCGTGGCCGGGCTCTTCCAGTTCAAGCCGCTGGAGTTCTTCAAGGAGGACGACGCCGCGGTGCGCGAGGCGCCGAAGGTGAAGTTCTGACCCACGGGGCGGCGCACGACGCGCCGCCGAGGACGCGGGCGCCGCGCGGCGGAGCGCCCGGCAAGGAGGCGACGATGGCCAGGGAGCGCATCGTGGCGCGGGAATCGCAGGAGGCGGACGCGGCGATCGAGGAGATCGCGCCGGCCATCCGTCCGGCGAGACTCGACGAGTTCGTGGGGCAGTCGGCCCTCGTGGAGCGCGTCTCGATCGCCCTGGAAGCGGTGCGCGGTCGCGGCGACCCGATGGAGCATGTGCTCCTCCACGGTCCGCCGGGCCTGGGCAAGACCACGCTCGCCCATGTGATCGCCCACGAGATGGGCAGCCGCGCGGTGGTGACCAGCGGTCCGGCGCTCTCGCGCCCCGGGGACCTGGTGGGCACGCTCACGCGCCTCGAAGCGCGCGATGTCCTCTTCATCGACGAGATCCATCGCCTTCCCGCCGCGGTGGAGGAGTACATCTACCCTGCGATGGAGGATCGGCGCGTCGACTTCACCGTCGACAGCGGCATGCACTCCAAGATCATCACCCTCTCGTTGAAGCCGTTCACGCTCATCGGGGCCACCACCCGCGCGGGCCTGCTGACCCACGCCCTCCGCAGCCGCTTCGGCATCGCGCACCACCTGGACTTCTACGGAGCGGAGGAGTTGCTGCGGATCCTGCGTCGCGCCGCCGAGGTGCTGGGCATGGGCACCGTTCCCGAGGAGTCGCTGGAGGCGATCGCGGCGCGCAGCCGCGGAACGCCGCGCGTGGCCATCCGGCTGCTGCGACGCGTCCGCGATTTCGCGCAGGTGCGCAGCGCCGGGCGCGTCGGGGAGCGCGCCGTCGCGGGGGCGCTGGAGCTGGAGGGCGTCGATGCCCTGGGCCTGGACGAACTCGACCGGCGGTACCTTCGGACCATCGCCACCACCTACGAGGGCGGACCGGTGGGCGTGGAAGCCGTGGCCGCCACGCTGTCGGATGACGCGGGAACGCTCGAGGACATGGTGGAGCCGTTTCTCCTGCAGATCGGCTTCCTCGCGCGCACCCGGCAGGGGCGGCAGCTCACGCCCGCGGCGTGGCGGCACCTGGGCCTGACGCCTCCGTCGCTGCCGTTCGCCGGCGGGTGAACCGGTGCGTGCGGTCCTGGGGCACCGGGCGCCGGGCCCGCGCCGGAATCTCATCGAACGCCTTCGTTGTCCGGAGGAGCGCCTGCGTACACCAGCGTGTCCGATCGTGGCGCGTGAACCCCGTCAACCACCCTGGAGCGTCCTCATGAAGTCGTTCGTGTCATCGAGCGTCCCGTCGTTCGCCTCGTCGGCGCTGCGTCGGATCGCGGTGCTCGTCCCCATCGTCCTGGGGGGGACGACGGCGTTCGCCGACGAGTGTCCGCCCGACTGGTCCCCGATCGGCGCCCCCGCTCCCGTGACCAACGGCCAGGTCTGGGCGCTCGCGGAGTTCGACGCCGGCGACGGCCCCGAACTCGTCGTGGGCGGCTACTTCACCGCGGCCGGCGGAGTCGCCGCCAACTCGATCGCCTCGTGGAACGGTTCGACCTGGTCGCCTCTCGGCACCGGCCTGGACAGCTTCCCCCGTTCGATGGTGGTCTTCGACGACGGGACCGGACCGGCGCTCATCGTCGGCGGTCACTTCGACACCGCCGGCGGCATCTCCGCCAAGGGCGTGGCGCGGTGGAACGGACGGCAGTGGTCCAAGCTGGGCAACGGACTCAGCGGATCGGTGCACGCCCTGGCGGTCTTCGACGACGGCACCGGCCCCGCGCTCTACGCCGGCGGAAACTTCCTCGCGAGCGGCTTCGCGTCGGTGAAGTTCATCGCCAGGTGGAACGGGAGCACCTGGGTCCAGGTCGGTGACGGATTCAACTCGGCGGTCAACGCCCTCCAGGTGTTCGATGACGGCAGCGGACCGGCGCTCTACGCCGGAGGCCAGTTCAGCCTCTCGGGCGCGACGCCGGTGTCGAGGATCGCCAGGTGGACGGGGAGTGGGTGGGCGCCGGTCGGCGCGGGTTTCAACAGCACGGTCGTGAGCCTCGGCGTGCACGGCTCGCCGCCATCGCTCCATGCCGGCGGGCTGTTCACGGCCTCGGGGCCCCAGGCCATCAGCCGCCTCGCGCGCTGGACGGGCTCGGCGTGGACGGGCGTCGGCGGCGGCGTCGACGGAACCGTCTGGTCGCTGCGGTCGTTCGACGACGGGAGCGGACCGGCGCTCTTCGTCGGAGGCAATTTCACGCACGCGGGCGGCGCGCCGATCAAGATCGTGGCCAGGTGGGACGGCACGAGCTGGTCGGGGCTCGGTGGAGGACTGGCGGGCGAGCCGGCGGACGTGCTGGGCGTGCAGGCGCTGCGAGACTTCGCGCCGCCGGGCGAGCCTCCGGCGCTCTTCGTCGGCGGCTATTTCCTGGAGTCTCCGACCGGCGACATCCCGCTTGCGAAGTGGGCGCCGTGCGATCCGGCGCCGCCATGCGCCGCCGATCTCGACGGCAGCGGCCAGGTGGATGGCGACGACCTCGGCTCGCTGCTGGGCGAATGGGGTGCATGCCCCGGCTGCGCTGCGGACTTCAACGGCGACCGCGTCGTGGACGGCGACGATCTCGGCACGCTGCTCGGAGCATGGGGACTCTGCCCCGGGTAGCGAAGGCCGCGCCCCGGGCGCGCGGCGCCGTCAGCGGTTGAGCATGCCCACCCACGGCGACGGGAACTGCGGCGTGGCCTGCGAGAAGGTCCACACGGGCCGCTGGTTCGGGCCGCCCACGCGGAGCTTCGCGTTGAAGGAGTACTCGTCGACGATCGAGTCGTAGCTCACGCCGATGCCGAAGTCGAAGTCGGGGAAGATGCGCACGAGCTGGGCGGAGAGCGAGCGGAAGTCGCCCTGGCCGAGGTCGAACTGCGGACCGAGCCCGAGCTGCCAGAGCTTGCCGATCTTGTAGGAGAGGCCCACGTTGAGCAGCTCGTCCGACGGGTAGGCGCCCGTCGGATCGAAGTTGTTCACGTAGCGGTACTCCACGAACGTGCTCACCTCCGGCGAGTGGTACATGGCCACGCCGATCGATCCGCGGCCGAGCCACGACGAGGCGCTGCCGCCGTCCGGGCGCTCGCTGCTGTCGAGGAAGACGCCGCTGGTGATGAAGGTGAAGGTGCTGCTCATCTGCCACGACGCGTTCATGTACGCGTGGCTGCCCCACTGCGAATACTCCGGCCTCCAGCGGTAGAAGGTGGGCAGGGGACTCTGCGCCGCCTTGAGCGGAGACTCCGGCTGGCGCTGGTAGGTGTTGTTGTGATCGCTGACCACCACGCCCATGTCCACCACGATCCAGTCCACGCTCCGCCAGTTGCCGGGTCCGCCGCGATAGGTCTGGAGCCGCTGCGTGATCCCCGCCTGCGCCGCCGACGCCGCGGAGATCGCCTCCACCTGCTGGTCGTAGACGGGATAGTCGTTGGCGCTGTCCGTGTCGTAGGCCGACCAGAGCGTCGCATTGGGCTGGATCACCCAGCGGAGACGGTTGAGGTCCAGCGAGCGGCTCTGCACCGACTCGAAGACCCGCGTGAACTCGGTGCTGAAGCGGGCGCCGGCGGAGAGGAGCGCCCGGTAGTCGCTCGCCTCGGGCGTGTAGTCGTCGAAGCTCTCGAAGAAGTAGCCGATGCCGGTGAGCCCCACGAAGGGCACGATCTTCACGCCCGCCCATGCGAGCGGCATCGCCAGCTCCTGCCGCGTGTAGACGCGCGACCGGAGGTCCTGGTCGTAGCCGGAGCTGGTGTAGGCGTTGGCGATGGGCAGGTTGTCCTGCGTGAAGGGATCCGGCGCCGGGTAGTACGGCGGGAAGAAGGCGGCGTTGGGCGCCGCGATCGACTCCGGCGTGCCCTTGGTGAACCGCAGCCCCATCGCGTTCGCGCTGTACTCCTGCGTCCAGGAGAGGAAGTCGAAGAGCTCGTCGCCGTACCGCGAGTAGTCCACCTGCGGGAGCTTGTCCACGGAGTACGGCCGGCTGGCCAGCTGGTAGGAGTTGACCACCGAGTTGTCCACGTCGTACTTGCCCAGCACGGAGAACTGCGAGTTCCCCGTCTGCCAGCGCAGGTAGCCGCTCGTCTCGTACTCGCGGTGTTCGGCGAAGTCCTGCTGGCGGAAGGTGGAGAGGAAGGCGGGATCGCTGATGTAGTTGAACTGCGTCTGCATCAGCAGGTCGGAGCCGAGCATCGTCTGGTAGTCCATCGACGCGATGCCGCGGGCGGTCTTGTCGCTGATGTACTCGCGGCCCGCCGAGCTCTGCTCCTCGTTGCCGAAGTCGTAGAAGCCGTAGAGGTCGGCGTTGCCGCGCTGCTGGTCGCGTTCGTACGCCAGCTTCGCGCCGCCGCCGACGCCGTTGCTGGAGTAGACATCGCCCACGAGCTCGCCCTCCAGGCCCGGGGGCGCCTCGAGTCCGAGGGCGTTGAAGAGATCCCAGCGCGTCTCCACTTCCACGCCGCGGAAGGAGTTGTAGCCGCTGGAAACGCTGCGGAGCGGGAAGCGATCCGCCGTGCCGGAGAAGCGCGGGAACCAGAGCACCGGCGTCCCGGAGAGCCGGAAGGTGGCGTTGCGGCCCTCGATGAGCGTCTCGTCGCCGGCCTGGCGCGACACCGTCACGCGCTCGGCGCCCACGGCGAGGTGGGGCGTGAAGAATTCGCTGGTGGAGACCTGCGCCTGCTGGGCGGTGAACTGTTCCGAGGCCACCTGCCGGAGTTCGGCGGCGCGGGCGACCACCGGGATGCCGCGCCGGATGGAGGTGCGGAGGACGGCGTCGACCATGAGCGCCTGGTTGGTGCGCAGGTCGTAGTAGATGCGCTTGCCGCGCACCGTGTAGTTGAAGTCCGTGGCGGTGACGCCGCCTTCCAGGTAGACGCCGTCGACGCCGGCGGCGGAGAGCGTTCCCGTTCGGCTGGTGAGCGACTTGAGCGTGCCAGGCTTCAGGAAGATGACGGCGCGATCGGCGGTGAGCTGGACCGCGCCCTGCGGGTCCGCGGGATTGCCGCCGAGCCAGTCGATGAGCACCGAGCCCTCGACGGCGATCGTGTCGGTGGCCTCGTCCACGGTGGTGGTGCGGCCGAAGAAGCCCAGCGTGCCCTGCGGCGGAAGGATGGGCGTCCCGTCCGAGGGAACACGGATGGACGCGGCCGTGGGCGGAGCCGGCGGCGGTGCCGCCTCCACGCGACCGCCCACTTCGATCTGCGGCGGCGGCGCCACCGGCGGCCGGTCCACGCGCGGGATCGGCCGCAGCTCCGGCTGACCTCCGGCGATGGCCGCGAGGTAGCGCTGGAGTCTCGACTCGGCCAGACCGCGCTCGGCGCTGGACGGAGGATCGGCGTCCTCCCAGAGCGTCGCCCGCGTGGAGACCTCGCCCATCGTGCTCGCGGTGACCAGGAGATCCCGGCCCGAGGCGCTGAGTCCCGCGCGGCGCGTCGGCTCGTCCACCTCGGGGAACCAGATGGCCACCTGGTTGATGAGCCCCTGCGCGCTGGGCAGTCGATTGATCCAGACGAAGGCCCGCTCGGCGGCGAACTCGTACGAGGCGACGGAGATGCGGATGTCGCCCTGGAGTTGAAGCCGCTGCGTGTCGTCGGACTTCCAGAGCCACGCCTTCACGCAGCGGATCCGAAGGTCGCTCTGCACCGGCAGGATGGGGAGCACGAAGCCGCCCAGGCTGTTCCCGCTGATCGACACGTCCCGCAGTTCCTGGGCGACGGCGGAGCGCGCCAGTCCCGGCGCCGCGAGGGCGATGCATCCCAGCAGCGCCGCGCCCGTCATCGCGACGGCGCTTCGCCGCGAGGCGCCGACGGCGCCACCGCGGAATGCGCGTCGTCCCTGATGCGCCCGCCTCGGCATGGGCGGCATGCTACCGACCGGCGGGGCTCACGGCCGGAAGTCCGGGGGCCGCAGGACCAGGGAGATCGACTCGCGCAGGACGGTCATGGTGGCGAAGCCGCCGATCGCCAGGAGCGCGAGCCATCCGGCGGCGTCCCATTCGCGCAGCATGGCCATCCATGCGACGCCGTAGACCACCTGCCAGAGCGACCCGTAGCGCAGGAGCTTCTCCGCCGCGGTGACCGAGGGAACGGAGCGCGTCTTCCGCCACGCCACGACCACGAAGAGCGCCACCGCGCCGATCGGCCAGAGGAGGCTCGCCGCCGACGGCGCCTCGGGCCAGCCGCGGCCGTCGAGTCCCGTGCCGCGCGAGAAGAGGACCGCGGAGGCCACCGCCACCAGCAGGCCCAGCACCAGCAGCGACCGGGCGGTGAGCGCCGGCCGCTTCTCCTCCAGCCGATGCACGAGGGCCCGCACCACCACCGCGTGCACCATGGCCAGCCACGCGGGGAGCATGATCGAGGGCGTCTGGTCGGGGATGAGCATGTGGCCCGCGTGCACCACGCCCACCACCAGCAGTCCGACCCCCGGGAAATGCTTCCCCGCCGCGTTGAAGAAGAGGATGACCGCGGCGATGACCACCGTGGTGAGGAGCGCCGACTGACCGAAGAGGACCGCCGCGCTCACCGCCACCATGAGCGAGGTCATCGAGACCATGATCGCGTGCCCGGAACGGATCTGGCCCGAGGGGATCGGCCGATCCGGACTGAACGCGCTGTCGTGGCGCAGGTCGAGGACATCGTTCAGGCTGGTGCCGAACGAGTAGAGACCGATGGCCAGGATCGTGGCCACCGCCAGGGACTCGGCGAAGGCCATCGTGCTCACCGGCAGTCCCGCCGCCTGCGGATCGGCGCGGGCCAGCAGCACCGCGAACCAGAGTTCGCCCACGGCGCCGAGCGCCAGCGAGAGCCGCACCAGTTGCAGGGCGCTCAGGAGCCGGGCGAGCGGTCGGGCCACGCGCCGAGCGTACCGGCTACGATCGTTCCCCCGATGCAGCCGACCGCGCCCGACGCTCCGCAGGATCCGCCCGTCGACGCACGCGGCCTGCGCGTGGGCATGGCCACCAGCGCCTACCACGCGGAGATCACGGCGGCGATGGAGGCCGCCGCGGTGGAGGCGTTCGTGGAAGCCGGCGGCCGCACCGAGGACCTTCGGCGCGTGGCGTCCCCCGGGGCCTTCGAACTGGTGGCGATCGCCTCGGCGCTGGCGGCGCGGCCCGACATCGACGCGGTGGTGGCCCTGGGCTGCATCGTGCGCGGCGAGACGCGGCACGACCGCGTGCTCGCCGACGCGGTGGCCGGGGGCCTGGCGTCCATCGCCGCCGCCCGCGCCAAGCCCGTCGCCTTCGGCGTGCTCACGGTGGAGCGATCGAAGGAGGCGCGGGAGCGCGCCGGCGGCGCCAAGGGCAACAAGGGGCGCGAGGCGATGCTGGCGGCGCTCGTCGCCGCGCGGGCCATCGAGTCGGTCCGCGATGGTCGACCCTCCATCGGCGAGGGACGGCGGTGAGCACCTCGAGGGATGCGCGCCGCTGCGCACTCCAGGCGCTCTACCAGCGCGACGCCGGCAACGAGGAGGCGGCGCTCGTGGGCTCCCTGGGAGCCGAGGGCGAGGAGCGGGCCTCGGACGCGGCGCGGCGGCAGGGCGCCGATCTCGCGGAGGCGGCGTGGACCGCCCGGCACGAGGCGGACCTGGAGATCGGCCGCTACACGCCGGAATGGCCCGTCCATCGGCAGCCGGCGGTGGACCGGAACGTCCTTCGCCTGGCGTGGTGGGAGATGACCCGCGGCGGCGTGCCGGCGGCGCTGGCCATCAACGAAGCCATCGAGCTGGCGCGCGAGTTCGGCGCGGAACGGAGCCCCGCCTTCGTCAACGCCGTCCTGGACCGCGTGCACCGGGAGCGCGGGAGCTCCTGAGCCATGGCGCTCTTCCGCAGCGCGATCGACGCGATTCGACGCGGCCTCTCGCGCACGGCGCAGGCCCTCGGCGCCGGGCTGCGCACGCTGCTCCACGGTCGGCCCCTTTCCGAGGAGCTCATCGACGAGATCGAGTCGCGGCTCATCGCCGCCGACGTGGGCGTCCGCGCCGCCCGCGAGATCACCGAGGCGCTGCGCCGCGACTTCCGCGCCGGTCGCGTGCCGCGCGGCGAGGATGCGCTGGAGTTCCTCAAGCGCACGCTGAAGGCCCGGTGGGGTCCGCAGGATCGCTCGCTGGCGGTGGCGCCGACGCCGCCCACCGTGATCCTCGTCTGCGGCGTGAACGGCGCCGGCAAGACGACGAGCGTGGCCAAGATCGCCCGGACGCTGCGCGACCAGGGCCGCAGCGTGCTCCTGGCCGCGGCGGACACCTACCGCGCGGGCGCGGTGGCCCAGCTCACCATCTGGGCGGATCGACTGGGCGTGGAGATCGTGAAGGGGCAGCAGGGCGCCGATCCCGCCGCCGTCACCTTCGACGCCGTGGAAGCGGCGCTGGCGCGCCGCGTGGATGTGCTGCTGGTGGACACCGCCGGGCGACTCCACACGCAGGAGCCGCTCATGCGCCAGCTCTCCAAGATCCGCAGCGTGATCGCCCGCCGCATCCCGGACGCGCCGCACGAGACCCTGCTGGTGCTCGACGCCACGAGCGGCCAGAACGCCATCCAGCAGGCGCGCGTCTTCCGCGAGGCGGTGAAGATCACCGGGATCTTCCTGGCCAAGCTCGACGGCACGGCGCGGGGCGGCATCGTGGTGGCCATCCGGGACGAACTGGAGGTCCCGGTGAAGCTGGTGGGGGTTGGGGAGCGCCCCGAGGACGTCCAGCCCTTCGATCCCGATCGCTTCGTGGAGGCGATGTTCGAGGAAGGATGAGCGGGGCGCCGGGGCTACAATCGGGCCATGCGTGCGCGGGCGGCCACGAGGCGCGGATTCACGGTGGTGGAACTGCTGGTGGTGATCGGCATCATCGGCATCCTGATCGGGCTCATCTTTCCCGGCCTGGGGCTGCTGCGCCGCAACGCCCAGAACACGCAGTGCCTGGCGCACCTGCGGCAGCTCTGGACGCCCATCGACTCGTACATGACCGCCCACAAGGGCTTCCTCCCCAACTGCGAGTTCCTGCCGGCGGCGTCGTCGTCGGGCCCGGTGGGAGGACTGCCGGCGCTGCTGGAGCACTACATCCCCAAGGACTCGGAGGCGTGGTTCTGCCCGGCGGACTTCGACGAGGAGTCCCGCGCCACCGGCACCAGCTACTTCTATCTGCCCGGCCTGCTCAAGTACACGCCCGAGGTGCAGCTCGCGGTGGCGCAGATGATGGGGAGCCACGCCCCCGGCACCATCACGCAGAAGGAGCTGGAGCGCAAGCAGCGCGAACTCGAGTCGAAGCTGGTGGGCACGCTCATCGGCAACGATCCGAAGGGGATCTACCCGCTCCTGCTGGACAGCGCCGACCGGCATGGGAGCGGCCGCAATCCGCGCAACGGCGTCTTCGTGGACGGCTCGGCACGCGAACTCCGCACGGTGGACGAGGACGAAGCGGAGGGTGAGGCCGGCGGCGAGGGTGGAGGAGGCGCACCGTGATCGCCATCGACATCGATCCCCTGCGCGACTTCGTGGAGCGCCGGCGCCGCGAGATCACCATCGGCGCCGTGGCGGTGCTGCTGGCCGTGGCGCTCTCGTGCGTCCTCTACTGGTGGTTCGTGGTCCGGTGGAAGCCGCCGCCCTCGATCTTCGACAACCCGGTGGACGACGCCCTGGGCTACCTGGCGCTGCCGGACTTCAACAAGCTCTCCGTGGACGAGCGGATCAAGTTCCTCATGGAACTGGCCGACCGCTTCCGCAATCTCCAGCCGAGCGAGTCGGCGGCCGCGGCGGCGTTCCTGGCGGGGATCGTGGGCCCGGCGCGCGAGCAGCTCCACGAGAACGCCCGGATGCTGGCGAAGGATGTCCTGGCCGGCGCCGCCGCCCAGTACATGGAGCTGCCGGAGTCGGAGCGGGGCCCCTTCATCGATGCCTGGCTGGCCGACTGGATCCGCATGGGCGAACGGCTCACGCGCGGCGAGGAGCGCCAGCGCAACGACGACGAGCGCCTGGAGGCCGCCCGCAAGGATGTGCGGCGCAATCGAGAGCGCGCGGCGGAGGAGGGCGGCAGTCTGCCCTCCCTCACCGACCGCTCCGCCGGGCAGTTCATGGACTTCTGGCAGTCGGAAGTGGAGAAGGCGGCGACGCCGAAGGAGCAGGGGCAGATCATGCGCTTCATGGAGGATGTGCGCAAGCGGTTGAGCCGTTGAGCGCCGCGCGCCGCCGGCCGGCGCTCCCGTCCCCGTGAGCCCATGAACCCATGAACGCGGCCACGCTTCCGATCCGGGCGATCCGCGAGTCGATCCTCGCGGCGGTGGAGCGTTCCGCGCGGCTGGTGCTCACCGCGGAGACGGGCAGCGGCAAGTCGACGCAGGTGCCCCCGATCCTCCTGGAGTCGCCGGCGGTGCGCGGGCGGATCGTGGTGCTCCAGCCGCGGCGCCTGGCGGCGAGGCTGTTGGCGCGGCGCGTGGCGGAGGAGCAGGGGGGCGCGCTGGGCGACGCCGTGGGATTCCAGACCCGCTTCGAGCGCGCCTGGAGCGAGCGCACGCGCATCGGCTTCGTCACCGAGGGCGTCTTCCTCCGGCAGTGGACGGCCGATCCGTCGCTCCGAGGCGTCGGAGCCGTGGTGCTCGACGAGTTCCATGAGCGCAGCATGCTGGCCGACCTGGCCCTGGGGCTGGCGCGCCGGACGCAGGAGTCGGCGCGCCCCGACCTGCGCCTGGTGGTGATGAGCGCCACGCTGGACGCGGAGCGCCTGGCCGCGGACCTCGGCGCCGAGCGCCTGCACGCCGAGGGACGACGGCATCCCGTGGAGATCCGCCACCGTCCGCCCGACCAGGGCGCGCCGCCGTGGGAGCAGGCGGCCGCCGCCCTCGACGAGCTGCTCGACGCCGGATCCGCCGCCGGCGACGCGCTGGTCTTCATGCCCGGCGTCTTCGAGATCGACCGGACGGTGGAGACCATCGCGGGCCGGCTGCGGCGCCGGGGCGAGCGGGCCTTCGTGGCCGGGCTCCACGGGGCGATGAGTCCCGAGCGACAGGACGAGGCCCTGCGGCCGCGCGGCGATAGCCGCGCTGAGCGACGAGAAGTGGATCGAGACCATCCGCCTTGCCCCGCAATCGCGGCCCCTGGCGCCCTCCAGGTGATCCGGCGATGAACGACGCCAGGGCCCCCGCGGTGGCGGCGCGCGCCGACCGGCGCGGCTATGTGCTGGCCGCCTCGATGATCGCGATGTTCATGGCCGCGATCGAGGCGACGATCGTCGCCACCGCCATGCCCGCGATCGTGGTCGATCTCGGCGACC
>CAZSVT010000052.1:0-14455 GCA_964610365.1 uncultured Isosphaeraceae bacterium
GCCGGGCCAGGTGGAACTCCTGGTGAGCCAGTATCAGCGCGTCGAGCCGGGCACGCCGCTCTTCCGCGTGGAGTCGTCGGCCTGGCGCGATCTCCACGAGAAGATCGCCTCCGTGCAGGCGCAGGTGGACTCCATGGGGCCGCTCCGCGACGCCCATCGCACGCACGAGGAGAGCCTGGCCGAGAAGGTGAAGCTCTGGCAGGAGCGGCTGGCGCAGCTGGAGAGGATCCGCGCCGCCGGCGGCGGCAGCGCATCGCAGTTCACCGAGGCGCGGGCCACGCTCAACGCCACGCAGGCGGAGCTGGCGGACGTGATGGAGAAGGACGCGGCGCTCGTGGCGCAGCAGAAGCAGGCGGAGGCGGAGCTCCGTTCCCTTCGATCGCGGCGCGAACTCATCCGGCGCTCCGCGGGATGCGCCGACGCCGTCTCCGCCCCCGACGGCGACCACGCGCTCACGGTCTGCGCCAGCGCCCCGGGCGTGGTCGAGACCCTCGGCGTCACGCCCGGCGGCATGGTGGAGGAGGGCGGCCTGGTGCTCACCACGATGCAGCCGGATCAACTTCGATTCCGCGCCCGGGCGCTCCAGTCGGACCTGGGCCGACTGCGCGACGGACTGCCCGCCCGCATCGTGCCGCCGCAGGGCGGCTCCATTCCCATGGGCGAATCCATGGAGGGGTCGCTCCACGTGGGACTCGCCGCGGATCCCGGCGATCGCACGGTGGACCTCTGGGTGCGGCCGGAGCGGCTGGCGCCCTGGGCCCGCGCCGGCGTGGCCGCCAGTCTCGAGACGACGCTCGCCGGCGGCACGGAGCAGCTCGCCATCCCGCTGAGCGCGGTGGTGCGCGACGGCGCCACGCCGATCATCTTCCGTCGTGATCCCTCGAATCCCGACAAGGTCATCCGGCTCGAGGCGGACCTCGGCGTGTCGGACGGTCGCTGGGTGGTGGTGGAGAGCGGCATCGCCGAGGGCGACGAGATCGTGGTGGCCGGCAACTACCAGCTCATGCTCGCCACCGGCGGATCGATGCCCAAGGGCGGCCACTTCCACGCCGACGGCACCTTCCACGAAGGGGAGCATTGACCGATGCTGTCCCGCCTCATCGCGTTCTCGCTGCGGCACGCGTCGCTGGTCCTGGCGGCCGCCGGGCTGCTGCTCCTGGTGGCCGGGCTCAAGCTGCGCGAGATGCCCGTGGACGTCTTTCCCGAGCTCAACGCCCCGACGGTGGTGATCATGACCGAGGCGGGCGGACTGGCCGCGGACGAGGTGGAGCTCTCCGTGACCTTCCCCGTCGAGACCGCGGTGAACGGACTCCCGGGAACGCGACGCGTGCGCTCCGCGAGCGCCACGAGTCTCTCCATCGTCTGGGTGGAGTTCGACTGGGGCACCGACATCTTCCGCGCCCGGCAGCTCGTCTCCGAACGCCTGGCGGCGGTGCGCGGCAACCTCCCGCCCGGCACGCACGCGGAGATCACGCCGATCACCAGCATCACGGGCGAGATCATGCTGCTGGCCCTCTCCAGTCCGGACGGATCCGTGTCGCCGCTGGAGCTGCGCTCGTTCGCCGAGTTCGACCTGCGGAACAAGATCCTGGCGGTGCCGGGCGTGGCCCAGGTGGTGGCCATCGGCGGAGAACTGCCGCAGTACCAGGTGGAGGTGAAGCAGGACCAGCTGGCCCTGTACGGGCTCACGATCGGCGAGGTGGTGGAGGCGGCCCGCGGCGCGCACAGCACCGCCAGCGCCGGCTACCTGCCCAGCGTGGAGAACCTGGAAGTGCCCATCCGGCAGGCGGCGCGCGTCACCGGCGTGGACGACATCCGCAACACGCTGGTCAAGTACCACGACGGCGTGGGCATCACCATCGGCCAGGTGGCGGAGGTGCGGCTCGGACCGGCCCCGAAGCGCGGCACCGGCGCCGACCGCGGGATCCCGGCGGTGGTGGTGAGCGTGCAGAAGAGCCCCGGCACGAACACGCTGGAGCTCACCCGGCAGATCGACCGCGTGCTCGACCAGGTGGAGTCGTCGATGCCCGGGGGCATGGTGCTCAACCGCGATCCGTTCCGCGCCGCGCGATTCATCGAGCGCAGCGTCCACAACGTGGTGCGCGTGCTCGTGGAGGCGTCGGTGATCGTGGCCATCATCCTGATCATCTTCCTGCTCGATGCGCGGGCGACGATCATCACGCTGGCCGCCCTGCCGCTCTCGCTGGCGGTGGCCCTGCTCCTGCTCTGGGCGTGGGGACTCTCCATCAACGTGATGACGCTGGGCGGACTGGCCGTGGCCATCGGCGAGCTCGTGGACGACGCGATCATCGACGTCGAAAACGTGCTGCGACGCCTCCGGGAGAACGCGGCGCTGCCGCGGAGCGCCCGTCGGGATCCCCTCGCCGTGATCCTCGATGCGTGCAACGAGATCCGCTCCTCGGTGGTCTTCGCCACCGTGATCATCTGCATGGTCTTCGTGCCGCTGCTCTTCCTGCAGGGGCTGGAGGGCCGCTTCTTCCAGCCGCTGGGCATCGCCTACATCACCTCCATCATGGGGTCGCTCCTGGTGGCGCTCACCGTGACGCCGGCCATGTGCGCGCTCCTCTTCCGGACGCGATTCGCCGTCGATGCTCCGGTGCCGGTCGACGACGGCGCGAAGGCGGGCGCCGGAACCGCGCCCCACGACGGCTGGCTGGTGCGCCAGCTGAAGCGCCGCTACGAGCCGCTGCTCGCGGGCAGCCTCCGGCATCGCGGCGCCGTCCTCGGCGGCGCGGGGCTCCTGACCGCGCTCTCGCTCCTCCTGGCCTCCACCTTCGGGACCTCCTTCCTTCCATCCTTCAAGGAGGGGACGTTCACCGTCTTCCTCATGGCGCCGCCGGGAACCTCGCTGCAGGAGAGCGACCGGCTGGCCCGGGGCGTGGAGGCGCAGCTGGCGCGGATCGAGGGCGTGCAGAGCGTGACGCGGCGCACCGGCCGCGCCGAGCGCGACGAGCACGCCGAGCCGGTCAGCCACTCGGAGATCGAGGTGACGATGCAGCCGGGCGTCGACCAGGACTCGGTGCGCGGCGCCATCGACCGCATCGTCTCCAACATTCCCGGCGTCACCACGATGATCGGACAGCCCATCGAGCACCGGCTGAGCCACGTGCTCTCCGGCACGCCGGCGGCCATCGCCATCGACGTCGCCGGCGACGACCTGGGCGAACTGCGCCGCCTGGCGAAGGAGATCGAGGGCGAGCTCCGGGCCATCCCGGGCACGCGCGACGTGGCCGCCAACCGCGAGGTGATGATCACGTCGCTGCCCATCCGCTACCGACCGCAGGACCTGGCGGCGGCCGGGCTCTCGCCCGCGTCGGCGGCGGAGCAGGTGCGCCAGGCGCTCTACGGCGAGACGGTGGCCGAGGTGAACCAGGGCATCCGGCGCTATCAGCTGGTGGTCCGCCTGGCCGGCAGCGAGCGCGAGCGCATCGACCAGGTGATGGATCTCCAGCTCCGCGGCGCGGGCGGCGCGCTGGTGCGCCTCCGCGACGTGGCCGACATCGGCCCGGAGCGCACCAGCAACCTCATCGCCCGCGAGCGCGCCCAGCGCAAGGCGGTGATCAGCACGAACGTGGCCGACGGCTACAACCTCGGCCAGCTGGTGGAGGAGGTCCGGCGGCGCGTGGATCCCATCGTGCACCGCGCCGGCTGCACCGTGCACTACGGCGGCCAGTTCGAGGCCCAGCAGTCGGCCAGCCGCACCATCCTCTTCATGGGCGCCGGCGTGGCGGTGGTGATGTTCATGCTCCTGCGCCTCTCCACGGGCAGGGCCCGCGTGGCCCTGCTGGTGATGCTGAACCTTCCGCTCGCCCTCATCGGCGGCATCGCGGCCATCTACCTGACGGAGTCGCCGTCGCCTCTCTCCAACACGCTGGCGCTCCTGGGGCTCTCGTCGAACCGCTACGTGGCCCCGGTGATCTCCATCGCCAGCATGGTCGGCTTCGTGACGCTCTTCGGCATCGCCGTGCGCAACGGCATCCTGCTGGTGAACCACTACGACCACCTGATGCGCCACGAGGGCCGGACCATCGCCGAGGCGATCGTCCAGGGGTCCATGGAGCGGCTCGTGCCGATCCTGATGACGGCGCTCACCGCGGCGCTGGGCCTCATCCCGCTGGCCATCGCCTACGGACGGCCCGGCAGCGAGCTGCTGGCGCCGCTGGCCGTGGTGGTGCTGGGAGGACTCATCTCCTCCACCTTCCTCAATCTCTTCGTCGTTCCCGCCGGCTATGCGCTGGCGTTCAAGGTGCGCTTCGCCTCGGGTGCGCGTCCGGTCGTTCCGGCGCCGCCCGTGCCCGGCGTCACCGCGTAGTCCCTCCATCCGCGCCCCGCGCGCCAACCCAGGAGTCCATCCATGTTCCATGCTCGATGCATCGCCGCCGCCGCCCTTCTGGCATCGGCGTCCGCCCTGTCGCTGCTCCCGGCCTGCGACCGGTCGTCGCCGGCGCCCGCGCCGGCCAAGGCGCCCGCGCCGTCACCCGCGCCCGCCTCCGGCGGAGACGCCGCGAAGGGCGCCAAGAGTGATCACGATCATGATCACGACCATGACCATGACCACGGCGACGGCCACACCCACGGGAAGGCCACCGATCTCGGTCAGCAGGCGGCCGGCGGGTACACCGTCGCCGCCACGCGCGACGGCGAGGCGAAGGCCGGCGGCGAGATGGGAGTCGACGCCCGCATCACCGGCGGCGCGAAGATCCGGAACGTCCGCTGCTGGGTCGGCGCCCAGGACGCTCGCGGTTCGGTGAAGGCGAAGGCCGAGCTGGAGAAGGACCACTGGCACACGCACGTGCAGGCGCCGAATCCGCTGCCGCCGGGATCGAAGCTCTGGATCGAGATCGAGCCCGAGACGGGCGACCGCGTCACCCTCGGCTTCGATCTGAAGCTCTGAGCGCGATCAGAGTCCCCACGCCTTGAACAGCAGGACGAGATCCGCCGCGTCCACGGCGCCGCTGGCGTCGAGGTCGCGCGGATCCGCGGCGTCGATCGGTCCCCAGGCGCCGAGCACCGTGCCGAGATCCGCGCCGTCGACCTTCCCGTCGTCGGTGAGGTCGCAGCGCCGGCCCACCACGACCGTGAGTCGCTGATCGGCGCGGACATCGCGGAGGAGCGTCACGGTGCCGTTGGCCCACTGCAGCCGCACTTCGTCCGCGGCCGCGGCGGCGCCCAGCCCGAAGTGCGCCGCGAGTTCGTCCTGCGAGCCGTAGTTGGTCCCCCCGTCGATCACCCGACGCTGCGTGAGCGAGCCGGTGGTGACCTTCACGAGCGTGCCGATCCCGTCGGGCGCCACATCGGGTGCGCCGACGGCATCCACGGCGATCGTGAGCCACCGGGCGTCGGGCGGGCCGCGGCGCCCCGGCGCGAGCAGGTCGTTGCGGAAGAAGCGCAGCGGCCCCTTGCTGGCGAAGATCAGCACCTCGCGATCGCCGTCGTTGTCGGCGTCGAAGGTGAGCAGGCCGCGCCCGGGGAGCGTGCACCAGAGCCCGCAGCTGGCGGCGATGTCGGTGAAGTGGCCCGCGCCATCGTTCATCCACACGCGCGTCGGCTTGTTGAGGTACTGCCCCACCGTGAACCAGCCCGCCGTCTGGACCAGGTCCACGGCGCCGCCGTGGTCGAGATCCGCGGCGGAGACGCCCCAGCCCCAGCTGCCGTTGAGGGTTCCGGACGCCGCCGCCACATCCTGGTAGAGATGCGGGCCGATGTTGCGGTAGTGACGATTGCCCGTGCCCGGCGACTCCGGCGTCGGCGTGCCGTAGATGCTGGTCACGAACCAGTCCAGTCGCTGGTCGCCGTCGAAATCGGCCACCGTCTGCCCCATGCCGTTGTCGTCGGTGCCCGTTCCGCTGGAGGCGGTGAGGTTGGTGAAGGTGCCGTCGCCGTCGTTGGCGAAGTAGCGCGACGTGTGGAAGTCGGCGGCGATGAGCAGCTCCGGGTAGCGGTCGCCGTCCATGTCGCAGAGGCGCGGCGACATGCCGTAGATCGGCATCGGAGCGAGACCGGCCGCCGCCGTCGCGTCGGTGAAGGTCCCGTTGCCGTTGTTGCGGAAGAGGCGATTGCCCTGGCTGGGAATGAAGTACCCCGTGATCACCAGGTCGAGGTCGCCGTCGAGGTCGACATCGCCGAACGCGCAGCCGAGGCCGTCGGCCATGATGGGCGAGCCGGTCTGCACGCCGGCCGCGGCCGCCACCTCGGTGAAGCCGGTCTCGCCGTCGTTGCGGTAGAGCCGGTGCTTGCCCTTCGAGAGCAACGAGCCGTCGAGGCCGCAGCTGGTCACGTAGATGTCCAGGTCGCCGTCGTCGTCGTAGTCGCCGACGCACGCGGAGAGGCCCATGTGCTTGACCGCCACGCCGAGCTGCGCGGCGCGATCGGTAAAGGTGCCGTCGCCGTTGTTCATGAAGAGCTTGTCCGGGGCGGCGCCGCTGCAGACGACGAAGACATCCTGGAAGCCGTCACGATTGAAGTCCCCCACCACCACCGGCGCGATCAGGTCGGCGATGACGCTCGGCGCGAAGATGAGGGCGCCGGACGGACTGTGCGTGGCCTGGAGTCCGCTCGCCTCCGTCGCGTCGACGAAGGTGGGCGGCGTGGCCGACGCGGGCACGGACGGGACGAGCGCGGCGATCGCCGCGGCGGTCACCACGAAGGACGTCGACCACGATCGCGCGGCCCCGGCCACGCGTCCACCACCAACGAGCCTCTGCGGCATCGGCACCCTCCACGCGATCCGCCCGAGCCTACCCCCGATTTCGGGCCGCTCAAGTGCCCGGCGCCGGTCGTCCCCACTCGCCGGAGAAGAGGAAGTCCTTGAGCGGCTTCCGGGGCCTCCGCGCCGCGTCGCGGCCGGAGAGCTCGGCGGGGCCCTGACCCGGGGCGGCCGCGTAGCCGATGGCGATGCCCGTGAGCACCTCGGCGCCGGCGGGGACCTTGAAGAGTTCCCGGGCGCGATCGGGGAGGATCCCGATCATCTGGTGCACGCGCAGCCCGCGCGACACCGCCTCGATGGAGAGCTGCGCCGCCGCCTGGCCCAGGTCGTGCGCCGCCGCCCTGTTGGGCTGGCCGTTGCGCTCGAAGACGGTGGTATGGCAGCCGAGCGCCAGCACCGGTGCGTGCTTGGCCCACGCCTGGTTGGGCTCCACCAGGCAGGAGAGGACGCGGGCGTGTGCCGCGGGATCGGCGCTCGTGGCGACGATGAAGCGCCACGGCTGCTCGTTGTACGACGACGGCGACCAGCGCGCGGCCTCGAAGATGGAGTGAAGATCGGCGGCCGGCACCGGGCGCGGATCGAAGGCGTACGGGCTCCATCGCTCGGCCAGCAGCGGATGGATCGGGTGATCGGCGGGCGCGGACATGGCGCCCGACGCGGCGGCGGCGGACATGGCGGTTCTCCTCAGAGCTCCAGGTAGATCATGTCGGGCTCCACCCGATCGGGCGGCGGCGCCTCGTGGATCGCGGCGAATCCCGTGAGTCCCGAGGCGGCCATCTCGCGGCGCGTGTCGGCCGCGGAGTAGGACGCCGGAAGGACTCCGTCGAGGTGGGCGATGAGATCGAGCGCGATCTGGGCCTCGGCGCGGGCGAAGTCGGGCGGCGCGATGGCCCGCTCGAACGCCTGGATCCGGCCCGCCGCACTCTCGAAGCACCCCTGCTTCTCCACCCACGCGGCGCCGGGAAGCACTACCTCGGCCCGCTCGCCCAGCGCCGTCGGCAGGGTGTCGATGAGCACGGTGGGAACGCCGGAAACCGCCTCGAGGAAGGCGGGCGTGACCCACTCGCTGGGATAGTTCCCCGTGATCACCGCGGCGCCGATCGAGCCGCCGCGCAGCGCGGTCGCGAAGGCGTCGGCGTCGAGCACGCGGGCGCCGCCGGACTCGAGCACGCGGCGCACGCCCCGGGCGTTCGGCGCCTTCTCGGCGCGCATCGTGAAGCCGTCGCGGAAGACGCGATCCTGTCCATGGCGCGGCACCGGGCCGACGCCGATCACCGCCTCGGGATCCACCGATCGCACCCAGCGCGACAGCCAGAAGGCGTCCTCGCAGGAGAGCATCGGGCTCACCAGCAGCGCGGCGTGGCGATGACCCTCGATGCCCGCCTCGAGCACCGCGTTCGCCCGCTCCAGGCCGGCGGACCACGCGTCCTCGGCGCGCTCCAGCGGCCAGGGTTCGCGGTGACGGAGCGTGGGAAGGCGGAGCCGATCCTCGCGGTGGACGAACTTCCAGCCGTAGCGGACCTCGTCGGTGATCCACCAGCGGTTCACCTCGGGGTTGTGCCGCGGCTTGAGGCGGTAGATGCGCCCCTCCGCGTGCTCCACGGAGATGTTGTCGCCGCTGGAGGTGAGCCCGTCGATCGACGGCGTCTTCTTCAGGAACCAGACGCGCTGCTGGAAGAGGAAGTCCTTGTCCAGGAGCGCGCCGACCGGGCAGATGTCCACCACGTTGCCCGAGAGATCATTGTCCAGCGCGATGCCGGGGAAGACGTCGATCTCCTCCGTGCTGCCGCGCCCTCCGACCATCAGTTCGCCGGTGCCCGTGACCTCGCGCGTGAAGCGCACGCAGCGCGTGCACATGATGCAGCGGTCGCTGTAGAGCAGCACATGCGGGCCGAGGTCCTTCTTCGGCTTCTTGTTCTTGTCCTCCAGGAAGCGGCTCTGCCCGCGACCGTACTGGTAGCTGTAGTCCTGGAGATGGCATTCGCCCGCCTGGTCGCACACCGGGCAGTCCACCGGGTGGTTGATGAGCAGGTACTCCATCACCGCCTTCTGGTTGGCCATCGCCTTGGGCGAATCGGTGTGCACCACCTGGCCTTCGCCGGCGGGGTGCTGGCAGGTCGGGAAGAGCTTCGGCCCCGGCTCGAGGACGCCGGTCTTCGGGTTGGGCGCCCAGACCTCCGCCAGGCAGATGCGGCAGTTGGCCACGATCGAGAGACCCGGGTGATAGCAGTAGTGCGGGATCTCCACGCCGTTGCGCAGGGCCACCTGGAGGATCGTCTCGCCCTTCTCGAAGTCGTACGTCTGACCGTTGATGGTGAGCTGCGGCATGGAGGATCGTGGCGTCGACGGAGGAGCGGAGGCTCGCGGTGCGGGCGGCGCTCGCGCCGCGCTCGGCGGCGAGGGGCGAAGTCTAGCGTGGGCATGCCTCCGGGCGCGGCATCCGCGGAGCCTCGGCCGCGTCGTCACTCCCGCGGCATCGTCTCGAAGAGGAAGCGGGCCTCGCCGGCGTCCATCTCCAGGTCCAGCAGCCGCACGCGCCGGCCGTCCGGCAGCGCGAGCACCGCGTCCACGGGCGCCGCGAGCTCCGGGACGAGCGCCGAGATCCCCAGCGCGCCGCGACCTCGATCGGCCCCCGGTCCCGCGGGCGCGCCGATCCAGGGAAGCCAGAGCCGGCCCAGCGCGCCGCCGGCGGGCTCCAGGGAGAGCCGACCGCGTTCCAGCGCCGCCCGCAGATCGATCGACCAGACGTAGCCGTCCCGTTTCGCCGCGAGCGTGAGCCGATCGGGCGCGCTCGTGTGGATCTGCACCAGCTCCACGCCCCTGGGCCACGGCAGCTCCCGATCGTGCTCCAGCCACTGCGGCAGCCGCAGCGCGAGCCAGGCGTTCGCGTCGCCGGTGCGAACGCGCATCGCCCAGCGTTCACCCGCCGGTCGGACGCGCGACAGTTCCGACGCGATGCCCTGCTCCAGCGCCCGCGCCCGGTCGTCGTCGCGCGATGGCGCGCCCGGCGCCGCCGTCGACGGCGACCACCACGACGGGGCCTGGTGGGCCAGCCAGGTCCCCGCGCCGATGAGGAGGCCGGCGGCCGCCATCGTCCAGCCCGCCACGCGCCACCGCCTCATGACCGATCGCTCGAAGGGCCCGGCCTCATGGTTCGCTCACGCCGCGAAGCGCGTCACCACCACCGTGTCGTTCTGCCCGCCGAAGCCGAAGGAGTTCGAGAGGCAGGTGTCCACCGGCGCCTGGCGGGCCGTGTTGGGCACGTAGTCGAGATCGAGGTTCGGGTCGGGATCGTGGTGATTGATGGTCGGCGGCAGCATGCCGTGGCGGATCGCCATCACGCAGGTGATGAACTCCACGGCGCCGGCCGCGGCGATGAGGTGTCCCATCATGCTCTTGATGGAGCTCATGGGGATGCGCTTCGCCTGCTCGCCGAAGACCACCTTCACCGCCCGGCTCTCGATCGAGTCGTTCTCCTTGGTGCCCGTTCCGTGCGCCGAGATGTAGTCGATGACCGGACGGCCGTCGGGGCGCGTCGACTGCGGATCGAGCCCGGCCTGGCGGAGGCTCTGGGTCATCGCCGCCGCGGCACCGCGGCCCTGCGGCTGGATGTCGGTGATGCGGAAGGCGTCGGCGCTGGAGCCGTAGCCGATCACCTCCGCCAGCGGCGCGGCGCCGCGCGCCAGGGCGTGCGAGAGCGTCTCCAGCACCACCATGCCGCTCCCCTCGCCCATCACGAAGCCGTCGCGGCTGGCGCAGAAGGGACGGCTGGCCTTCGTGGGATCGCCCTTGAAGGTGGAGAGCGCCGTCAACCGGTTGAATCCGGTGACACCGAACGGGTGGATCATGGTGTGCGTGCCACCGGAGATCATCACGTCGGCGTCGCCGCGCCGCAGGATGCTGAAGGCCTCGCCGATGGCCTGCGTGCTGGCCGCGCAGGCGGTGAGGCAGTTGTAGGCGGGGCCGCGCAGGTTGAACTCCCGCGCCAGGTGCGCGAGCGGCATGTTCGGCTCCTGCTCGATCTCGCGCATGCGGTCCATCGAGCGCAGCGCCGCGTCGATCCAGCGGCGGCCGTCCACCTTGCCCGTCGCCGCGTTCCAGCCGGCGATGTTGGTGCCCACGTAGTTGTCGAAGTCGAGGACGCCTTCGCCGGCGCCGAGGTAGCAGCCCACGCGCCGCGGATGCTTCGGCGGCGCGCGGTCGAATCCCGCCTGCTTCCACGCCTGCGCCGCGGCGCCCAGCGCGAACTGCGTGTTCGGTCCGGCCGTGGCATGGCGCGACGCGTCCGGCAGGAAGCGCGAGAGGTCGAGGTCCCGCACCTCCGCGGCGAAGGTGGTGGGGAAGGTCCGGGCGTCGAAATGGGTGATCGGCGCCATGCCGCTCTCGCCCTTCATGAGCCGCGACCAGACGGTGTCCAGGTCCTGGCCCAGCGGCGTGACCCAGCCCATGCCGGTGACCACGATCCGGTCGGGAGCGCTCATGCCGCCCTCCCGACGACGATCGCCCCGTTCTGACCGCCGAAGCTGGGGAACGAGACGAGGATCCGGTTCAGCGAGGCCGCGCGGGCCGGGGCCGCGCCGGCGTCGAGATCCGTCACGCCGGCGGCGTTGAGCCGGGCGGGGAGCTTCTGGCGCCGCAGGCACTCCACCGCCACGCACGCGGCCACCGCCCCCGCGCCGGCGCCGCAGTTGCCGATGGACGGCGTGAGGGTGACGATCGGAATGGACTTCGCGCGCGGTCCGAAGACGGCGGCGAGACCGGCGCGCTCCGCGGCGTCGATCGCCGGCACGCCGGTGCCGAACGGCACGATCGCGTCGATCGAGTCGATGTCCGCGCGGGCGTCGTCCAGGGCCGCGCGCATCGCGTCGGCCACGCCGTCGGCCGTCGGCACGATGCCCGCGTCGTCGGCGCAGACGCTCTGGCTGGCGCCGAAGCCCTCCAGCGCCGCGAGCGCCGTGGCGCCGCGCCGCGCCACGCTCTCCTCCGACTCGAGGATGAGCAGACCGCCGCCCTCGCCGGGCGGACAGCCGCGGGCGTCGGGGGCGAAGGGACGCACGAGCGCGGAGGCCTCCACGCCGGCCTCCATCCGCAGCATGCGCCCCGCGAAGTGCTGGCGCAGGAGCCCCATGAGATTCACCTTGCTCTCGGCGCCGCCGGAGAGGCAGGCGTCGGCGTCGCCGCGCTCGATGACGCGCATCGATTCGCCCATGCTCAGCAGCCCGCTCACCTCCGCGCAGGTGATGGTGTTCGACGGGCCCTGGCAGTCATGGATGATCGTCACATGGCACGCCAGCATGTTCGGGAGGTACTTGAGCATCCAGAGCGGCGTGAGGTTGGGCATGCCCTGCGAGCCCCAGAGTTCCAGCGAGAAGCGCCCGTCGGGGCCGACCGCCGTGGCGAGGGCCGCGGTGAGCTCGTTCTCCTCGGCGGCGATCAGGCCCGCGCCGATGTGGCATCCGAAGCGGTCGGGGGCGATGGTGACGCGCCCGTCCGGCGGTTCATGGGCCTTCGTCACGATCCCGGCGCTGGCCATCGCCGCGTGCGCCGCGCCCACCGCCAGCTCGATGTCGCGCGCCATGACCTTGGTGGCCTTGCGGTACGACTTCGGAACGACCGACTTCACGTCGAAGCGCTCGGCGGTGATGGCGCCCACGAAGGGGCACGGGAACGCGCTCGAATCGAAGGTGGGCGACGGACCGAGCATGGAGCGGCCGTCCACCAGGCCCTCCCAGAGCGGCTCGATGCCGAGTCCGAAGGGCGTGATCGGGCCGATCCCGCTGATGACCACGCGTCTCGTCTGCCGCGGCATGGGGGGGCGGATTCTAGCCGTCGCTCACGCTCCGCGCATGCGCCGGGCGATGAGGAGCCCCATCTCCAGCGCCTGCTCGTAGTTGAGCCGCGGATCCACGCGACTCCGGTACGCGCGAACGAGCTGCTCGTCGCCGAGGCCCCGGGCGCCGCCGGTGCACTCCGTGACGTCCTCGCCGGTGAGCTCGATGTGCACGCCGCCCAGCGGCGTCCCCTTCGCGCGATGGATCTCGAAGCTCTGCTCCAGCTCGGCCAGGATGTGCGCGAACTTCCGGGTCTTGACGGGCACGCCCTTCCCCGGACCGCTCGTGGGCACCACCGTTTCGGTGTTCCCGTGCATCGGATCGCAGACCCAGAGCGGCCGGCGCCCCAGGCGCAGCACTTCGTCCACCAGCGCCGGCAGCTCCTTCGCCACCTGGTGCGCGCCGAGACGATGGATGAGCACCAGGCGCCCGGGCTCGCGGCGCGGATCGAGCACCTCGAGGAGTCGTCGCAGCACCGCGGGCGTCACGCCGGGACCGATCTTCACGCCGATCGGATTGGAGATCCCGCGGAAGAACTCCAGGTGGGCGCCGTCGGGATCCAGGGTGCGGAATCCGATCCACGGGAAGTGCGTGGACAGGTCGTACCAGCCCTCGCGATGCGGCACGGTGCGGGTGAGCGCCTGCTCGTAGTCGAGGATGAGGCCCTCGTGGCTGGTGTAGAAGTCGACGCGGTTGATCTGCGACGGCTGCACGCCGGAGAGCGTCTCCATGAAGCGCAGGCTCTCGCCGAGCTGCTCCACCATGCGCTGGTACTCGGCGCCCAGCGGCGAGTGCTTCACGAAGTCGAGATCCCAGTACTCGGGATGGTGCAGGTCGGCGAAGCCGCCGTCGATGAGGGAGCGGATGAAGTTCAGCGTCATCGCGCTGCGGGCGTGGCCCTCCACCAGCCGCCACGGATCGGGGGTGCGCTCCGCGGCGCTGAAGCCCGGTCGATTCACGTTGTCGCCGCGATAGCTGGGCAGCGACTCCGCGCCGCGCGTCTCCACCTCGCTGCTGCGCGGCTTGGCGTACTGGCCGGCGAAGCGCCCCACGCGGATCACCGGTCGGCGCCCGCCGTGCACCAGCACCAGGCTCATCTGGAGGAGGATCTTCAGCTTCGACGCGATCTGCGGCGAGGTGCACTCGTCGAACTGCTCGCAGCAGTCTCCGCCGTGCAGCAGGAAGCGCTTCCCCTCCGCCGCCTCCGCCAGCTGGTGCTTGAGCGCCTCGATCTCCCAGCTCGTCACCAGCGGGGGCAGTCGGCGCAGTTCCGCCAGCGCCGCCTCGAGCGCCGCCGGATCGGGCCACCGGGGCTGCTGGAGGCAGGGTCGGGAGCGCCAGCCGTCGGGCGTCCATTCCCGCGGGGCCCCCGCGCCTTCGTGCGGCGGCGTTGCGGAAGCCGGTGGGGGTGCAGGAATTCGGGCGTTCGAGTCCATTCGACGAGTCATGCGGGCGACAGGAGTTGAACCTGCACGGGTTTGAAAGCCCACCGGGTTCTAAGCCCGGCGCGTCTGCCGTTCCGCCACGCCCGCGCGGCAGGCTTTAGGATAGCCCCAGCCCGACCGGAGGATTCCCATGAGTGCAAGCCGATTCGCCGCCGTCAACATCGTGCCCCTGCTGGGACGCGTGTTGCTCTGCGCCATCTTCGTTCCCGCCGGATACGCCAAGGTCTTCTCCAAGACCGAGCTCAGCGCCGAACAGGCCGCGCGGCTCGATGCCCTCGGATGGGGCTGGACGCCGCCGCCGAAGGCCGACGCGCCGAGCGGCGCCTCGGGCGGTGCGCCCTCCGGCGCCGCCGCGCCCGCGCGGCCGGCCGCCGGTGCGCCGCTGAACATCCTGGCCGCCGCGTCGGCGGGTGCGGCGCTCGCCGCCGATCCACAGAGCGGCGCCGCGGACG
>CAZSVT010000053.1:0-14395 GCA_964610365.1 uncultured Isosphaeraceae bacterium
GAGGCTGCGGTACATGATGTCGCTGCTGCCGATGTAGAAGTCGCCGTCGAGCGGATCCTCGCGCCCGCCCTGGAACCAGAAGATGCGGCTGTGCTCCAGGAAGCGCCCCACGATGGAGCGCACGCGGATGTTCTCCGAGAGGCCGGGCACGCCGGGGCGGAGGCAGCAGAAGCCGCGCACGATGAGATCGATCTGCACGCCCGCCTGGCTGGCGCGGTAGAGGGCGTCCATCACGCCCCGATCCTCGAGCTGGTTCATCTTGGCCACGATGCGCCCCGGGCGCGACGCCGTGTGCAGCAGCGTCTCGCGCTCGATGAGCTCCAGGAAGCGCCGCTTCATGGCCACGGGCGCGACCAGGAGCTTCGCGTACTCCTTCTGCCGCGATCGGCCGGTCATGTAGTTGAAGAGCCCCACCATGTCCTCGGTGATCTGCGGATCGCAGGTGAGGAGGCCCACGTCCTCGTAGAGGCGCGCGGTCTTGGAGTTGTAATTGCCCGTGCCCACGTGTCCGTAGCAGCGCAGGCCCGTGGGCTCCTGGCGGACCACGAGCGTGGTCTTCGTGTGCGTCTTGAGTCCCACCACGCCGTAGGCCACGTGGACGCCCGCGTCCTCCAGCTTCCGCGCCCAGAGGATGTTCCGGGCCTCGTCGAAGCGGGCGCGGAGCTCCACCAGCACCGCCACCTGCTTGCCCGCCTCCGCGGCCTCGATGAGGCTGGAGACGAAGGGGCTGTCGCCGGATGTCCGGTAGAGCGACTGCTTGATCGCCACCACCTTCGGATCGCGCGCCGCCTGCTCCACGAACTGCTCCACCGTGGCCTCGAAGCTCTCGTAGGGATGGTGGACCAGCACGTCACCGGCGCGGATGAGGCTGAAGATGTCGCCCTCGTCGTCGGCCATGCCCGGCGGCGTGAGCGGCGTCCACTTCGGCCAGTGCAGCTCGGGCTCGTCCAGGTCGGCGATCTCGTTGAGCGCGCCGTAGTCGAGCAGGCCCTCGCCCTCGAAGATCGCCTCGGGCTCGAGCTGGAGTTCGTCCATCAGGAAGCGGAGGATGCGCGGATTCGGACGGCTGCCCAGTTCCAGCCGCACCACCCGCGCGAATCGGCGCTCCTTGAGCGCCTGCTGGATCGCCTCCAGGAGATCCTCCACGTCCTCGTTGTCGCGCTCGATCTCGGCGTTGCGCGTGACGCGGAACGGCAGGACCTTGAGCACCTCCATGCCGGGGAAGAGCTCGTCCAGGTTGTGCTCGATGATCTCCTGCAGCGGCACGAAGCGCCGCGTCCCCGGCACCTGGTAGAGCCGGCTGGGGATCTCCGGGACCTTGACGCGGGCGAAGAGCTGTTCGCTCTCGCCGGGACGCCGGAGCATCACGCCCAGCGACACGCTCATGTTGGAGATGAACGGGAAGCGATGGCCCGGATCCACGGCCAGCGGCGTCAGGATGGGGAAGACGTTGCCGTGGAACCAGACCTCCGCGTCCGACCGCTCCTGCGGCGAGAGCTCGCCCCAGCGCAGGAGCCGGATGCCGCGTTCGGCGAGCGCCGGCAGGATCTCCGACCGCAGGATCTCCGCCTGGCGGAGGCCCAGCTGCGTCACGAGTTCGCGGATGCGCTCCATCACCTGGGACGGCGTGAGCGCCTCCGGCACCGGCCAGCTCATCCCCATCGTGGCGCGACGGTGCAGCGCGCCGACGCGCTTCATGAAGAACTCGTCGAGGTTGCTGGAGAAGATCGAGAGGAAGCGCAGCCGCTCCAGCAGCGGCGTGCGCGGATCGGCGGCCAGGTCGAGCACGCGCCGGTTGAACTGGAGCCACTCGATGTCGCGGTTCAGGAAGCGGGCGAGGTCGGTGGTGATCGACGGCGCCGACGACGGAGCGCCGTCCCCCGCCGCGCCCGCGGACGGAGCGGCGCCGCCCGCCGCGGTCATCGGCGCATCGAGATCCCGATCGGGCCGGGCGCGGCTCATCGGCGCGAATCCTCCGTCAGGCGCACCGCCACTTCCCTCGGCACCGGTCCCGCGGCGAGCCAGCGGGCCACGCATCCCGGCGCCTCCTCCACCTCCACCGAGCGCACCGAGAGTCCTCGCGGCAGACGCTGGGCCACCTCCAGGGCCACGAACTCGGCGAGGTTCTCCGCCGTCGGATTGACCCGGTCGAAGGGCGGCACCTCGTTGAGCGTGCGCTGGCGGAAGGGCGCCACGGCCTCCTCGATGGTGCGCTCGAGGGCGTGGAAGTCGCAGAGCAGACCGTCGGGATCGAGCCCCTCGCCGCGGACCGTGGCGGTGACCACCCAGTCGTGGCCGTGCAGGGACTCACGAACGCCCCGCATGACGATGGCATGCGCCGCCGAGAAGGATCTCCGGACCGTGAGCTCGAACATGGCGCGCCTCGGAGTCTAGCCGTGCGGGGGGCGCCGGGCCGCCGGCCGGGTCACCGCGGCGTGCAGATCCGGCAAGGGTCGCGCATGGACGGGTGATCCCCGGGCGGCACCGCTGCACTAGGCTTCGCGCCGATGCAGACCCCCGCCGACGCGCCCCTCATGCTCAGCATCTCCGGGATGCGCGGAATCGCCGGCGCGTCCTTCACCGAGGAGGTGGCGGCGCGCTACGCTCGCGCGTTCGCCGGATGGATCCACGGCGAGGCCGCCGCCTCCGCGCGACGGCGCGCCCGCCCGCTCCTCTGCGTGGCGCGCGACGGCCGGCGCGGCGGCGACCGCTTCCTCGACGCGGTGCGCCGCGCGCTCCTCGAGTGCGGCTGCGATGTGATCGATCTCGGCGTGGTCATGACGCCCACCGTGGGCGTGGCGATCGCCCGGCACGGCGCCGACGGCGCGATGGTGGTCACCGCCAGCCACAATCCGCAGCCCTGGAACGGGCTCAAGGCCCTGGACTCCGACGGTCTGGCGCCAGCGCCGGCGCGGGCCGCGGAGATCGTGCGCCGCTACCGCGCCCTGGAATCCGATCCCGCGGGCGCCTCCCCGTCCGCGCCTCCCGGCGGCGCCGGCACCCTTCGGAGCGATCCCGACGCGGCCCGCGCCCACGTGGAGCGCGTCCTGCGCGAGGTGGATGCGGCGGCCATCCGTGCGCGCCGATTCCCGGTGGTGCTGGACTCGGTCAACGCCAGCGGCTGCGTGGCCGGGCGCAGCCTGCTCGACGCCCTCGGCTGCACGGTGACCCACCTGAACGGCGACGGAAGCGGCATCTTCCCGCACGCGCCGGAACCGTTGGAGGCGAATCTCGGCGAGCTGCGCGCCGAGACCGCGGCGCGCGGCGCCGCCTGCGGATTCGCCCAGGATCCCGACGCCGATCGACTGGCCGTGGTGGACGAGCGGGGCCGCTACATCGGCGAGGAACTCACCCTGGTCCTGGCCGCCTGGCGGATGCTGGAGAAGCATGGCCCGGGCGTCATGGCCGCCAATCTCTCCACCAGCCGTCTCATCGATCGCGTGGCCGCGAAGTTCCCCGGCTCGCGCGTGGTGCGCACGCCGGTGGGCGAGGCGCACGTGGCCGGGGCGCTCCGGCGGGAGAAGGGGCTCGTCGGCGGCGAGGGCAACGGCGGCGTCATTCTTCCGGCCGTGACCTGGGTGCGCGACTCGCTCTCGGCGATGGCCCTGGTGCTCGATCTGCTCGCCTCGCGCCGCGAGCCGCTCTCAGCCGTGGTGGGCGCCCTGCCGGCGCTGGCCATGGTGAAGTCGAAACTCGATCTCGCGGGCGTCGGCGGCGCCGCGGCGGTGGCGCCCGCGCTGGCGCGCGTCCGCGACGCCTGGCGCGGCGCCCGCATCGACGAGGCCGACGGCATCCGCGTGGATCTGCCCGACGGCTGGGTCCACCTCCGCGCCAGCAACACCGAGCCGATCATCCGCATCATCGCCGAGGCCGACGACGAGGCGCGGGCCCGCGCCCTGGTGGACGAGTGCCGGGTCCGCGCCGGCCTCGCCTGATCCGGCGCCGGGAGTCACCGCAGTGCGCCGGCACGCCGCATTCTTCGTCATCTTCTTCATCGCGGGCGGTTTCATCATGGCCGTCGGCGCGTTCTTCCTGGTCATGGGCGCGCTCGAGGCGTGGCGCGGACACGCCAGCCTCTCATGGCCCACGGTCCGCGGCACCGTGCTCGAGTCGAACCTGGTGCACTCATCGCGACGCACGGGCACCGGGCGCTCCGCCACGAGCCGCGCCTCGGAGTGGACGCCGATCGTGCGCTACGAGTACGAGGTGGGCGGGGTGCGCTTCGAGTCCGGGCGCGTGGACTTCATGACCCGCGCCGGTGGCCGCGGCGCCGCCGAGGCGGAACTGAAGGGGCTGGAGGCCGGGGCCGAGGTGACGGTTCACTACGACCCCGACGAGCCGTCCCGCGCCGTCCTGCGGGCGGGCAACGGGCCGTGGGACTGGATCCCACCGTTGATGGGCGTGCTGGGCCTGACGGTGCCGCCGGCGCTCTTCCTGCTCGCCCGGCGCTGGCTTCGAATCGAGGAACGCGCCGAGCGCGTCAGCCGCCGGCGGGAGACGGGCGTGCGGCGCCGGCCGGCCGGCTCTCAACCACCCGGTGGATGAACGGCGTCACGGTGCAATCGATCTCCACCATGAAGAATCCGCCGCGGTGGGCCCGCGCGCCGGGCCACATCACGCGCCGATCGGTCTCGGGGATGGGCTTGCGCTCGACCTCGTCGATGGGAACCCACTCGAGGCGCCCCTCGTCGAAATCGCCCTCCGCCACGGCGCCGTCGTCGACGGGACGGACCGCCTCGTAGAGGAAGATGAGCCAGTGGCCCTGGCCCTCGTAGGCGCGCTCGCTCACGATGCCGAAGAGCCGCACGCCCTCCTCCGGAAGCGCGAGGCCGGCCTCCTCGCGGATCTCGCGCAGCGCGCATTCGCGCGGGCTCTCCCCCGCCGCCACCTCGAGCTTGCCGCCGATCGGCGAGTACATGTCGATGTTGGGGAGCTTGCGACGATGGAGCATGAGCAGCCGATCGCGCCGATCCCAGAGGTAGCAGAGCACGGCGATCCGGTAGGGAAGCCCGTCGCCGCCCACGACGCCCTTGCCGCCCGTCACGATCGGCGCTCCGACCCCTTCGCCGCGTGCGAGGCCGCCGCGCCGGCGTCGCCGCGGGGTGCGGCTCCGGCGGATCGACCGTCGGGGCCCTCGGGCGCCAGCAATCCGCTGCTGCGGAGGAGCTGCCGGACGCGCTCGCGGGCGGAATCCCCGAGCCGCACCATGGGGAGGCGCAGGGCCCCGGAATCCCGGCCCAGGAGCTCCATGGCGCACTTGAGGGGCTGGGGATTGGTGTCGATGGAGAGCAGCCCGCGGGCGAGCGCGAAGAGCTCGTCGTGCAGGCGCCGGGCGTCGGCGAATCGATCGGAGAGGAAGGCGTCGCAGAGGGCGCGGACGCGGCCGGGCACGATGTTGGAGAGCACGCTCACCACGCCGGTCGAGCCGACGGCCGCGAAGCTGAGGGTGAGCGAGTCGTCGCCGGAGAGGATGGTGATGCCGCAGCGCTGGCGGATCTCGCTCGCCGAGTCCATGCTGCCCGTGGCCTCCTTCACCGCCACGATGTTCGGATGCTCCGCCAGTCGCGCGATCGTCTCCGGAAGGATCGCCACCGCGCAGCGCCCCGGGATGTTGTAGAGGACGATCGGCAGCGGCGCCGAATCGGCCACGGTCATGAAGTGCCGGTAGAGACCCTCCTGCGACGGTCGGCTGTAGTACGGGCTCACATGGAGGGCGGCATCGGCGCCGAGTTCGTGCACCATCCGGTGCAGATGCACCGCGTGGGCCGTGGAGTTGCTGCCCGCGCCGGCGATGACGGCGAGGCCTCGACCACGACCTTCCTTCACCGCCGTCTCCACCACCCGTCGATGCTCCGCCTCGGTGAGCGTGGGGCTTTCGCCGGTGGTCCCGCAGGGCACGATGCCCGCGACGCCCGCCTCCGCCTGCACGGCGATCTGCCGTCGCAGCGCGGCGAGATCCAGGTCGCCGCCGTCGGCGGTGAACGGCGTGACGATGGCGGTGTAGCAGCCTTGGAGCGGTTTCACGGGATGGACCTTCGGTTCTGGGAGCGGGTGGTTCATGGTGTTCGGCGACTCACGGCCGCTCGCCCGCGGCCATGGCGTCCTTCATCTCGCGCACCGCGGCGCGCATTCCCACCAGGACGGCCCGCGAGACGATCGAATGGCCGATGTGGAGTTCGTGCAGGCCGTGGAGCGCGGCCACGGGCCCCACGTTGAGCGAGGTGAGCCCGTGTCCCGCGTTGAGGGCCAGGCCCGCGGCGCGGACCGCGGCGGCGGCGCGCTCCAGCTTCGCCAGCTCCGCCCGCGCGGCTTCGGACCGAGCGCTCCGTCCGTGATCGTGGAAGGCGTGGGCCCACGGACCCGTGTGCAGCTCGCAGATGGAGGCCCCGGCTTCCTTCGCCGCCGCCACCTGGCGCTCGTCGGCGTCGATGAAGACGCTCACGCGGATCCCGTGGTCGCCCAGACGGCGCACCACCTCCGACACGCGGGCCTTCGTCGACGCCACGTCGAGACCTCCCTCGGTGGTCACCTCCGTGCGCCGCTCCGGCACCAGCATGGCGGTGTCCGGCCGGATCTCCCCGGCCAGGCGCACCATCTCGTCCGTGGGGGCCATCTCCAGGTTGAAGCGGCCGCGGACGGTGTCGCGCAGGCGGCGGACATCGTGGTCCTGGATGTGCCGGCGATCCTCGCGCAGGTGCGCAGTGATCCCGTCGGCGCCGCCGAGCTCCGCCTCCACCGCCGCCGCCACCGGGTCCGGTTCCCAGGTGCGCCGCGCCTGCCGGATGGTGGCCACATGGTCGATGTTCACGCAGAGATCGGGCACCCCACAAGGGTAGCGGCTACCATCGCCGCCGTGACGGACTTCGATGCACGGCTCGCGGGACTGGAGCGCGATCTGGCGGCGCAGGGAGAGCGCGTCCTCGATTGCTGCACGCGATCCGTGGAGTGCTACTTCGACCTCGACATGGAGAAGGCCCGCTCGGTCATCGAGCTGGACGACGAGGTGGATCGCGTCGACGTGGAGATCGAGCGCCGCAGCGTGCCGCTGCTGGGGCTGGGCGTCACGGACGAGCACCGCATCCGCGAAGTCCTCACGATCGTGAAGGTCAACAACGAGCTGGAACGCATCGCGGACGCCGGCGTGGTCATCGCGGAGCACGTCCTCGAGCAGGGCTCGCTCCCGGACCGCGTGCCGCCCCCCTTCCGCGTCATGGCCAACAGCGTGCTGGGCGTCCTGCGCGACAGCGTGCGCAGCATGGCCCGCAAGGACGCGGCCCTGGCGCGGCAGGTGCTCCTCTTCGACGACACGATCGAGCGATTCAAGCGCGAGATCCTGCTGCACGCGCAGGAGCAGGTGGCGCTGGGGCACTTCAGCGTGCACTTCGCCTTCCGGCTCATGGCCGTGGTGAAGGCGCTGGAGCGCATCGCCGACCACTGCACCAACATCTGCGAACAGGTGATCTACCTGCGGAGCGGGCTCATCGTGCGCCATCGGCCGGAGGGATGGTCGGAGCCGGAGCGTCCCGATGCCTGAGGCGGCGCCGCCGTCGGAGGCCGTCGCGGAGGCCCTGCGTCGCCGACTGCGTGCCTGCGGGCAGGAGCACCTCCTGGCCCACTGGGAGTCGCTCTCCGCCGACGCCCGGCGCACGCTGGCGGCCCGGATCTCGGAGCTGCCGCTGGAGCTGGTGGCCTCCATCTTCCAGTCGACGGCGCATTCGGCGCCGGAGGACTGCTCCTCGCTCGCGCCGGTGCCCGTCCATCGCCGCGACCATCCCGACGCGCCGCGCTTCCGCGCCGAAGGCGAGCGCCTGCTGCGCGAGGGCCGGGTGGCGGCCTTCACCGTCGCCGGCGGTCAGGGCACGCGCCTGGGATGGCGCGGTCCCAAGGGAACCTATCCCGCCACGGTCATCACCGGGAAGCCGCTCTTCCGGGTCTTCGCGGAGCAGCTCCGCGCCGCCGAACGGCGCTTCGGCCGCACCATTCCGTGGTACGTGATGACGAGCCCGCTCAACGACGCCGAGACGCGCGCCTTCTTCAAGGACAACGAGTACTTCGGGCGCCCGCCCGTCGACCACTTCCTCTTCCCGCAGGGCGTGCTGCCCACGGTGGACCTGGAGGGGCGCGTGCTCCTGGCGGCGCCCGACGAGCCGGCCACCAATCCCGACGGGCACGGCGGCTCGCTCCGCGCCCTGCGGCAGAGCGGCGCCATCGACGACATGGCCGCGCGCGGCATCCAGGTGGTGAGCTACTTCCAGGTCGACAACCCGCTGGTGCACGCCATCGATCCGCTCTTCCTGGGCCTGCACGCCACCGCGGAGGACTCCAGCGCCGAGATGTCCAGCAAGTGCGTGCCCAAGCGGGATGCGTTCGAGAAGGTGGGCGTGCTCTGCCACGGGCCCGGCCCCGGCGGCCGGAGCGTGACCCGCGTGGTGGAGTACAGCGACCTGCCGCGCACGCTGGCGGAGCGGCGCGCCGCCGACGGCCGTCTCCTGCTCGACGCAGGTTCCATCGCCGTCCACGCCATCTCCGTGCCGTTCCTCCGTCGCCTGACCGAGGATCCCGATCGCTTCGCGCTGCCGTGGCACCGGGCCCTCAAGAAGACGCCGCACTTCGACCCGCGCGCCGGTCGGCGCGTGGATCCCGCGGAGCCCAACTCCGTGAAGTTCGAGGCGTTCATCTTCGATGCCCTGGCGCTGGCGGAGCGCTCCCTGGTGATGCAGACCTCTCGAAGCGAGGAGTTCGCGCCCATCAAGAACGCCTCGGGCGAGGACTCGCCGGAGGCGTCCCATCGACTGCAGACCGAGCGCGCCGCCGAGTGGCTCGCCTCGCACGGGGTGGTCATCCCGCGCCGCGACGACGGCTCGGTGGACGCCCGCATCGAGATCTCGCCGCTCACGGCGCTCGAAGCGTCCGACCTGGCCTCCGTCTCCCTGCCGGCGCGGGTCGAGCGCGGGCAGGACCTGGTGCTCTGAAAAAAAACCGCGCGGGCCGCAGGCGCCCGCGCGGGTGGACTCGGAGTCGGAGCGATCGATCAGTCGGGGCAGTTGCCCCAGCCGCCCAGCAGCGAGCCGAGATCGTCGCCGTCCACGATGCCGTCATCGTTGAAGTCGGCGCTGGGATCGTTGCTGCCCCAGAGGCCCAGCAGGGCGCCGAGGTCGTCGCCGTCCACGGTGCCGCTGTCGTTCAGGTCCGCGGGGCACGCCGGCGGCGGCGGTGCGCCGGGGACGAGGACCGACACGGACGGATTCGCGCCCGCGCCGGACTTGAAGAGCCCGATGGTGGCGTTGCCCGCCGTCGGCGGCTGATCCGCGTCGAAGCGGAAGTTGAACATGGTGCCCCAGCGGAGGGCGTTCGCGTTGGCATTCTGGGCGAAGGTCTGCGTGGACCACTCCTGGCCGCCGGTCACCGCCGCCATCGTCCAGGCGGTCGTGGAGTACGGCTCGCCGGAGTGGTGGTTGACGATGTTCTGGCTCACGTTGGTCACGTTGACGCCGTCGGGGATGGGCACGAACCACGATCGCGCCGCGCGATCGACGTTGATGTTGAGCACCGCGTACTCGTAGTGCCAGGTCCCGTCGCCGTTGTCGCTGACCTTGTAGGCCACCTTGAAGCGGCCGTCGCCGCTCACATCCACGTTCTGGATGATGACGCTCAGGTCGACGATGCCCACGCCGCCGCCGTGATCGCGCCACGCCTCGATGGCGAACTTCTGCTGGAAGGTGCTGCCGGTGAGCGAGAGGTTGTAGGAGCCGCTCTGGAGGGCACCCACCGTGATGCGGCGGTACGAACCGTTGTTGACGCCGTTGCCCGACTGCGCGTCGTCGGCGGTCACGTAGTGACCTTCGCCGAAGTAGAGGGCGCCGGAGTTCTGGGCCGGATCAAGCGCCGCCAGCGGAACCTGGAGTCGACGACCGATCGTGGCCGGCGCCGACGGCGCCGTGAACGGATACGGGAAGACGCCGGTGTACGGATTCACCTGCGAACGGGGCCCGAGGCCTCCCTGCTGGCCGTTGAGCGTGGAGTCGTAGGGATCGGAGCAGCCCACGCCGAGCGCGTCGCATCCCCACGGATCCGACTGGCAGGAAGCGCAGAGGTTCTCGCTCAGGGCGCAGAAGCCGTGCTTCAGCCAGCTCATGCCGATCATCTCCAGGCGACCGCCCTTGAGTCGGTACATGTTCTGGCCGATCACCGGGTGCTGCGTCTTGTTGCAGAGGCCCGCGACATCCGCGTCGCACCAGAGCAGCAGCGCATCGCCGACATTGCACGAGGTGGTGCCGATGGCGTATGCGGAGACGCCGCTCACCGTGCCGTATTTGCTGATGTTCGGGAGGGACCCGACGATCACATCGGGGCCGTTGCTGGCCGCGAGCCCGTCCTCGGGCTTGGGGGATGGCTTGGCGTTGAGGGTTCCCACGGCCACCGCGAGGACCGCGGCGCCGGCAATTGAAACGGTGCGAAGTGACCGATGCATCAGTCCATGTCTCCTCAGTCGGGATCGGGATGGAGCCGGCGCGCCTGCGGCGCCGATTGTTGAAATCTACACCAAGGATCGGTGGTTCGCGGGGTCCGGCCGGCGAGGTCGGTGTCGATTCCGGCGGCGTGGAACGACGAGCTTCCGGCGCTGATGTCCGGATATCCCGCGTCCTGAACGGTCAGCACCACCTCGCGAACGCCACGGAAGCCGTCGATTCGTGCGTCCGCGACGAGGTCGATCGCAGCACCCACCGGCAATCGGGCGGCGAGGGCCGCTGCATTCCACCACAGTGCCCGTCGGGCCTGGCCCGTCCGGCCCGGCTCGGTGATCCAGAGTTCCGCATGCTCTCCGCCGCCGAGCGGCTTCGCGGGCGCCGTGAGCGTCACGCCGCGAAGCAGGAACTTCGGCCGCGGATTGCCGCGCCCGAACGGCTCCAGGGACTCGAGCTCCTCGACCGCCGGCATCGAGAGCGCCGACAGCGGCACCTCGGCGTCGACCTCGAGCTCCCCGGCCAGATCGTCGGCGCTCATCCGTTCGTTGACCTGCCGGATCAGTGATTCGCGCAGCTCGTCCACGCGCGAGGCGTCGATCTCCAGGCCCACCGCCATCGCGTGTCCGCCGAGTCGGCGGAAGAGATCCGCGGGACAGGCGCGGAGACATTCCAGCAGGTGGACGCCGCCGACGCTGCGACCCGATCCCTTCGCGCCGTCGCCGCGATCCTGCAGCAGCACCGTGGGTCGGCCGAATCGCTCCACGAGCCTGGAGCAGGCGATGCCGACCACGCCCTCGTGCCAGTCCGGGCTCGACAGGACGATGGCGCGCCGATCCGAGCCGGTGAGGCCGAGCCGCTCCGCTTCGCGCGACGCCTCGTCGGCGCACTGCCGCTCCAGGCGCTTGCGCTCCTCGTTGGTGGCCGAGAGCGTGCGCACGATCTCCTCCGCCCGGCGCCCCGTCGCGCTCGTGAGGAGCTCGAGGGCCTCCGCCGCATGCCCCAGTCGGCCGCAGGCGTTCAGCATCGGCCCGAGCCGATAGCCGATCTGCTCGGCGTCGGGTCGTCGTCCGCGCGCCTCGGACTTCACCAGCGCCGCCAGTCCGGGGATGGTGGTGGACGCCAGTCCGCGCAGACCCAGCGCGGCGAAGATGCGATTCTCGTCCTCCAGCGCCATCACGTCGGCGATGGTGCCCAGCGCCACCAGCGGAAGCAGCTCCACCAGGCGGCGGCGCACCGGCTCGGGAACCTGCTCGCGACCGTGGAACGCGGCGGCCACGGCGCAGGCCACCTTCCACGCCACCGCGGCCCCGCAGAGACCCCGGAAGGGCGCCGCCTCGCCGGGAAGATCCGGGTGGGCGATGGCCGCGGCGCGGGGCAGTCGAAGGGACTCCGTCGCCGCGCCGGGCTCGATGGCGTGGTGATCGGTGACGATGAGTTCCAGCCCGAACGAGGCCGCAGCCTCGGCCTCCGCCACGGCGGTGACGCCGCAATCGACGGTGACGACCGTGTCGATGCCGCGCCCGCGGAGCTCCCGGAGGGCCTCGATGTTGAGTCCGTACCCGTGCTCCACGCGGTGCGGAAGGAAGGTCTCCACGCGCCACTCCGGGCGGAGCGACGGAAGCAGGTGCCAGAGGATGGCGGTGGCGGAGATGCCGTCCACGTCGTAGTCGCCGTAGACGGCGATCCGGCGCCCGTCCCGGCAGGCGCGCAGGATGGCCTCCGCCGCCGCCCGCGCGCCGGGCAGCGAACCGGGCGCGTGGAGATCGGTGAGCTGCGGCGTCTCGAGGATCCGGCGGCGCCGTTCGTCCGCGCCGGCCCTGCGGCGGAGGAGTCGCCGGGCGAGCGACTCGCGCGGGTCGCCCGGGAGATCCGAGACGATCCAGCGACGGCGCATGCCCTGCATGCGCGCACCCTACGGCGGACCCCGGAGCACGGCAAGGGCGCCGCGGCCTCCATCGGTCCGACTTTCGCAATCGGCGGCGCACCGTCATACTGCGACTCGGATCCGCGATGGCTGCGACCCGCCACAACTCCATCCTCCTCTTCGGCGTCCCGGGGTCGGGCAAGGGAACGCAGGGCGCCATGCTCGGGCGCATCCCGGGCTTCGTCCATGTGGCCATGGGTGACGTCTTCCGGGCGCTCGATCGCGAGAGCGAACTGGGTCGCAAGTTCATCGAGTTCTCGTCGCGGGGCGAGCTGGTGCCCGACGCCCTGACGCTGGAGATCTGGCGCCGGCACGTGGACCAGCTGATCACCACAGGGCGATTCCGGCCGTCGTGCGAGTTCCTCCTGCTCGACGGGATCCCCCGCAGCCAGGCCCAGGCGCGGGCGCTGGCGCCGTACATCGAGGTGAAGCTGGTGCTCCACCTGGCGTGCCGGGACCTCGATCAGCTCGTCGAGCGCATGCGCCGCCGGGCCCTCCAGCAGAAGCGCCCCGACGACGCGGACGAGAAGATCATCCGCCGCCGATTCGAGGTCTACGCGGCCACGACGGAGCCGGTGCTGGCGGACTTTCCGAAGGAGATCGTCCACCGGATCGAGGCGTCGGGCACGCCGGCACGGGTGCTCCTCTCGGTGCTCGAGGCGGTCGTGCCCCTCCAGGAGCGGCTCTTCCCGAATCCGCTGGTCTGAGTCGACGCCGAGGACCGCCGCGCCGGGCGCACCGCCGGCGGCGCCGGGATGCACGGGCGCCGTCGTTCAGGGCTGCGCGTCGATCGAGCGGCTCAGCAGGAGCGACGCGCGGCGCATGGAGATCGCCAGCCGCTCGCGGTCCCGCTCCGTCACGCTGGGGTCTCCCAGCCGCCCGCGGAGCGTCTCGATGCCGCGGAGCACTTCCTCCAGTTGAGCCACCGTCGCCGGCTGATCCTCGGACTCCGCCCGGTCGATGGCGTCCTCCACCCGCTCCAGCAGCGCCGCGAAGTTCGTGAACCGGGGCGCCGCCGCCGCGCCGTCGACCTGGACGAGCGACCCCGGCGCCGCGAAGCGGTTCCGAAGTCGCGCGGCCTCCATCTCGCGCTCGCGGAGGACCATGGTCTGCACGCGCACGGGATTGCCGGCGAAGCGCTCGCCCTGCTCCAGCTGCTCCATCGAGCCGAGCTGGATGGTCAGTTCGACGGGCTCGGTGATGGTCTCGCCGGCGCCGTCGCGGCGCGGCCGTCCCTGGGCGTCCCGCACCGGGCGCTGCACGCGGAGTCGGACCGAAGTTCCGGGCTTCATCTCCTGCACCACGGTGGCCAGCTCTTCCGAGTTGCGGATCGGCTCGTCGTTGATGTGCTCGATGACGTCGCCGACGCGGAGCACCTCCGCCGCGGGCATGCCGCGCACCAGGTCCACCACCCGCACGCCGCGCCCGTCGCGACGCATCGAATCCATGGTGATGCCGATCGCCCCGCGCGGTCGCTCCACGATCCGGCGGCAGAGTGCGTCGAGGAGTCGATGACGCTGCTCGGTGGAGAGATCGTCGCGCGCCAGGCGCTCCCGGATCCGGTCGTTGGTGTTCACCGGGGCCAGGGAGACGATCGCCTCCGTGGCGTCCTCGCGCTCGCGCCAGTCGTTCGATCCGAGCCGCGCCACGAGCGCATCGAGCTCGTCCGCGGCGGGCGCGGCCGGCGCAACCGGCGCGGGGCCGCGTGCGGAGGGGGCCGAGGCCAGCGTGGGCATCGCGATCGCCGCGACCGCCAGCGTCAGGCACAGAGCGCCATGAGCAGCCGATCGGCGGAGGCCCTCAGCCACTCGGCGCGCCGCAGGATGTAGTCCAGCATCTCCGAACCGCGAAGGTCCGCGAAGGCGCCCGCCTGGGCGATCGGAACGATTCCTTCGGCGATGCACGCCTCGATCATAAGCCAGGGGATGGCGCTGCGCTCCCGGGATTCGAGCCGGACGCCGGAGGAGCGAAGCCCGGCGAGCAGCGCCCCGATGAGCAGCGGATC
>CAZSVT010000054.1:0-317 GCA_964610365.1 uncultured Isosphaeraceae bacterium
ACCTTCACCAGCTCGCCGTGCATGTGGATCACCGCCGGAGTCCCGCCGCGCTCGTGGGGGTCGTCCACGTTCTGCGTGATGAGGTGGACGGGCGCCGGCCAGCGCCGGGCAAGCTCGGCGAGCGCGCGGTGCGCCGCGTTCGGCCCGACGCTCGGATCGAGGAGTTTCATTCGGCGCTGGTTGTAGAAGTCGTGCACCAGGCGGGGATTCCGCGCGAACGCCTCGGGCGTGGCCACCTCCTCCACGCGATGCCCCTCCCACAGGCCATCCGCGCCGCGAAAGGTGGCGAGTCCGCTCTCGGCGGAGATGCCGGCCCC
>CAZSVT010000054.1:327-14290 GCA_964610365.1 uncultured Isosphaeraceae bacterium
CGGCCCCGGTGAGGATCGTGATCGGGCCGCGCCGCGGAACACCGCTCCCGCGCCATCCGCTCCCGACATCGGGCGCGGCGCTCGCTCCCTCGGGCGCGGCGCGATCTCCATCGGCCGCCGCGCGGCGCTCGGGCGTCACTGGCAATCCGGCAGCTCGGTGCCGGTCTGGAAGACATGGAAGCGCAGGCCGTACGGATCCGCGAACATGGCGCTCGTGGGGGCGAAGCGCTGCGTCTCGCGGCAGCCCGCGGCGCGGAGTGCACGCTCGGCGGCGGCGAAGTCGGCCACTTCGAACTCCCAGAAGGTGGTCCCTGGCGACGCGTCCGCGCTCGGCGCCGAGGTCGCGGCGTCCGTCGTTGCGGCGCCCGACCCCGAGGCGCTCTCGATCCCCTCCACGAAGAAGGTCATGGGGCCCTTGCGCAGCTTCGTCTCACGGACACCGTCCTTCAGCACCTCGAATCCGAGCGCGTCCCGATAGAACGCCACGGCCCGCGGCCGGTCCCGCACCTGGATCGCCACATTCGGAGAGAATCGGAAGTCGATGGGCACGGCGGTTCCTCCAGCCCAAGGCTACCCCGGCCGCCGAGGTCATCGGCGCTCCGGGCGCCTGCGGCTCGCGCTGAGCGTCGTGGCGGCGCTGCTCGTCGGCGTGCTCGTCACCGTGGCCGTGTCGTGGACCCTGGCGATGCGCCCCATGTTCACGCTCACCCTCGTCCGGCGCGACGAGGCGTGGGCGCTGGCCCCGCCGCCGGGCTGGCCGGACCGTCCGCTCGCCGGATACGACGCGGTGGGATCGGGGGCGCTCCAGCAGCGCCGCTGGATCGAGGCTGTGGACGGCGATCCCCTGGAGCCGAAGGAATTCCATCAGCTCGTCTGGGCCACGGGCTGGCCGTGGCCGGCGCTCTGCAGCGAGCATCGATCCGCACCCGGCGACGATCAGCGCTGGCTCGATTTCGCCACGCGGGGACAGCCGCCGATCGAGGGCTGGCACGACGCGTACATCATCGACCCGGCGGCGCTGACGCGCGGGGCGAAGGCGATCCCGGGACTCCCTCTTCGACCCCTCTGGCCCGGATTCGGGATGTGCGTCCTGGTCTACGCCGCGGCGGCGTGGCTGCTCTTCGTCGTCCCGCCCGTGCTGCGCCTGCACCGGCGTCGGCGCCGCGGCGCGTGCCTGCGCTGCGGTCACCTGCTGGTGCAGGGCTCCGAGCGCTGCCCGGAATGCGGGACCGGCCGCGACCGGGAGCGCTAGCGCGCCGAGCGCAGCGCGGCCACGAACTCGGCGAGCCGCTCGCAGCCGCGATCGATCTCGGCATCGCTGCACGCGAAGCTGAGCCGCACATGGGTGCGGGCGCAGTCGCCGAAGTCCTCCCCCGCCACGATCGCCACATGCGCCTCGTCGAGCACGGCGTCGGCGAACGCCTGGGCCGAGTCGATGCGCCGGCCGCCCCTGGAGGTCAGACCCATGCATCGCGACATGTCGGGGAAAGCGTAGAACGCGCCGTCGGGGGCCACGCTTCGCAGGCGATCGATCGTCGAGAGACGCTCGTGCATGCGCCGCGCGCGCGACGCGAAGACCCGACGCATCGACTCGACGCCGGCCGCGCCGCCCGTGACCGCCTCCACGATCGCCGCCATGAAGGCGCTGGGCACCGAGTTGGTCATCTGTCCCTGGAGCTTGATGAGCTCCTTCATGAAGCGGCCGCCGTCCCCCGGGGCCACGATGCAGCCCAGGCGCCAGCCGGTCATCGCGTAGGCCTTGCTCAGGCCGTTCACGGTGATCGTCCGCTCCGCCACGCGGGGATCGGAGCCCGGCGACCAGTGGGCGATGCCGGGAGAGACCTCGGGGTAGATGAGCTTCTCGTAGATCTCGTCGCTGATGAGCGTCACGCGCGGATGCGCCGCGAGGACCGACACGAGCGCCTCGAGTTCGGCGCGCGGACTGACCGTCCCGCACGGATTCGAGGGCGAGTTGAGCACGATGCCCACCGTCCGCGGCGTGATGGCGCGCTCGATCGCCGCCGCGTCGAGGCGGAAGCGCGACTCGATGGAGCGAGGCACCTCCACGCAGCGGGCGCCCGCGAGCTCGATGATCGGCCGGTAGCTCACCCACGCCGGCGTCGGCAGGATGACCTCGTCGCCCGCGCCCGGCTCCACGAGCGTCTGGAGGATCATGTACATCGCGTGCTTGGCGCCGGCGCAGACGGTCACATGGGAGGCGGCGCACTCGATGCCGTTCTCGCGCCGGAACTTGGCGGCCAGGGCCTCGCGCACGGCGGGATCGCCCGGCGTCGGCGCGTACTTGGTGCGGCCCTGGTCCAGGGCCTTCTTCGCCGCCTCGCGGATGGGTTCGGGGGTGACGAAGTCGGGCTCGCCCACGGAGAGGTTGACGACATCGACGCCCTTCGCCTTCATCGCCGCCGCCTTCGCGCCGGTGGCGAGCGTGGCGGATTCCTTCATCTGCGCAATGCGCGACGAGACCTGCATCCTGGGGCGAACGATACGCGACGCGTCGGCGGTCGGCGTCGGCGCGGACGCGGAGTGCGGCTCGGTCGCGGAGTGCGGCGGGGCGGCGAGGGGTCGATTGGCGGTCATGGATGGGCTCGGAACGCGGCGCTGCCCGGCCCGAGGAGGCTCGGAGCCGTCGTCTGGGAACGGAGCGTAGCCTCGGACCGGACGGGCCGATCGTCGGCGGCGCGGCCGTGCGCCGGCGGGCCGTCATCGCATGGATGCGGGCAGGCGGCGCGCGGCCGTTCGCCGCTCAACGAGGATCGGTCGCGACGCCGATCTCCCGCCGGAAGCGCTCGATGCACTCCCGGATCGACGCCGCGAACTCCATCGCCCGTTGGCGCGACTCGGCGTCCGGCGCCCGCGCCGCGGCGCCCTCGATCGCGTCGGCGGCGCTCGGACGCAGGTAGCCGCGTCGCCCGAGGAGCTCGACGATGGACATCCAGTGCCTCGGAAGCGGCTCCTTCGCGAGCACGGCCTCCAGGCGCTCGAACACCCTCGCCTGACCGGTGCTGAGCGGTTCCAGCGCGGCGACCGCCTGGAACGGCGTCAGCTCCCTGGCCTCCGCGATCGCACGCAACGGCTCCTCCTCGACGATCGCGAGCAGGTTGTTCGTGAGGTCGGCGTACGCGCCCACCGGGAGACGATCGATCTTCCTCACGAACGCGTCCCATGCCGCCCGGTTCTGGTAGCCGGGCTCCGGATCGCCGACGCGCGCCACGAACGACCACAACGATCGCGACTCGATCTCCTCCCGGGGATATCGAATCCATCCATTCGCAATCGCCGGATGCACGAACTCGATCCAGGCCCGAAGGGGCGCGCCGAGGAGAATGATCGCTCCGAGGGCGCCCCCGATGGCCCACACGGTTCGACGGCGCGCCCCGAGCATGCCGACCGTCCCGGCCAGGGCGAGCGCGAGCGCCGTCGCGGGAAGCACGGGCGTGACCGAAACCGTCCTGGCCTCGGGCCGTATGTCGTACCGCTGATCGAGGACCTCGAGGACCAGCCATCCGGTCACGATCACCAGGAGCACGCCGCTCACCAATCCGATGACCAGGCCGATCATGGGTCTCGTGGCCAGCGCCACCGATCCCCAGACGGCGGCGAGCGCCAGGAGGCCGATCCGGAGCGTCCATCCCACCCACTCGACTCGCTGATCGGTGGCGCCCATCCACGCGCCGCTCGCTCCGGCGAACGCGTGGGTCGCACTCGACAGCGCCCAGGCCGTCACGGCCAGGCCGACCCCCGCGCCGAGTCCGAGCACCAGCGCCACGAGCAGCCGGGGGGCGATCGCGAGCCATCGCGGAACCGGGAGCACGCGCACGAGCGTGCCGGCGCCGTGGCGATCGTCGCCCGTGGCGTGCAGGAACGCGGCGATCGCGGCGATCACCGGTGTGGCGACGAGGGCGGCGATCGCGAGGTCCTCGAAGACATCGACCGCCGTCCAGGTTCGTTCGAGGACGCGCTGGCCGATCCACGGGAGCACCATGGGCGCCAGCGCGAAGGCGACGAACGCCACGAGCAGGACCGGTCGAAGCCAGTCGAGCGAGATCCGGAGTTCCTTGCGGATGAGCGTGATCACCGCGTCACCTCCAGCATGCGCAGCCGGTCGACGCAGGCGTCATGCAGCGAGAGCGGCAGCATCGAGATGGTCGACCCGGGAACGAGCGGGCGCAGGGCATCGACCATGGCCTCCGCGCCGCGACGGACGCCCAGCACGAGCGCATCGGCGCGGGATTCGAGCACGAACGCCTCCTCGGGAAGCGCGACGGCCGATGGCGGCGCCGGCCTCACCACCAGGCGCCGGGCGCCGTCGACGATCTCGTCGACCTCCGCCGACTCGACGATCCGGCCCGCGTCGAGGAAGGCGATGCGGTCGACGAGGCGCGCCAGATCGCCGATCTGGTGGCTCGAGTGCACCATCGTGCACGGCTGATCGGTGCGGTAGGCCGCGAGCACGGAGAGGATCGCATCGTGACTCGGCGCGTCGACGCCGAGCATCGGCTCGTCGAGGACGAGGAGCCGCGGCCGATGCGCCAGGCCGATCACGAAGGCCACGCGGGCGCTCGTGCCGCGCGAGAGCGAGCGGATCCTGGCGCCCGGATCGAGCCGCAGCGACTCCATGAGTTCCGCGGCGAACGCGGGATCGAAGTCGGGCTGCACGCGTCGCAGGAACCCGAGGAGTTCCCCCACGCGCATCCAGTCCCAGGCCGAGAGTTGATCCGGAACGAACCCGATGGCGCGGCGAAGCGCCGAGCCGCGCAGGGGAACGCCGTCCGCGCCGTCGATGATCTCGACCGAACCCCGATCGAGCGGCTGCAGGCCGACGATGGCGCGCAGCAGGGTGCTCTTGCCGGCACCGTTGCGCCCGACGATGCCGAGCGAGAGTCCCGGGTCCACGTCCAGATCGGTCCCCGCCAGCGCGTGGACGCGACCGAAGCGCACCCTCGCGCCGCGCACCTGGATTCGAACGGCGCCGCCACGACAACTCATGCGTCACCTCCCGCACCGGCGCCGAGCCCGCGCCGCGCGCGACGCAGGATCTGCTCCACCCGCTCGCCGGGAATGCCGGCCGCCTCGGCGAGTCGCAGCGCCTCCTCGATCCGCAGCCGCACATCCTCCTCGCTCCCGCTCCGCGCCATCCCGCGCGTGCCGGAGAGCACGATCATGCCGACGCCCCGCTCCGCGCGGACGAGCTTGCTGCGCTCCAACTCCGCGACGGCCCGATGCACCGTGTTCGGGTTCACGCCGAAGTCCTGGGCCAGGCCGCGGATCCCCGGCAGGGACGAGCCGGGCGGGATCGCGCCGCTGGCGATGGCGGCCCGCAGCCGCTCCGCGACCTGCCTGAAGACCGGCGTCGAGCTGCTCGGATCGATGGCGGCGAACGATGCCATGGTGTACTAGTACACTAGTACACATCGGCCGGCGAGTCAAGCGGGCGCTGGCCCGATCGAGGCCCTTCGGTTCGGCCCGCCCTCCCGCCCGCGGCGCCGCGCCGCCAACCGCCGTACACTCGCGGCATGCACTTCGACGCCCATCAGCCGGTCATCGACGACCTGGAGGCGCGGATCACCGCCATCCGCGACTCGCTTTAACTACGACGCCAAGCTCGCCGAACGCGCGGCGCTCCAGGACCGAATGGGCGCCGGCGATTTCTGGAACAACCAGAAGGCCGCCCAGAAGACCATCGAGGAACTGAAGATCGTCCGCGCCCAGGTGGAGCCGCTCGAGTCGCTCATCCGGGGCTTCGACGACGCGCGCGTGGCCTACGAGATGGCGCGCGAAGCGAACGACCAGGACCTCCTCACCGAGGCGGACTCGGCGCTCTTCCGGCTCCGGTCGGAGATGGAGAAGGTGGAGCAGCAGAGCCTGCTCTCGGGCAAGCACGATCACCGCAACTGCTTCGTGTCGATCCAGGCGGGCGCCGGCGGCACGGAGGCCGAGGATTGGGCGGGCATGCTGGAGCGCATGTACCTCTACTACTGGCAGCGCATGGGCTGGAAGGCGGAGGAGATGCACAAGTCGCTCGGCGCGGAGGCGGGGATCAACGCCGTCACCTACCGCATCGAGGGCCCCTTCGCCTTCGGGTACATGAACTGCGAGCGCGGACCGCATCGACTGGCCCGCGTGAGCCCGTTCAACGCCGAGGGCAAGCGGCAGACGAGCTTCGCCACGGTCGATGTGACGCCCGAGTTCGAGGAGGAGGACCTCGAGATCCCGGCGAAGGACCTGGAGATCGTGCCGTTCGTGCGCGCCAGCGGCCCCGGCGGGCAGAACGTGAACAAGGTGGCCACCGCCATCCGCGTGACCCACCTGCCCACGGGCATCCAGGTCGTCGCGAGCACCTACCGCGACCAGCCGCAGAACCGCAAGCAGGCGCTGGCGGTCCTGCGCGCGAAGCTGGAGCAGATCGAGGAGGAGCGCCGCAGCGCGGAGGTCGCCGCCGCCACCGGCGGCAAGGTGGCGCGCGACTGGGGCAACCAGATCCGCAGCTACGTCTTCTACGACAGCCGCGTGAAGGATCATCGGACGGGCCACGAGTCGAGCAACGTGCAGTGGGTGCTCGACGGGAACATCGAGGGCTTCGTCGACGCGGAACTCCAGCGCCGGCGATCCGAGCGCGAACAGGGCGGTGCGAAGGGTCCCGGGTCCAGGAGCGACTCGTCCGGCGGCCCAGCGGCGAAGTCCGCCGCGCCCGGTGCCAGGGGCTGACGCGTGCGATTCGAGCTCGATCGGGTCTCCGTCCGCCATTCGGGCCCGCCGGCGGTGGAGGCCCTCCGCGCGGTGTCGCTCTCCGTCTCCCGCGGCGAGCGGCTGGCCCTCATGGGCGCCAGCGGCAGCGGCAAGAGCACGCTGCTCCGAGTGTTCGCCGGGCTGGACGCTCCCACCGAAGGCCGTGTGCTCCGTGACGGCGCCGACATCACGCCCCTTCCGCCCCCGGAACGCGGCGTGGGGATGGTGCCGCAGGACGCGCCGCTCTACGGCCATCTCACGCTCCTGGACAATGTGGCGCACCCGCTGCGCCTGCGCGGCGAACGGCTGCCGGAGGCCCGTCGCGCCGCCCTGGCGCTGCTGGATCGCATGGGGCTCGCCCCGCGATCGGAGGCCCGCGCCTTCGAGGTCTCCGGCGGCGAACGACGCCGCGCGGCGCTGGCTCGTGCGCTGGTCACCAGGCCCTCACTGCTGCTCCTCGACGAGCCGTTCGCCTCCCTCGATCCCGTCCTGCGCCTCGCGCTTCGCGACGAGGTCCGTGCCCTCTGCGCGGACTTCGACTGTGCCTGCGTGCATGCCACCCACGACGGCGTCGAGGCGCTGGCACTCGGGACCACGCTGGCCGTCCTCGATCGCGGGCGCCTCGTGGATCACGGGCCGCCGGCGCGGATCTGGAGCCGGCCGTCGTGCCCCGCCAGCGCCGTGCTCATCGGCACCGTTCCGATGAACCTCCGGGAACAGGCGTCCGCGGACGGGCGCCGGCGCACCATCGGCGTGCGCCCGGAACATCTGTGCGTCGGCGCGGAATCCGACGGACCCGCGCCAAGCGGCGCGTGGCTGGAGCGCGGCACGGTCATGGGGGTGGAGGCCCTCGGCGAGCGCAGGCTCGTGGCGATCCGGACGGCCGACGGCGGAGTCGTTCGAGCGATCGTGCCGGCCGACGACGGCGTCGGCGCCGCATCGCTCCAGGTGGGCGCCGCCGTGAGGGTCACCGCATCGGCCGAGGCCATCGTTCACTTCCCGAATGCAGGAGCGCAGGAGCCATGAGACGCTACGGGTTCGCCACCGGGTTCATCGACTTCGGCCGCGACACGACGGGCAACGCCGATCGCGCCGCGGCGCTGGAGTGGCTCGTCACCAACGGGATCGGCGGGTATGCCGCGGGGACCGTCTCGGGCATCCTGACGCGGCGCTGGCACGGCCTCCTGGCGGCGGCCACCGAGCCGCCCGCGGGACGCACCATGATGCTCGCGAAGCTCGATCCGCTCGTGGTCTACAAGGGCGCCGCCCACGACCTGGCGAACAATCGCTTCGCCGGCGGCGTGGTGACGGCGCCGGGACTCCCGTCCCTCATCCGGTTCCACATGGAAGGCCTCGTGCCCACCTGGACCTGGTGCGTGCGCGACGCCCTGATCGAGCAGCGCCTCTTCATGATCCAGGGCGAGAACACCACCTGCGTGCACTGGCACTTCGTGCAGGGCACGAGCGACCTGCGCCTGCGCCTCAACGCCCTCGCCTGCCTGCGGCCGCACAACCAGCTCACGCCGGGCGATGCCCCGGGTCCCACCATCGAACAGGCGGAGCGCGGTGTGCGCATCGAGTGGCGCCAGGGAGGCGCGGCCCGCGGCGAGCTCTTCGTGCAGGCCGACGGCGCCGTCCCCACGCCGGGCACGCAGTGGTGGCGCAACTTCGATCTGCCGGTGGAGGCCTCCCTCGGCTACGACCATCTCGACAACCACTTCCACGCCGCGACGCTGGACATCGTGCTCGCGCCCGGCGACGCCACGGTGGTCACCGCGTCCACCCGCGCCCAGGCGCCGACCGACGCGAACGCCCTGCTCGAAGCGGAGCGTGCGCGGAGTGAGGGCCTCCTCAAGACCGCCGAGGCGACGGAGGCACCTCCGGCGATCCAGCACCTCGTCCTCGCCGCCAGCCAGTTCGTGGTGGAGCGAGCGGTGCCCGGCGCCTCCGGGGCCGCGTCCAAGGGTCATTCGATCATCGCGGGGTATCCATGGTTCGCCGACTGGAGCCGCGACACGCTCCTCTCGATCCCGGGATTGCTCCTGGCCACCGGCCGCGCGGAGATCGCCGCCAGCATCCTGCGCACGCTCGCCTCGTTCCTCAGGGACGGACTGCTGCCCAACCGCTTCCCGGCGCCCGGCGAGGAGCCGCTGGACAACGCCGTGGATGCGCCGCTCCTCTTCATCGAGATGGTGCGGCGGACCTGGGCGCTCACCAAGGATGACGCGCTGGCCCGCGATCTCGCCCCCGCCATGTCCGCGATCATCGCCGCCTACGCGAAGGGCACCCGGCACGGCATCGCCATGGATCCGAGCGACTCGCTGATCGTCGCCACCGAGCCCGGAACGCAGCTCACCTGGATGGACGCGAAAGTCGGCGATCGCGTGGTGACGCCGCGCATGGGGAAGCCCGTGGAGATCAACGCCCTCTGGCACGCGGCGCTCGTCTCGCTCGCGGAGATGTCGTCGATCAAGGGCGGACTGCCCGGGGTGAACGCAGCGAATCTGACGGCGCTGGCGGCCAAGGTGAAGTCGAGCTTCGGGCGATTCTGGAGCCCGCACCTCAACTGCCTGCACGACACCCTCGACGGCCCGGGTGGCGAGGACCTGCTGATCCGGCCCAATCAGCTCTTCGCGGTCGCGCTCGGACGCGATCTCCTGCCGCCGCTCCAGGCGAAGGCGGTGGTGGATCGATGCTTCCTCGATCTCTGGATGCCGCTGGGCGTGCGCACGCTGGCGCCCGGGAGCCCCGGGTACGAAGGTCGATACGGCGGACCTGTGGAGCGTCGTGACCAGGCGTATCACAACGGCACCGCATGGCCGTGGCTCTTCGGTCCGCTCATGCGCGCCCACGACCGAGTCCACCACGACCACGACGCCGTGGCCGACTTCATGCATCCCTTCGTCAATCATCTGCGCGAAGCCTGCGTGGGCCAGGTGAGCGAGGTCTTCGACGCCGAACCGCCGCACGCCCCGGGCGGCTGCTTCGCCCAGGCGTGGAGCGTGGCGGAGCTTCTCTCCATCTGGCGCATCTGCCGCTGAGATCCGGGACCGCGTGCTCGCCCGGACGCGCGCCAGCTCCGTCAGCCCGGCGGAAGAGGGCCACCCTCGCCGCCGCGCCGATCGGCGATGATGGGCGGATGCCGGCGCGACGGGATCCAGGCCGCGTGTGGGTCATCGCCATGGCGTGCGTGGCCGTGGCGCTCGTCCTCCTGGTGGTGCTCGATGTGCGCCGGCGCGCGCGGATCGATCCGATGCCGGAGGCCGGCGGCGCGGCCGCGCCGGCGGCGCCCTTCGACGATCCCGCGGCCTCATCGCACCCGTCCGCGTCGAAGCGCTATCCCTTCGGCCGCACGAAGTCGGGGCATCGCACCGACCTGACCGCCTACACCGCCGCCGCGCGGGTGCTCGACCTCGGGGGCACGGCGGACGAGGCGTACGAAGCGCGCAGCCCCCGCGGCTGGCGCTACCAGTATCCGCCGCTGCTCGCGGCGCTGATGATCCCCCTCTCCCGCTTCCACACCGCCACGCAGGCGGTCCTCTTCGGCCTGATCACCGCGGTCCTGGTGCTGCTCCTGATCTCCGAAGGACGCGCGTGGTGGCGCATCATGGCCGCACCGGGCGACGAGCGGTCAGTGCCGCTGCCGGCATTCATCGCGGTGTTCGCCATCGCCGCCGCGGCGCTCCCGGTGCTGAACACGCTTCAGCGCGGGCAGGTGGGGCTCCTGGTGGTCTGGCCTCTCATGGTCGGGTTCCGCCTGCTCTGGACGGCGCGTTCGCCGCTGGGCGGCGCACTCGGCGGCGCTCTCCTCGCCTTCCCGGCCGTGCTCAAGGTGATTCCGTTCATGCCGGCCCTCTCGGCGCTCCTCCTGACGGCCGCGGCGCTGCCGCGCGGGCGCCGAACGGCCGTCGGAGTCTCCGGATTCATCGCCGGACTGCTCCTTGCGGGCCTGCTGATTCCCATCGCCATGATCGGCTGGACGAGGACCATCGACGCCACCGCGATCTTCGCCTCGCGGGTGGCCTCGAATCCCGACTTCGCCACCGACTGGGACTTCGACATCCACTCCAACCGCAATCAGAGCCTGGACAGCGCTGCCTGGAAGGTGGTCCTCTGGACGCGCGGCGAGACCTCGGCATGGGCGGACCCGCTCGACCTCTCCGAGGAGGACCGTCCGCCGCCTCCCCGGCCGATCGCCTTCGATCGGGCGTCGACCGTGGTGCGAGCGCTCCTGGCTGCGTTCGCCCTCGTCGCGGCCCTTCGCGCCGCGCGGCGCGGCGTGCGCGGAGCCTTCGCGGGATTCGGGCTGATGTGCCTCGCCACGCTCGTGGTCTCCCCGGTCTCCTGGGGACATCACTTCGTGATGCTCGTGCCCGCGATGATCGCCGTGCCGGCGTGGCTCGAGTCGCGCGGACGATCGATGGCGGCGTTCGCCTTCTCGGCGCTCATGGCGGCGGCGGTCATCCTGCACTACGCCGCCGTCGATCTTGCCGGTCGCGGCGGCGTGCTGGGGCTCGCCAGCGCCGCGCTCCTGGTCGCCGGCGGCGCGGCTCTGTGGCGCGATCGAACGCCGCCGCGGCGCCCGGCGCGCTCGGACTCGCCGCTCCGCGCGGTGCGATCGAATACGCTGCCCCTCGCGGCATGATGACCCCCGAACACCAGCGGCTGGAGGAGGCGCGGCTCGGCCTGGCGCCGTGGCGGCGCTGGGGGCCGTATGTCAGCGAACGCCAGTGGGGCACCGTCCGGGAGGACTACTCCGCCGACGGCGATGCGTGGGCCTACCTTCCGCATGATCACGCGCGCAGCCGCGCGTACCGCTGGGGCGAGGACGGCATCGCCGGCTTCTCCGACGAGGCCCTGCGGCTCTGTCTGACCCTCTCGCTCTGGAACACGCGCGACGCGATCCTCAAGGAGCGCCTCTTCGGGCTCACGAACAGCGAGGGGAACCACGGCGAGGATGTGAAGGAGTGCACCTGGTTCCTCGACGGGACGCCCACGCACTCGTGGATGCGCATGCTTTACAAGTACCCGCAGCGCGCCTTTCCCTACCAGGAGCTGCTGGACACCAGCCACCACCGCACGCGGCTGGAGACGGAGTTCGAGCTCTGGGACACCGGCGTCTTCGACGACGACCGCTACTTCGATGTCTTCGTGGAGTTCGCCAAGGCCGGTCCCGACGACCTGCTGGTGCGCTATGTCGTGCACAACCGGGGGCCCGACCCGGCGCCGCTCCACCTGGTGCCGCAGTTCTTCTTCCGCAACACCTGGTCGTGGGACAAGGGCGCCGTGCGGCCGCGGCTCTCGCGCGACGACGACGGCGGCATCGCCGTGCACGACGAGCGGCTGCCGGCGCTGAAGCTCTTCATCGATGTCTCCGCGGGCGCGCCCGCCCTCCTCTTCTGCGAGAACGACACCAACGTGGAGCGGCTCTTCGGCGAGGCGCGGGCCGGCCGCACCTTCAAGGACGGCCTGAACGACGCGATCGTCGGCGGACGCAGCGATGTGCTCAACGCCCGGCCCGAGGGCACGCGGCTGGGGATCCAGTGGCGCGAGACGGTCCCTCCCGGAGGATCGTTCGAGCGTCGGCTCCGCCTCGCGTCGCCGCGCACGCGCGATCCCTTCGTCGACTTCGACGCCATCGCGGAGCAGCGCCGCCGCGACGCCGACGCCTTCTTCGCCGCCGTGCACCCGAAGGACCTCGACGACGAGTCGCGCTCCATCCAGCGGCAGGCGTGGGCGGGACTCCTCTGGAGCAAGCAGACCTACCTCTACGACGTGCGTCGCTGGCTCGACGGCGATCCCACGCAGCCGCCCCCGCCGCCGGCGCGGCGGAAGGGACGCAACCACGGGTGGACGAACGTCTCCTGCCACAGCGTGCACGCCATGCCGGACACCTGGGAGTACCCGTGGTTCGCGGCGTGGGACCACGCGTTCCACACGGTGGCCATGGCCCCGATCGATCCGGAGTTCGCGAAGGACCAGCTCGTCCTCCTCACGCGCGACCGCTACATGCACCCGTCGGGTGAGCTGCCCGCGTACGAGTGGTCCTTCGACGACGCCAATCCGCCGGTGCATGCCTGGGCCACCTGGCGCGTCTTCCAGATCGATCGCGCCCTGCGCGGCGGTCGGCCCGACCTGGACTTCCTGCGCCATGTCTTCCACCGGCTGCTCCTGAACTTCACCTGGTGGGTGAACCGCAAGGACGTGGACGGCCACAACATCTTCGAAGGGGGATTCCTCGGCCTGGACAACATCGGCGTCTTCGACCGCAGCTCCACGCTCCCCACCGGCGGCACGCTCCAGCAGGCCGACGCCACGAGCTGGATGAGCATGTACGCGCTGAACATGCTGCGCATCGCCATCGAGCTGGCGATGCACGAGCCGATCTACCAGGACCTGGCGGTGAAGTACTTCGAGCACTTCCTCCAGATCGCGGAGGCGATGACCAACTTCGGCGGCACCGGCGAAGGCCTCTGGGACGAGGCCGACGGCTTCTACTACGACCGCCTGCGCTTCCCCGACGGCTCGTCCATGCCGCTGCGCATCCACTCGATCGTGGGGCTGATCCCGCTCTTCGCGGTGGAAGTGCTCGAACCGGAGATGCTGGAGAAGCTGCCGGCGTTCAAGGCGCGCCTGGAGTGGTACTTCCGAGAGCGCCCCGAGCTGGCCAATCTCGTCAGCCGCTGGAGCATCCCCGGTCGCGGCGATGTCCGCCTCTTCAGCCTCCTGCGCGGCCATCGCATGAAGTGCCTGCTCAGCCTCATGCTCGACGAGACGAAGTTCCTCTCGCCGCACGGCGTCCGCAGCATGTCGCGCGTGCTCGAAACGCGTCCCTATGTCTTCTGGCAGGGCACGCAGAGCCTCTCGGTGCGCTACGAACCGGCGGAGGGCGAGAGCGATCTCTTCGGCGGCAACTCCAATTGGCGCGGGCCGATCTGGTTTCCGCTCAACTACCTGATCGTGGAGAGCCTGCTCAAGTTCCACCGCTACTACGGCGACGACTTCCGTGTGGAATGCCCGGTCGGCTCGGGTCGAATGCTCTCCCTGGACGCGGTGGCCGCGGAGCTCGCGAAGCGGCTCCGCTCGCTCTTCCAGCGGGGGGCGGACGGTCGTCGACCCGTCTACGGCGACTGGCAGAAGTTCCAGGTCGATCCCCACTTCCGCGACTACCTGCACTTCTACGAGTACTTCGACGGCAACGTCGGCCGGGGCTGCGGGG
>CAZSVT010000055.1:0-14271 GCA_964610365.1 uncultured Isosphaeraceae bacterium
GCGCCCTCTCGATCGGCGCCGCCATGGCCGCCGATCCGACGATCGACGCGGCGATCCTCGACGACGGATTCCAGCACTGGCGCCTGGCCCGTTCGCTCGACCTGGTCCTCATCGACGCGACCCGGCCGGGGCTGGACGAGCCCATGCTCCCCGCCGGTCCGCGCCGCGAGCCGTGCTCGGCGCTGCGGCGCGCGGACGCGGTGATCGTGACGCGCGCCGAGCGGATCGACGAAACGCTCGCGCGTCGCATCGAGGCGGCGCACGGTCGTGCCCCGATCGCGTGGTGCCGCCACGCGTGGACCGGCCTGGAGGTGATCGCCTTCGATCCTGCCGGCGGCGAGTCCCGGCGTCTCGAGCCCGTCCCGTGGCTGGCCGCGCGGCGCGCCGCGGTGCTCGCCGGCCTCGGGAATCCCGCCGCGTTCCTCGATCAGGTGCGGCGCCACGCCGCGGGCGCGCAGTGGCTCCGCCGCCTGCCCGACCACGGGAAGTACGACGCCCCGTCGCTGCGCGGGTGGATCGGCGAGGCGCGCCGGCGCGGCGACGACGCCATCGTGACCACGCTCAAGGACTGGGTGAAGATCGCGCCGATCGCGGGCGCGGCGACCGCCGGCGGGGCGTCGGTGCCCTTCGTCGTACCGCGCCTTTCCATCGAGTTCATCGCCGGCGAGTCGGCGCTGCGCGAGCGGCTGGAGCGCCTCGATCGCTAGACTGATCGCGTGTCGAACCTGCACGAATCGCTGCTGGAGCGCCTGGCGGAATTCGGACCGTTCCGCGCCCTGGTCGTGGGCGACTTCATGCTCGACCAGGTGATGACGGGGGCGGCGGAACGGCTGAGTCCCGACGCGCCGGTGCCGGTGATCGCCGCGGACGAATCGGAGATGTCCTCCGCCCCGGGCGGCGCCTCCAACGTGGCGGTCTGCCTGGCGGCCCTGGGAGCGAGCGTCCGCTGCGCGGGCCTGCGCGGCGCCGACGACGCGGGCGAGCGGCTGGTGATGCTGCTGGGGCAGGCGGGCTGCGACGGCTCGCTGGTGATGCCGGAGCGCGGTCGGCCCACCACCGTCAAGCGCAGCATCGTGGGCCTGGCGCAGCATCGGCATCCGCAGAAGATGTTCCGGCTGGACTTCGAATCCCGCGCGCCGATGCGGCCGGAGACGGAGACGGCGCTGCTGGAGGCGATCGAGCGCGCCCTGCCCGCCGTGGACGTGGTCTGCCTGGAGGACTACGGCAAGGGCGTCTGCACCGAGACGCTCTGCCAGCGTCTGGTGACGCTCTGCCGGCGCGCGGGACGACCGCTGCTGGTGGATCCCGCGGCGCAGCGCGACTACGCGCGCTACCGAGGGGCGACGGTCATCACGCCGAATCGGACCGAGGCGGAGATCGCCACCGGTCTTCCCATGCCGCGGGAGTTCGACGCCGCGGCCGCGGGCCGGCTCGCGCGGGCGCTCCTCCAGTCGCTGGAACTGGAGGCGGTGGTGCTGACCCTGGATCGTCACGGCGCCCTGCTGGAGGAGCGCGGCCGGGACGCGGTGCACATTCCCACCGTGGCCCGCACCGTCTACGACGTGACCGGGGCCGGCGACATGGTCCTGGAGGCGCTCGCGGCGGCGCGGGCGCACGGCGTGCCGTGGCCGGAATCGGTGGCGTTCGCGAACGCCGCCGCGGGGCTCGAGGTGGAGGTCTTCGGCGCCAAGCCGATCCCGCTCGCGCGCATCCGCCGCAGCGTGCACCAGCTGGCCCGGGGCCGTGCGGGCAAGGTGCGGCGCCTCGACGAGATGGCCGAGGAGGCTGAACTTCTGCGGGAGGACGGCCGGCGCCTGGTGCTCACGAACGGCTGCTTCGATCTGCTGCACGCGGGTCATCTCGCCTCGCTCCAGGGCGCGCGGGCGCTCGGCGATGCGCTGGTGGTGGGCGTGAATCACGACGAGGAGGTCCGGCGCACGAAGGGACCGAGCCGACCGGTGGTGCCGCTGCGCGAGCGCATGGAGATGCTCGAGGCGCTCGAGTGCGTGGACTTCGTCGTTCCGTTCGCCGAGCCGACGGCCGAGGAACTCATCCGCCGGATCCGGCCGTCCATCTACGCCAAGGGCGGCGACTACCGCGAGGAGGAGATCAACGAGTGGCCGCTCCTCCAGCAGCTGGGGATCCCGGTGCGCATCATCCGCCAGCGCGACGGCTGGAGCACCACCACGCTCATCGAGCGCATCGGCCGCGCCCTGGAGTCCGAGAAGGTCCGGCCGCGCTGACCGGCGGCGGCGCCGCCCGCTCCGGTGGCGCGGGTCGTCCGGGCTGCATCGCCCCGGCGCGGCGGACGGAGGTGGATTCGCTCAAGGTTCGTGGCATGGATCGAGGAACGCCTCGGCCACGCCGTCGCGGAAGGAGCGGAGCGTTGAAGATCCGATCGATCGTCGCGGCCGTCGGGCCGTTCGCCGCAGCGTCGGCGCGAGCGTGCGCCCTGGCGGCGCCCATCCTTGCGGCGGCCTGCTCGAGTCCACCCGCCGGTCCGTCGGTGACCGCATTCTCAGGCCCGTCGCTGGAGCGCACCCCGGTGGTGCTGGCGGCGCCGGCGGACGAACCGCGCGCCGCGGCCATCGCCGAGTGCCAGGAGTCCGCGTGGCTGGCCGCGCGCCTCGACGGCACGATGGGCGCCCCGGCGCCCACCATCGTGCTGGACGATCTCACCGCGATCCAGGTGGTGGATCAGCAGTTCACCTCCAACGGCCGCATGTACGACAGCTACGCGAACACGCGCTGGACGAACCGCCTCCAGCGACGATGACCTCGTGCGGCGCGGCGCGATCTCCGCGCCGCCGCCATGGGCGAAGCGCGATCTCGGCGCCGCCGTCAAGGGCGCGGCGCGATCTTCGCGGCGATGTCAAGTCGCCGACGCGCGGATCGCGACGATGTCAAGCCTTCGACGCGATGAACGGGCGCGATTCCCGCCCGGAGGCGGCTGCACGGCCGTCCGCGGGCCTCCGGGGCGATTCCGAGGATGGGCATCGACTGTGAGCAAGCTGGTGCGGGATGTGAAACGCGTCGGGAGTCTTGACGCGCCCCGGATCACGCGCCGATACTGCGCATCGCGCGATCACCGGGATCGCGCGAGATTCTCCGCACCCGGGTCCTTCCTGGAGAACGCATGGCACACACCACCACCAAGCGCGAAGTCACCGAACGCGTCGCTCGAGCCACGGGTGTCCATCGCGACGAGGTCAGGAAGGTGGTCCAGGCCTTCCTCGACGACCTCATCGAGGAGCTCTCGAAGGGGAATCGGCTGGAGTTCAGGGACTTCGGCGTCTTCGAGGTCCGCTCCCGCGCCGCGCGGGTGGCGCAGAACCCCAAGACGATGGTGCAGGTGACGGTGCCGGCGCGCCGCGCCGTCCGCTTCAAGGCGGGGCGGCTGATGAAGGAGCGCGTGGAATCGCCCACCGTCGCCGGAACGCGCCGCTAGGCGCGGAGGTCGGGGCGGTGGCGGGGGCGCGGTCGGGGGAACCCGGCCGGGGGGATGGATCGACGGCGCACGGAGGCACGGAGGCCCGGCATGGATGCGATCGAACAGCCGACACGGATGCGGAACCGGGGACGCGACGGGGGACGCGTGGTCCTCGACGAGCAGGCGCTGTCGCGCCTCCTGAACGCCCTGCCGCCGCAGGCGGTGGAAGCGGAGATGAGCGTCCTGGGGTCGGTCTTCCTGGAACCCGGCGTCACCGGCGACGTGGTGCAGGTGCTGCGCAGCGGGAGCGACTTCTCGCGGCCGGTGCTCGGCGCGATCTTCGACACGATGGTCGAGATCTACGACCGCACGGCGACGATGGACATCGTGCAGCTCGCCGAGACGCTGCGGACGCGCGGCACGCTCGACCAGGTGGGCGGCCTCGACTTCCTCCGCCAGCTCGCCGAGAGCACGCCCACCGCGGCGCACGCGGTGGAGCACGCGCGGCTGGTGCGCGACAAGGCGCTGGTGCGCGAACTCATCCAGGCGGCGGGACAGATCCTGCACGAGTCGCATGCGGGGCAGGCGGGCGCCGACGAGGTGCTCCAGGCGGCGGAGGCGCGCATCTTCGCTATCGCGCAGCGGCGCGAGACGCGCGTGGCGGCGTCGCTGCACGAACTGCTCCAGGAGACGATCGCCACCATCGACCGTTCGCTGGGGATGGCCCTCACCGGGCTTCCCACCGGCTTCTCCTCGCTGGACGACATGACGAGCGGCTTCCAGCGGGGCGAGATGATCATCCTCGCCGCCCGCCCGTCGATGGGAAAGACGGCCCTCTCGCTCAACATCGTGGAGGCGATCGCCGGCGCGGGTCGTCCGGTGGCGTTCTTCAGCCTGGAGATGAGCCGGCAGCAGCTCGTCCAGCGTCTCCTCTGCGCCCGCGGCGGCATCGACAGCCATCGGCTCCGGCGCAACCGGCTCAACGACGAGGATCGCCGCGCCCTGCACGGCGCCTGCGAGGCCCTGCGCACGCTTCCGATCCACCTGGACGACACGCCCGGTCTCACCCTGCTGCAGTTGCGATCGAAGGCGCGGCGGCTCAAGGAGAAGGTGGGCATCGAGGCCGTCGCCATCGACTACCTCCAGCTCATGAGCGCCGGCGGGCGGTCGGAGAGTCGCCAGATGGAGGTGAGCGAGATCAGCCGCGGCATCAAGGCGATGGCCCGCGAACTGGACGTCCCGGTCCTCTGCCTCAGCCAGCTCAACCGCGCCAGCGAGCAGCGCACCGGGCATCGGCCGCTCATGAGCGATCTGCGCGAATCAGGATCGATCGAGCAGGACGCCGACGTGGTGATGATGCTCCACCGCGAGGAGTACTACCACCGCAACGATCCCGAGTGGTCCGACTCCAATCCCGAGAAGATCGGCGTGGCGGAGCTCATCATGGCCAAGCAGCGCAACGGACCCACCGGCGTGCTGCGCCTGGGATGGGACGAGCGCTCCATGCGATTCCGCGATCACTCGGATGCCGCGCCGCCGGGCGGATTCGAGGTGGGCGGCGACGGTTCGGTGGAGGACTTCGGAATCCCGGGCTGACGGCGCCGCGGCCGTGGAATGCCGGGGTCCCGCCCTCGTTAGACTCGACGAAGGCGGATGGATCCCGCAGGCGGAGAACCCATTGCCGGAATCCTCGTCCGGGCGGCGCGCGGCGACCCGGACGCGTGGCGCGCGGTGGTGGAGGAGTACGCGCCTCGGGTCTTCGCCCTGTTGCGCAGCCAGTGCCGGGACGAGGACCTGGCGGAGGAGATCACGCAGAGCACCTTCTGCACGCTGGTCTCCAAGCTGCCGGGCTACACGGAACAGGGGAAGTTCGAGGCCTGGCTCTTCCGCATCGCCGTCAATCGACTGCGCGACGAGATGCGCCGACGCCAGCGGCATGCCGTGTCGACCGAAGAGGAGACGCTGGCGGGCCTGGCGCCGGTGGAGGCGGCCCGGGATCCCGATCGCCCCGAGCCGCCGGAGATCCGCGCGCTGGAGCGGGCCCTCGCCCAGCTCTCGCCGGCCGATCGGCTCATCGTGGACCTGCGTCATGTGGGAGGCATGAGCTTCAAGCAGCTCTCCGAGTACCTGGGAGAGCCGCTGGGGACGCTGCTGGCGCGACATCACCGGGCGCTGCACAAGCTCCGGTCGCTGCTCGAGGTAGAAGAGGAGCGGCCGTCATGAGGTCCGGTCCGACTGCGGACGGAACGGCGTCCTCGCGTCCCATATCGACCGGGGTGGTCGGTGCGTTCCGGCGGGGATTCGCTCCCCCACGCCCCCATGCAATCCCGCCCGCCATCCGAGCGTTCCCCACTCGGCGAACGCCGGCGCCGGGGCCGGCGAGGAGCCTGACGCCATGAACCGTTCGAACGACCATTCCCACGATCACCCTCACGACGAGCCGCGCGCGGCGCCCGAGCTGCGCGGACTCGTCGAGCGCCTCGACGCGCGCGGTCGTCGGCTGCGGGATCGCGCCGGTCTCACGGATCGGGTCCTCGGCGCCGTCCAGCGCGAACTGGAGGCGCCGGTGGTGGTGGCGCGCCTCGGGCCGCCGGCGCTGCGCCGCTGGTCGGCGATGGCGGCGGCCCTCGTGGTGGTCATCGGCGGTCTCGTCGTGGCGCTCATGCTCCGCGGTGATCGAACGCCGTCCGCCGATGCCGGTGCGCCGGAGATGCTGGTCGTCGCCGACGCGTCGAGCGCGGAGCGGCTGCTGGTGGCGCTCGTGGATCCGTCGCGTCCGAGCACGGACGACGAACGACAGGCGCTCATGGAGGAGATCCTCCCCGGCTCCACCGTGCAGCTCGACGAACTGGACCAGGAACTGCGCCGCATCATCGGATCCTCCGGCAACGGCGGAGGCGGTTCGTGAGAGCGCGACTCGCCGCGATTCCGCTCGGAGCGGTGATGGCGGCGCTGATCATCGGCGCGGGCGAGGCTCCGCCCGGGGGAGCGCCGGCGGCCCCTCCCGGCGCCGCGAAGGATCCCACCAGGCCGCCGCCGAAGGACGCGCCGCGCCCGGGAGGGAAGGACTCGGCGAAGGATGCACCGGGCGCGACCGCGCCGCCCGGACCGCCGCGTGATCGCGACCGAGGTCGCGAGCCGGGCGAGGGCGGTCGACCGGGCCGGCGCTTCGCCCCCGAGAACCTGACGGCCGAGGAGATCGACGAGGTCATCGAAGTGGCCGCCGAGATCTCGCCGGAGTGGGGACGGGCGCTGCGTGCGCGACGGGACGAGGATCCGCAGGGACTGCGCGAGGCCATCGCCTCCGGGGGACCGAGACTGGTGGCGCTCAGCGTGCTCAAGCGCACGCACCCGGAGCTCTACGCCATCCGCATCGAGGACCTTCGGCTCCAGAACGATCTCAAGGCGCTCGCCCGCGACTATCGCACGGCCCTGGAGGCCGGTGGTGCGCAGGCGGCGGAACTGGAAGCGACGCTCCGGCAGAAGATCGGTCGTCAGGTGGATCTCGACCTGCGTGCCCGGGCGATCGAGCTCAAGGCGCTCGACGCGCAGTTGCGGCAGATGGTGGACGAACTGACGCAGGAGGCCCGCGAGCGCACCGCGCGCGTCGACAAGGTCCTCGAGTCGATCAAGGCGGGCGAGGAACCGAAGCCGCTGGTGCGCCCCGGGCTCGGTGGCGGCATGCGCGGCTTCCGGCGCCCCGGCGGCCCCGAGGGTCGGAACGGACGCGAGATGGAGGACGGTCGACCGGGCGGCCCGCCGCCCAGGACTCCCCGGCCGGAGGCACCCGGCGCCGCGCCGCCCATGACGCCGTCCGTTCCCGGAACGGCGCCGTCGGCGCCCGTGCCCGCGTCGGGCCCCGCGGCGCCCGCGTCGAAGCCTTAGGCTGACTTCGTGCAGGATCGTGCGCCCGTCCATTCGCCGGCGCGACGACGCATCGCGCGCCGATGGATCGGCGTCGCCGTCCTGGCGGCGGCGATCGCCCTGGTCGCCTGGGGCGTCGCCCGCGTGGACATCGGCGGAGGGCGCCGCGTGCCGCGCTACGAGGCGGCGAACATCGACGCATCGCTGCTTCCGCCCTCCTGGCTGACGCCGGACGCCGACGATCGTCGGCGCCTGGAGGAACTTCGCGCCGCCGACGCGCCCATGCCCGGGCTCCTGCTGGGCAGCGATCGACTGGGTCGCGACGTGATGGCGCGGTTGATCGTGGGCGCGGCGGTCAGTCTCTCCATCGGTCTCGCGGCCGCCGCCATCACCGTGGCCATCGGAACGCTCTGGGGCGTGGCCGCAGGCGTGGCCGGAGGGCGCGTGGATGCCTGCATGATGCGCATCGTGGACGTGCTCTTCGGATTGCCGTCGATCCTGCTGGTGGTGCTGCTGGCTGTGGCGGTGGACGGTGCTTGGCAGCGACTCGCGCCCGACGCGGGTCCGGGCGCGAAGCAGATCGTGAACCTGCTCGTCCTGGTCACGGCGATCGGCGGCGTGAGCTGGCTCACCATGTCGCGCGTCGTCCGGGGCGAGGTGCTCTCGCTTCGGGCGCGACCGTTCATGGAGTCCTGCCGCGCCATGGCCGTTCCCTGGCGCAGACAGTTGCTGCGGCACCTGCTGCCGAACCTGGTCGGACCCGTGGTGGTCTACGCGGCGCTGGCTGTGCCGGCGGCGATCCTCACCGAGAGCCTGCTCAGCTTCCTCGGCATCGGCGTGCTGCCGCCCGTGCCGAGCCTGGGCAACCTCGCGGCGGAAGGGCTCTCGGAGCTGAATCTCGTTCGGAGCCGGTGGTGGCTCCTGGCGGCGCCGTGCGCGGCAGTGGGCGTCACGCTCCTCCTCCTCAATCTCGAGGGCGATCGGATCCGCGAGCGGTTGGATCCGATGAGAAGCCGCCGCTGATCCCTTCCGGCGCCGCCGGCCGTGCTACGCTGCCGCACCCGCGGCGGGGGCTGTCGCCGCCGCGCTCATCTCCCTCCGTCGAAACCGATGCAGAACCGCTTCACCTTCAAGGACTTCGTGGTCGTCGCGCTCCTCGTCATCGGGGTGCTGGTCAGCGTCGGCGTGCTCTTCGCGGTCGATCGAACCTTCGAACAGATCCAGGCGCTGAACCGGCGGCTCGGCGATGTGGAGCGCCGCGTGCAGGATCTCGCGTCGGCGCCGCGCGCCGCGACGCGCGAGGCCACCCCGGGATCGGCCTCGGCGGCCGCGCCGACGGGTATCGGCGCCGCGGCGGGCGGGTCCGCAGCGGCGGCGGGTCGGACCGCCGACGGCGGTGCCCCGGCGTCGGCTGCGGCGGCGAAGTCCCGGGACGAATCGTGGGCGCGCCCCGGCGTGCCCGTCCAATGGCAGGCCCCGCCGGCGTTCCCCACGGATCCGCGTTCGCAGCCCGGGTTCCGCGAAGGCGGCGAGTACATCGAGGTCTTCGAAGCGCAGCCGAAGCGCATCGTGCCCTACGGCTACTCCGATGTCTACGGACTCCGCGTGATGGATCGGGTCTGCGAATCGCTGGCCGACTACGACCCCTTCACCATGACGCTGCACGGCACCCTGGCCGATGCCTGGCAGGTCGATCCCAAGGGGCTCTGGGTCCGGGCGCACATCAATCCGGCGGCCAGGTTCAGCGACGGCAAGCCGGTCACCGCCGAGGACGTGCGCTGGACCTTCGAGGACTACATCCTCAACCCGAGCATCGACGCGCAGCGCTGGCGCTCCTACCTGTCGGACGCGATCGACGGCGTGAAGGTGATCGACGACCGCACCGTGGAGTTCAGCTTCAAGAAGCAGAACTTCCTGAACCTGGAGTACGCCCTGGGGCACCCGATCATCCCCAAGCACTACTACGCGCAGTTCGAACCGGGCCAGATCAACAACGCCACCGGGCTCATGATGGGTTCGGGCCCGTTCCGGATGGAGCGCGTGCCGAGCGGTCCGGCGGACCTGGGCTCGCAGTGGGCGCCGCCCGCCGACGTGGTGCTCGTGCGCAACGAGAACTGGTGGCAGGGGCGGGCGCCGCTGGCGCAGTACCGCTTCCGCGTCATCACGAACGAGCTCGCGCGCCTGGTGGAGTACCGCAACGGGCTCGCCTCGATGATCATCCCCACCGGCCCGCAGTTCAACGAGGTGCTCCGCACCGATCCCACCTTCGAGGAGTCGAACCACGCCCTCAAGTGGGTCAACATGCGGAGCGGCTATGCCTTCATCATGTGGCAGTGCGGTCCGCGCGGCGAGACGGGGCGGCTCCCGCCCTTCCACGACAAGCGCGTGCGGAAGGCCATGACCATGCTGCTGGATCGCGAGAAGATGATCCGCGACATCTGGGACGGCATCGGTCAGCTCGCCAAGGGGCCGTACAACCCCGAGAGCCCCGCGTCGAATCCGGAGGTGAAGCCGCTGCCCTACGACCCCGAGGGCGCCAAGGCGCTCCTGAAGGAGGCGGGCTGGGAGGATCGCGACGGCGACGGAATCCTGGAGAACGAGAAGGGGGAGAAGTTCCGCTGGGAGTTCACCTACTCCGCGGGCGGCGAGATCGCGGAGCGCATCGCCCGCTTCATCAAGGACGCCTACACCAAGGCGGGCATGATCTGCGACACGCGTCCGGTGGACTGGAGCCAGTACCAGGCGATCCAGAAGGCACGGGACTTCGACGCGATCGTCCTGGCGCTCAGCGCGAGCTCGCCCGAGAGCGATCCGAGGCCCTACCTCCACTCCGAGAGCACCGCGAAGGGGATGGACAACTCCGGCCAGTGGAAGTCTCCGGCCGCGGACGCCCTCATCGACCGGGGGCGGGCCACCATCGACACCGCCGAGCGCATGAAGGTCTGGCAGCAGCTCGAGGCGGTCATCGCCGACGAGCAGCCTTACACCTTCGTGCGCTATCCGCCGTGGCTCCGCTTCATCCGGCGCGACATCGGCAACGTGCACGCGTACCGCACCGGGCTCGTGCCCGATGAGTTCTTCCGCGCCGAGACGGTGATCGCACCCGCCAACTGAGCGCCGACCGGATCCACGCCGATGCTGGCCTACATCGTCCGTCGGCTCCTGCTCATGATCCCGACGCTCATCGGGGTCACGTTCCTCATCTTCTCCCTGGTGGCGCTCGCGCCCGGCGGGCTCACGGCCAGCGCCCTCGCCGCCACCGGCGGCGGCGCACCGCCCGGCATCGATCCCCGCGTGGCGGAGGCGGAGTTCCTCGACCGCTTCGGTCTCGATCGACCGTTCCTGGTGCAGTACCTCTCGTGGCTCGGGCGGATGTCGCCGGTCAAGTTCGGCGAGCGCGCGCAGATCGACTCCACGGGGCAGCGCCTCTACCCGCCCGCGTCGCTGCCGGAGCCGGCGTCGACGGGATGGGGCGGAGCGGCGGCGCCGGTGCTGCCGTCGGGCGCGGGGGAGATCGAGGTCGGGAAGGACGCCGAGGCGCTGCAGCAGCAGTACCGGCGCGCCCGCGCCGACTACGACCAGGCGCGTCGCAACTACATCCTGGCGCGGGCGTCGTTCCGCATCGCCGGCGCGGAGCTGGCGCAGCGGATCGGCCTGGACGAACTCGTGCGCGGCGACGGTCTGCTCAAGGACGGGGCGGCGGAACGGCTCTCGGAGTCGCCAGCCATGCGCGAGGCGCCCGGCGCGGAGAAGGCCCGAGTGGACGCGGCGCACGAGGCCGAAGTGAAGGCGTGGCTCGCCGTGGCCGCGTCCGAAGCGCGGCTGGACACCATCTTCCGCGCCCATCCCTTCCCGCAGGCCGGCGTGGCGATCGTGCCGGGCGTGCTCTCCATCGGCGCACCCGATCTCGGGTGGAGCCGGAGCCGCAGCCGCCCCGTGGCTCGGCTCATCGCCGAGGCGCTCCCGGTGACGCTGATGCTCAACGCGATCGCGGTCCCCATCATCTACATGATCGCGATTCCGTCGGGGATGCTGGCGGCGGCCAGGCGCGGCTCGTGGTTCGATCGCCTCTCCGGCGGCTTCTTCGTCATGCTCTGGTCGATTCCGGTGGTCTGGGCGGGCACGCTCATGATCGGCTTCCTGGCGAACAAGCAGTACCTGGGGTGGTTCCCGCCTTCCGGGCTGCACAGCCGCGCCGCCGTGGAGATGACGATGCTCCCGACCTGGGGCGCCGACGGCTTCGTGCGCGGCTACCTGCTGGACGGGCTCTGGCACGTGGCGATGCCGGTGGCGTGCCTGACCTACGCGGGCTTCGCCGTGCTCTCGCGCCAGACCCGCGCGGCGATGCTGGACAACTTCAACGCCGACTTCGTGCGCACCGCGAAGGCGAAGGGCGTGCCGCGGCGCGACGTGGTCTTCCGCCACGTGTTCCGCAACAGCCTGCTGCCGCTCATCACCATCTTCGCCACGGTCTTCCCCGCGATGCTCTCCGGCAGCATCGTGGTGGAGAAGATCTTCTCGATTCCGGGGATGGGCTCGCTCATGCTCGACGCCATCTCGCTGCGCGACGCGGAGATCATGCTGGCCAACAGCGTGATGGTGGGCTTCGTCATGCTGCTGGCCCTGCTGATGGCGGACATCCTCTACGCGGTGGCCGATCCCCGGGTGACCTATGGGTGACGCAGCGCCGCGCCCTCCGGCGTCGGAACCGATCCGCGGAGGCGCCGCGTCGATGTCGCTCCCCAGCGCCATCTCCGGCATCGAGGCCATGCGCGGTTCCGGCGCCGTGCGGGCCCAGGGATTCTGGAGCGACGCGTGGGGTCGCGTCCTCGGCGTGCGGACGGCGGTCGCGGCGCTCTGCTGGATCGGCGCCGTGGCGGCCATCGCCGTGATCGCGCCGGTCATCGCCAACGCCCAGCCGCTCTGGCTGGAGCCGGTCGGCGCGGCGGCCGACCGCGCCGGCGCCTACTCGCCGCTCTGGCGCAGCCTCGGCGCCACCGACCTGCTGCTCCTCTTCGGGGCCCCCACGGTGGTGCTGATCATGGCGCTGCCGCTGCCGCTCGCCCGGTCGCGGCGGCTCAGCGCCATCGTGATCGCGTCGATCGTGGTCATCCTCGGCGCGGCGGTGGTGGAGGGCGCCTTCGCGTGGCTCGATCATCCCGACCGTTCGGCGGCGATGGTGGATGCGCGGCGCTGGCTCCTCGATCCCGGGCAGCCCTGGCGACCGGTCGGCCTGGCCTTCGCGCTCATGGCGCCGCTCGCCGCGGTGGCCTCGATGCTGCCCTTCACCCGGCGCTGGTGGACCCGGGCGCTGGTGCTCTTCGTGGCGATCGCGGCGGCGTCGACGGCGACGGGACTCCGCCGCTCCACGCCGCCCACCGACTACGACGCGCTGGTGGCGAAGGAGGCGGCGGGGGAGATCCGCACCCGCTCCACGCTCATCCCGTGGTCGCCCGATCGCGCCCGCAGCGAGCTGATCACGGTGCCCCCGGGACGCACCGTGCAGGAGGCGTTCCGGGAGAAGCTCTCGCGGCTCGACGAGGAGATCGTCCGCGTGCGGGGGGTGCTCGAGCGGGGCAAGGACTCGCCGCGGCGCATGGAGTTCCTCCGGGCCCAGGACGACCTGTCCCAGCTCGAGCGCCAGAAGTCGCAGCTCTCGGCGGAGTGGAAGCGCCTCGACGGAACACCCTTCTCCCAGCAGCGATTCGTGCTCGGCACCGACTCCAACGGCGTCGACGTGCTCTCCCAGCTCATCTGGGCGTGCCGGCTGAGCCTCAGCGTGGGCTTCGTCTCCACCGGGATCGCGCTCCTCATCGGCGTCACCATCGGCGCGATCATGGGCTACTTCGGGGGATGGGTGGACCTCGTCCTTTTCCGCATCGTCGAGATCTTCATGTCGATCCCGGTGCTCTTCCTGCTCATCGTGGCGGCGGCGGTGCTGCCGCGGAACACCTACGTGATGATGGCGATCATCGGGTGCGTGAGCTGGACGGGGGCGGCGCGCTTCACGCGGGCGGAGTTCCTGAAGCTGCGCGGTCAGGACTTCGTGCAGAGCTGCCGCGCGGTGGGGCTGCCGCTGCCGTCGATCCTCTTCAAGCACATGCTGCCCAACGGGGTCACGCCGGTGCTCGTGGACGCCAGCTTCGCCATCGCCGCGGCGATCCTGGCGGAAGCCACGCTGTCGTTCCTCGGCCTGGGGCCCGACAACCAGGCGAGCTGGGGCAAGCTCCTGGCGGGCGCCACGGCCAGCACCGGCACCTTCATCTGGTGGCTGGCCATCTTTCCCGGGTTCGTGATCTTCCTCTCGGTGCTGAGCTACAACACGCTCGGCGGCGCCCTGCGCGATGCGATCGACCCGAAGCTGCGAAAGGCGGCGCACTGAACATGGCCTCGAGCCACCATCGGATCGTCGGTGCCCGAGCGCCCCAGGAGGGCCGGCCGCTCCTCGACGTGGCCGATCTCGCGGTGAGCTTCGACAACTCGAGCGCGCCGAACGCGCCGCGCGTGCAGGCGGTGGCGGGGGCCCACATGAGCGTCTTTCCCCGGCAGACGCTGGCGGTGGTCGGCGAGTCGGGCTGTGGCAAGAGCGTCACGGCGATGAGCGCCATGCAGCTCATTCCCTGCCCGCCCGGACGCTACGACCGCGGCACGATCCTCTTCGAGGGGCGGGACATCCTCAGCCTCACCGAGCGCGAGATGCTGGCGATCCGCGGCGGGCGCATCGCCATGATCTTCCAGGAGCCGATGACCAGCCTCAATCCGGTCTACACCATCGGCGACCAGATCATGGAGGCGGTGCTGCTCCACCAGCAGGTGGAGCCGAAGGAGGCGTTCGAGATCTCGGTGAAGGCGCTGGAGGACGTGGGTATCCCCAAGGCCCGCGAGCGCATGGAGGCCTATCCGCACCAGTTCTCCGGCGGCATGCGGCAGCGGGTGATGATCGCCATGGCGCTGGCGTGCCGGCCGACGCTGCTCCT
>CAZSVT010000056.1:0-14037 GCA_964610365.1 uncultured Isosphaeraceae bacterium
GGCCATCGGGAGCAGCGCCGCGCCCGAGCGGGTACATTGTCCTATCCGGCGTTGCGGGCGGCGCGCGGCGCGGGGCGCCGCGCCGCGCCCGCGCCGTGCGCCCCGGCCGCCCGAGGTCGCGGCGCCGTCCCCGGCGTCCACGACCTCCATCGCCCCGCGCGGGAGCCGCAGGTGGCGCGACAGCCGAGCCGCGATCTCGGCGGTGCTCGCCGGCCGCAGGAGATCCAGCACGCGACCGTGGCCTTCGCGCAGGCTCGGTCGCGGCGCCATCGACACGACCTCGATGGGCGGTTCCTCGTAGGGGTGGGCCGTGCGCAGCGCGGCGAGGACCATGGGGAGCGACTCCGCGGACGCGACCATCTCCAGCTTCGACTCCTCGACCCGCTCGAAGCGCCCGCGCCGTCCCGTGCGGGGATTCGTCGTGGCGTCGCCTTCGAAGGTGCCGCGTCCGGCGTTCTCGAAGGAGCAGCGCGAGTACGCGCCGATGCGCCCGGCGCCGGCCAGCGCCATCGCGTCGCGGACCCGATCGACGGAGGAGCCCGGCAGCTTGGTGACGACCAGGAACCCCTCGCTCTCCGGCAGCAGGCGCGCGGGCTCGATCGGCCGGAGCGCGCCGGCGCCGACGCCCTCCGCCAGCCAGTCGCAGACGCCGCCGGCCACCGCGTCGAGCGCGGTGTGGGGCGAGACCACGCCGGAGAGTTCCCGCGCCGCGCGCAGGGCGACGCGGCCGCGCGGATCCCGGGGGACCAGTCGCGCCACGGGCTCGAAGATCGGCGGGTGATAGGCGACCACGGCCGTTCCGCGGCCGGCCGCCTCGTCCAGCACCGCGTCGGTGAGATCGATCGCCAGGAGCACGCGCTCCACGCGATCGGCCGGATCGCCGATGAGCAGGCCGGTCCTGTCCCACTCCGAGGCCAGCGCCAGCGGACTGGCGCCGTCGACGGCGCGGACGAGATCTTCGAGCGTGGTCGCGGCGCGACGACCGCGGACACGGCGATCCCCCGCGCCGCGTCCGCGCGCAGCGATCGCTCCACGGTTGACGGCACGGCCGGCCATCACCGCAGACTAGCGACGATCGTCCGAGTCCTCACCCTTCACCGTGATTCGCGCGAAACCCGGACGCCGTCGGCGGGTACCGGGCTCCGATGAGCGGATCGCTCGCCGACATCGCGGCCCATGTCGCGTCCACGCCCGTGCTGCTCGTGGCCACCGACTTCGACGGCACGCTGGCGGACCTCGTCCTTCGACCCGGGGACGCGGCGCCGAGGCCGGACGCGATGCAGGCCCTCGCGGCTCTCGCGGCCACGCCGTCGACTTCGGTGGCGATCGTCTCCGGTCGCAGCCTCGCCGATCTGCGGACGCGGCTGAGCGACCCGCCCGGCTGGACCCTCTCCGGCAGCCACGGCGCCGAGATCGACGGACGACTCGACCCGGCGCTCGATCCGGTGCAGGCGGATGCGATCGATCGGGTGGACGCGGAGCTGCGGGCCATCGCCGAAGGACACCCGGGCTGCCTGGTGGATCGCAAGCCGCGCGGCGTCGCCTTCCACTATCGCGGGCTGGCCGATGCGGAGACCGGCCGCATCGTCTCGCGCGTCGCGTCGCTGGCGCCGCAGCACCCGGGGCTGACCATGCGCCTCGGCTCGATGGTGGTGGAGTTCCTGGCGGACCGGACCACCAAGGGCGACGCGCTGCAGCGCCTGAGGCATGGCGCCGGAGCCACCGCGGTGATCTTCGTCGGCGACGATCTCACCGACGAGCACGCCTTCCGGGCGCTCTCGCCCTCGGACGCGTCGGTGAAGGTCGGCCCCGGCGCGTCGGTGGCGGCGTTCCGAGTGGCCGGCGTGGACGAGGTGGTGCGGCTGCTCCAGGCGCTGGCGGAGGCGCGCCGCGCGTGGGCGGAGCGGCGACGGCTGGTTCCCATCAACGCCCACGCGGTCCTCTCGGACCAGCGCACGGTGGCGCTGGTGGCGCCGGGCGCGAGGATCTCCTGGTACTGCGTCCCGCGCATCGACTCGCCGCCGATCTTCGCGGAGCTCCTGGGCGGACCCGCGAGCGGGTTCTTCGAGGTGGCGCCGGAATCATCGTCCGCGGCGCCGACGGCGGCGTACGACGGCGCCACCCTCGTCCTCCGCACCACCTGGGACTCCTGCGTGGTCACGGACTACCTCGACTGCGGCGGCGGCCGGGCGTTCCAGCGTCCCGGGCGCAGCGACCTGGTCCGCGTGATCGAAGGCTCGGGGCGCTGTCGCATCCGCTTCGCGCCGCGCATCGACTTCGGCCGCGTGCGCACGAGGCTCCGGCGGCGCGATCACGGCCTGGAAGTGGAGGGGGCCTCGGACCCGCTGCTGCTGCATGCGCCGGGGATTCCCTGGGTGATCACCGACGAGGGCGGGCACGATTCCGCGGAGGCGGTGGTCGATCTGCGCGAAGGCCCGCGCGTGCTCGAGCTGCGGTCGGGCTCGTCCAACGATCGCGCGCACGCGGTGCCGGAGGCGGGCCGCCGGGAGTCGACGAAGCGCTTCTGGACGAGCTGGGTGGAATCGCTGCACCTCCCGGCTGTCGCCCCGGAGGTCGTGCAGCGCAGCGCGCTCATGCTGCGCGCCCTGGTGCACGGTCCGAGCGGCGCGATCGCCGCGGCGGCGACCACGAGCCTTCCCGAACATCTCGGCGGCCAGCGCAACTGGGACTACCGCTACTGCTGGCCGCGGGATGCCGCGATGGCCGCGGCGGCGCTCGTGCGCCTGGGGAACACCGGCACCGCGATGCGGTTCCTGGACTGGCTGGCGCGCGTGCTCGACGGCTGCGAGTCGCCCGGCCGACTCCGTCCGATCTACGCCGTCGACGGCCGCGACCTGGGGCCCGAAGCGGAGATCGGCGGCGTCCACGGCTATGGCGGAAGCCGGCCGGTGCGCGTGGGGAACGCGGCGGCGCTCCAAGTGCAGCTCGATGTCTTCGGGCCCATCGCCGACCTGCTGGCGCTGCTGGCCGAGCACGGCGCCCCGATCTCGCCCGAGCAATGGCGCATGACGCGCGCCATGGTGGAGGCGGTGGAGGCGCGCTGGCAGGAGCCCGACCACGGCATCTGGGAATCGCGGGGCGAGCGGCGGCACCATGTGCACACCAAGGCGATGTGCTTCCACGCCGTCGACCGGGCGCTCGTGGTGCACGACGCGGTGATCGGAGGCGGTCACGACGGCTGGATCCTCCTGCGCGAGCGCCTCCGTCGCGAGGTGCTCGAGCGCGGCTACCGGCCCTCCATCGCCTCGTTCTCCGCCACCTACGAGGACGACGGGCTGGACGCCGCCGCGCTCTGCGTCGGACTCACGGGACTCGTCGATCCGCATGACGATCGTTTCGCGGGCACGGTGGCGGCGGTGGAGCGGCATCTCGTGCATCGGAACGCGGTGCGGCGCACCACGCGCGACGACGGACTGCCCGGTCCGGACGGCGCCTTCCACCTCTGCACCGGCTGGCTCATCGAGGCCCACGCGCGGCGCGGCGATCTCGATCGCGCCCGGGAGCTCCTCGACGCGCTCCTCGGCGCCGCGGGCCCGACGGGAACGATCTCGGAGGAGATCGACGCCGAGACCGGGATGGCGCTCGGCAATGCGCCGCAGGCCTATGCTCACCTCGCCGTCATCCGCGCGGCCGTCTGCATCGATCGATGCATGGCGGGCATGGCGGGCATCGCGGCCGCCGCGGCCACCCATCCGCACGCCTCCGGGACACGAGGAGATCGCCCATGACCCACTCGTCATCGCGCCGGCATCTCCCGCGCTTCGTCCTCCTGGGCCTGGCGGCGGCGTGCCTCGCGGCCGTCGGCGTCGGGTTCACCGCGTGGGCGCAGGTGCGCGAGGAGTACCGCACCAGCGTCGAGGATCTGGACCGCCGCGCCGGCGTGCTCCTCCATCGCAACATGGCCTCGGCGTCGGCGGCGCTCGCCCTGCCCGACGAGCAGGCCGCCGCGGCGATGGGTGCCCGGCTGGAGGGCCACTCGCGCCTCGTCGGCTTCGCCCTCCTTCGCGCCGACGGACGGATCGTGGCCGCCGGCGAGGGCGTCCGCGACTACGGACCGGTGATCGCGCCCGCGGCGGCGGAGCTCTCACCCGAGACGCCGGAGGTGCGTCGCCTGGTGTGGCACGGCGCCGATTCCACGCATGTCGTGGCCCGGGCGGTGCCGGGACCGGACGGTCGTCCCGCCGGCGCGCTCGTCATCCTGCACGACGCGGTCTACCTGGAGGATCGCCTGACCCGGGGCATGGTGCGGGGCCTGGTGCTGGCCCTCCTCGTGGCCTCGGCGCTCTTCGTGCTCACCGCGGCCATGGCGTGGATCGGATTCGAGCGGCCGATGCACTCGCTGGCGGAGTGGATGCGCGGACTCCGATTCGGGGCCGCGGCCGCCGAGCCGCCGCGCGGGCTCCCGGTCCGCCGCCTGGCGGACGAATCGCTGCACCTCGCCGCCTCCTTCCGGGCGGCCCGGAGCAAGGAGCGCGAGTCCGCGGAGACCATCGCGCGCGCCGATCGCACCTGGACACGCGACCGCCTTCACGCCCACGCGCGGATGGCGCTGGGAGAGAAGACCCTGGTGGTGGTGAGCAATCGCGAGCCCTACATGCATCAGCTGCGCGACGGGCGCCCGACCCTGGTGCGTCCCGCGAGCGGTCTCGTGACCGGCCTCGACCCCGTCCTCAAGGCATGCGGCGGACTCTGGGTGGCCCACGGCGCGGGCGACGCCGACCGCCTCACCGTGGATGGACGCGACGGCATCTCGGTGCCGCCGGAGGATCCGCGCTACACGCTGCGCCGCGTCTGGATCACCAAGGAGGAGGAGCAGGGTTACTACTACGGCTTCTCCAACGAGGGCCTCTGGCCGCTCTGCCATCTCACCCACGAGCGCCCCACATTCCGCGCGTCCGACTGGGAGCAGTACCAGCGGGCCAACCAGCGCTTCGCCGACGCGACGCTGGAGGAGATCGGCTCGGAGCCCGCGGTGGTCCTGGTGCAGGACTACCAGATGGCGCTGGTGCCCGGCATGCTCCGTCGTCGCCGACCGGATCTGCGCATCGGCCTCTTCTGGCACATCCCCTGGCCGAATCCCGAGGCTTTCCGCATCTGCCCCAGCCGCGTGGAGATGCTTCAGGGCATGCTGGGCGCCGACCTGATCGGCTTCCATCTCCAGCAGCACTGCAACAACTTCCTCGACACGGTGGATCGCATGGTGGAGGCGCGGCTCGACTGGGACCGCTTCGCGGTGGAGTGGCGCGGGCGCTCCACGCTGGTGCGTCCGTTCCCGATCAGCGTGCAGCCCTGGTCGGAGCGCCGTGACATCTCGCCGGAGGCCCTGGAGGGGGAGATCCACTCGCTGCGGGAGAAGCATCGGCTCGGCGACCGGTGCATCGGCGTGGGCGTCGACCGCATCGACTACACCAAGGGGATCGCGGAGCGCTTCCGGGCGATCGAACGATTCTTCGAGCGTCATCCCGAGCATCGCGGGCGCTTCTCGTTCGTGCAGCTCGGAGCCCCAAGCCGGACCCACCTTCCGCGCTACCGCGACCTGGTCTCGGAACTCGAGACGCAGGCCGACGCCATCCACTGGCGCTTCCGGACCGAGGACGCGGACTGGAAGCCGATCCACTTCCTGGTGGGACATCACGACGGCCCGACCGTCCACGCCTTCCTCACCATGGCCTCGGTCTGCATCGTGAGCTCGCTGCACGACGGCATGAACCTGGTGGCGAAGGAGTTCGTGGCCGCCCAGGGCGAAGCCGGAACGGCGGGCGCCGCGGGCGAAGGAGTGCTGGTGCTCTCGGAGTTCGCGGGCGCCGCGCGGGACCTCCCCGACGCGATCATCATCAATCCCTACGACACGGAGGAGTTCGCGGAGGCGATCCGCGAGGCCATCGAGATGCCGTCCGGCGAGCGTCGCGGCCGCATGCACCGTCTGCACCAGCAGGTCACCGAGCACAACATCTACCGCTGGGCGGCGGAGTTCCTCGCGGCGCTCGCCCCGTCATCGGCGGGCGTCGCGGTGGGCGCCTCGCGCTGACCGGCGGCGGTGATCAGAGGATCTCGGCCGCCAGGCTCGCCAGGTCGCTGCGCTCGGTCTTGCTGAGGGTCACGTGGCCGGCCAGGCGCTGGCCCTTCATGCGCTCGATGAGGTGGGAGAGGCCGTTGCTCGCCGCGTCGAGGTAGGGGTTGTCGATCTGGCCGATGTCGCCGGCCAGGACGATCTTCGTCCCCTCGCCCACGCGCGACACGATCGTCTTGACCTCGTGCGGCGAGAGGTTCTGCGCTTCGTCCACGATCATGAACTGGTGGGGGATGCTGCGGCCGCGGATGTAGGTGAGCGGTTCCATCACCAGCTTGCCGCCGGCCACGAGCTGATCCATGCGCTGCTCGGCGCTGCGGCTGTCGGCGTCGGTTCCGCCGCCGCCGCGCGTGGAGAGCAGGTACGCCACGTTGTCGAAGACCGGCTGCATCCAGAGCGAGAGCTTCTCGTCCTTGTCGCCCGGCAGGTAGCCGATGTCGCGCCCGAGCGGCATGATCGGCCGCGCCACGAGCAGCTTGTCGAATCGCTCCTCGCGGAAGACCTTGTGCATGCCGGCGGCGATCGCCAGGAGCGTCTTGCCGGTTCCGGCCGGGCCGATGAGGGAGATGAGCTTGATCTCGTCGTCGAGCAGGAGATCGAGCACCATCGTCTGCTGGACATTGCGGGCCATGACGCCGTAGACCGGCTTGCGCGGGCCGGCGACGGGAATGAGGTGGCCGGTGTCGGCCAGCACGCGCGCCAGGCCCGAGTGCCCTTCCTCCACCGCGTCGTGCATCACCAGGAACTGGTTGGGCACCAGGGCGTTCACCGACTGCTCGTGTCCGTCCGGCGTGCGCACGGCGAGCCCTTCCAGGCGCTCCACCGGGAGCTGGCGCTCGTCGTAGAGCTCGTCGATGATCGAGCCCGGGGCGGTGAGCACCGCGTACCCCGAGTAGAGCCAGTCGGCGTCGACGCGGTCGGCCTCGAAGTCCTCGCTGGGAATGCCCAGCGCGTCGCACTTCACGCGGGCGTTGATGTCCTTGGAGATGAAGACGGTGCGCTTGCCCTCCGCGTGGAGCTGGTGGGCCACGCCGAGGATGCGGTTGTCGCTGATGTCCAGGTCGAGCGCGAAGGGGGTGTTGCGGTCGCAGCGCTCGATGCGGACCGATCCGCCCTGCTCGTTCCAGACGACGCCCTCGAAGAGCCGCCCGATCGATCGCAGCTTGTCCAGCGACCGGATGGCGGTGCGGGCGTTGCGCCCCGTCTCGTCGTTGTTCTTCTTGAAGGCGTCGAGCTCCTCGATCACCTGGAGCGGGATGACGACCTCGTGCTCCTCGAACTTGAAGATCGAGGCCGGGTTGTGGAGGAGCACGTTCGTGTCGAGCACGAAGTGCTTGCGCGTCGACTGGCTCTGCGTCTTCTGGGGTTGCGGCTGGGCTCGGGACGGGTCCTTGTGGGCCGTGCTCTTCAAGATGGTTCCCCTGTACCGCTGCGGCCGGACCCGGTTCCGGCGACCATGTCGGCGCCGGCTCCGCCGACGCTCCACCCACTCTATCGGGCGGAGTGCGTTCGGAGCCTGTCGAAGTGAGGTTCGCGCGGCGCGAATCCCGGCGGCGCGGCCGCACCCGACGGTCCGCCGGCCCCGCCGCCGAGCGGGCGGCGGACCGCGAACCGGCGGGCTCCGAAACCCGTACCGGCCGAGCCGATAAGATCGCGGCAACCCCGGAGGTCCCACCATGCTGGCGCTGCAGTCATCGAATCCCGTCCTGGCGAACGAGCATCTCGGCGAGGTCATGCAGGAGGCGCCGGCGGCGCCCGCCACCGCGTCGGTGACCGGCGTCATCAACAAGACCTCCCTGCTGGTCGGAGCGGCGGTGACGGCCGGGGCCATCGCGTACAGCCTGACCACCACGAACCCGGCGCTGACGGCCATCTTCTGGGCCGGGTCGGGCCTGATCTCGCTGGTGCTCTTCTTCGTGCTCTGGCGCAAGCCGGCCATCTCGGCACCGGTGGCGTTCCTCTATTCGATCGCCCAGGGGTGCTTCCTCGGTTCGCTCTCGTTCCAGCTGGAGCAGATCCTGAAGGCCCAGGGCATTTCCACGGCGGCGGGGGCCCTCGCCCTCCAGGCGTTCGTGGTGACCGCGGGCGTGACGCTCGCCACCCTGGCGCTCTACCGCGCCGGGATCCTGCGGCCCACGCGCATGTTCAACGCGGTGATCACCAGCATGGTGGGCGGCATCGCCGCGATCTACCTGATCGGGTTCATCCTCTCGTTCTTCGGCATCCAGATGCCATTCCTCTCGCTCGGCTCGGCGCTGCAGGGTGGCACGCCGGCGCTCATCGGGCTGGGGCTCAACGCGGTGATCCTCATCGTGGCCGCCCTGACGCTGGTGATGGACTTCGGCCAGATCGAAGCGGCGGTGGCCGGCAAGGCGCCGCGATCGATGGAGTGGTTCCTCTCCTTCGGTCTCGTCGTCTCGCTGGCGTGGATCTACTTCGAGGCGCTCAAGATGGTCTTCCGCGTGGCGATGATCATGAACTCCAGGAAGTGACCGCGGCCTCCGCCCTCGTCATCGCCCGCTGACGCGACGCGGCCTACGAGCAGATTCCCCATTGGCCCAGCAGCGTGCCGAGATCGTCGCCGTCGACGACGCCGTCGTCGTTGAAGTCGGCGGCGCAGCGGCGGCATGGACCCCAGAGCCCGAGCAGCGTGCCGAGATCGTCGCCGTTGACGATGCCGTCATCATTGAGGTCGGCGGCGCAGGGCAGCAGCGCTCCGGACGTCGCTCCGGGCCAGAAGCCGCCGACGAGCTGGAATGATCCGCCGTTCATGACGGGACCCGCGTCGGGCTGACCGATCGTGCCTCCGAGCAGGAACGCGCCGCCGGTCGAGAAGGTCTCCCCGCCGGCGTCGATGGTGTGCCACGAGAGGTCGAGGCTGCCGATCCCCATCGGGGCGGCATGCACCAGGCCGAGCATGGCGACGGCGAAGAGCGCCGCGGCGCCGGCGAACCGGGCGGAGCGCTTCATCGCGAACCTCCCGCCGTCGGCGCCGTCATCGCATCGAGCCGTGCCTCGATCGCCTCGAGCCGGAGGCGGAGCGAGTCGTTCTCGGCGCGAAGCGCATCGATCGTCCCGCGCATCTCGACCGCGTCCCCCTGTCGCTCGAAGCGGTCGTAGAACACCGAGAGGAGCACGCGGCGCGTGCCGTCCGCGCCGGGTGCGACGCTCGCCCACCGCACCGGTTCCGCGGCGCGGCCGACGACATGCCCGATGGCGAAGCGAGCCGGATCGTCCTTCATGGCCGCCCCCGCCACGTCGGAGGAGATGAGGGCGTCGCCCGCCGCGATGTCGCCGGTGCCCGAATCGACGACCCACATCTCGCCGTTGCCCACGGCCGCGAAGAGGTGGTGGCTCGCCGGATCCGCGGGGTCGGGAGGGCAGACATACGAGCCGCCGCAGCGCGGATCATTGGCCATGCGGGTGGTGGCGATCCCGTAAGTCGGTTCGCAGTTCGGACCCTCGTGGCCGCGGCGCACCTCGCCGACGAGCGAGACGAGGGTGCCGGGCCTGATCGACTCCTCGGTCCAGCCGTTGTGCGCGCCGGTGAAGGTGCCGTAGATGACGGTGGAACCGACCACCGAGATGCTCCCGGCGCTCGTGCCGTCGTTGAGGAATCCCACGAGCGTGCCGTCCGGATTGACGCGGTTGAAGAAGGTCTGTCCCGCGCTCGTGGTGTTCACCTCGAGGCCGCCCTCGGTGATGACGATGTCGCCGCCGGTGTCCATCAGGATGAAGCCGTTGGGTCCGACGTCGATGCGGGGCGTGGCGCCGCCGTTGACGAAGAGGCTGTTGAAGACGGTGAGCTGCGAGGCGGTCGGGGAGGTGCCGATGCCCACCTGGCCCCCGCCATTCGCGCAGATGCTCACGTCACCGCCCTCGTTGTTGAGGAAGAGGGTCGAGGTCGCGCCGCTGTTGCGGGCCATGATCTCGTTGTTGTCGAACGAGAGGTTGCCGGCGTTCGTCGGCCCGATGACCAGGTATCCGCCGGAGCCCGGCTCGCTGTCGGTGCCGCCGTCGATCTGCACCTTCGCCACGGGCAGCGTGGTGCCGACGCCCAGGTTGCCGGAGGAGCCGATCACCACCTGCGTGGTGCCGTCGACGATGAAGTTGAACGGACTGGCCAGGAAGCCCAGGGACGAGCTCAGCTCCGCCCGCGTCGCATTGGTCTGATCCAGGAACCGCACCGAGCCGAGGACGTTCGAGCCGAGGCCGGTCGGCGATTCTCCCTTCAGATCCAGGCGCGAGGTCCCCGTGTTCGCCGCCGTGCTCGTCACGCGGACCGTCGCGTCCGGCGCCTCGACCTCGAGCTGGGTGTCCGGGCTCGTCGTGCCGATGCCGACGCTGCCGACGGTGTAGTGGATCGAGCTTCCTCCGTCCGACTCCCAGGGCTTCAGCGACCGGATCGCGTAGGGTGCGGGGAGGACCGTCTGGCGCGGCGTGAGCGGCGTGAAGGTGGCGCAGTCTCCCGACGGCGACTGCACGGAGATCTCGAGCCATCGCCCGCTTCCATCGAAGACGTTCTCGCCGAAGTCGAGATCGACGGTGAAGAGTCCGTCCGTCAGTGCGACGCCGCACGCGGTGAGGGTCGGACCCTGCTGCACGCCGCCGAGGGCGGCATTGAAGAGGCGGAAGCGGAAGCTCGCGGTTCCGTCGATGGAGCCGCTCGCATCCCGCAGCTGCCCCTGGTAGGTGAAGGCGGTGTCGACCGGCGTGACCCCGGCATTCGCGCACGTCGTGCCGAGGAGGATCGCTGCGAGAGACCACGCCGCCGCATGGGCGCGCGAGATCAACGGCTGTCGAGACTGTGTCACGGTCAGGTCCTTCCCCACCGCTCCTGGTGGAATGTTGATGTCCGCCGACTCCGTGGCCCACCGACGTCGAATCGACGTCGTCGCGCTGCCTGAGGCGCCATGGGCGCGCAAGAGTAGTCCGGATTCGGTTCGATGCCAGCGCGAAAGCGGAGTCACGACGCGGCGGATCGACGGCGCGCGACGCTTGCGGCGCAACCACAAGAGACGCCACCACTTCCGCCTCGACGGCGCCGGCGTCGCGCCGAACACCGGATTCGAGTCGACGCCGATTTCGCCGAATCGATCACCAGTCTCCGGGCGCGCCGCGCGCATCCGCCGTCGCCGGAACGACCGACGCGTCCGCGTCGGATGGTCGGCGGAGGGGCGAAGGTGCCCGGCGGACGACGACCCGCGCGGCCCCCTCGCCGTCGGCGATGCGGTACGGTGCGACCGCTCCGACGAAGCCGTCGGCGCGCCGGCGCCCCACGGACGACCCTCTCCTTCGATGCCCCGCAACATCCCCATCGGCAACGGCGAGATGCTCGTCGCCTTCGACGATCTCTACCGCATCCGCGATCTCTACTGGCCGCATGTGGGCGTTCCGAACCACACCTGCGGGCATCTCCAGCGATTCGGCATCTGGGCGGACGGGCAGTTCGCGTGGGTCGATTCGCCGGGCTGGGAGCGCGACCTGCGCTACAAGCGCGACACGCTGGTCACCGAGGTGCGGCTGCGCAACGAGCGCCTCGGCGTGGAGCTCCTCTGCCACGACGCCGTGGACTACTGGAGTCCCGTCTACTTCCGGAGGGTCTCGGTGACCGATCTCTTCGGCCGCCCGCGCGACGTGCGCGTCTTCTTCCACCAGGACATCTCCGTCGGCGAGAGCCCGGTGGGCGACACCGTCAACTTCGATCCGAACACCGGCGGACTGGTCCACTACAAGGACGACACGTACTTCCTCTTCAACGGCTGCAGCACGCGCACCTGGGGCGTGGACACCTGGGCCACCGGCCAGAAGCGGATCAACGAGGCGGAGGGCACCTGGCGGGACGCCGAGGACGGCCTGCTCTCGCGCCACGCCATCGCCCAGGGTTCGGTGGACAGCACGGTGGGCTTCTCGCTCTCGCTGCCGCCGTCGGGCACCGCCACGGTGGTCTACTGGATCGCCGCGGGGCGCGACTACGAGACGCTCAAGCAGCTCAACGCCAAGGTGCGCTACAAGAGCGCCCAGCGCATGATGGATCGCACCGAGGCCTACTGGAAGCTCTGGGCCTGCAAGGAGCCGGTCGACTACACGCCGCTCCCGGGCCACCTGCGGGATCTCTTCATCCGATCGGCGCTGGTGGTGCGCACGCAGATCGACAACGGCGGCGCCATCATCGCCGCCAACGACTACGACATCACGCACTTCGCCGGCGACACCTACAGCTACATGTGGCCGCGCGACGGAGCCCTGGTGGCCCACGCCCTGGTGCTGGCGGGGCAGAGCGAGCTCTCGCGCCGCTTCTTCCTCTTCTGCCGCCGCGTGATCGAGCCCGACGGCTACTTCCTGCACAAGTACAACCCGACCGGCACCTTCGCCTCCAGCTGGCATCCGTGGATCATGGACGGCCGCAAGACGCTGCCCATCCAGCAGGACGAGACGAGCCTGGTGGTGTGGGCCCTGCGCCGCCACTTCGACGTCTTCCGCGACGTGGAGTTCATCAAGGATCTCTACAACCCGCTCGTCGTCGATCCCTGCAACTGGATCCTCTCCTACCGCGACCCCAACGGGCTGCCGTCGCCCAGCTGGGATCTCTGGGAGGAACGGCGCGGGATCCATCTCTTCACGGTGGCCGCCACCATCGGCGCCCTCCAGGCGGGGAGCCGCTTCGCGCACGACATGGGGGCCAACGATCGCGCCGCCGAGTTCGGCGAGGCCGCCGACCGGATGCGCGCCGCGATGCTTCGGCACCTCTGGGACGGCGGACGCGGACTCTTCGCCCGCAGCGCCACGCCGTCCGAGGACGGCGGCTACCACCTCGACTTCACGCTCGACTCGAGCGCCGTATCCCTCGCCCTCTTCGGCGCGCTGGAGGCCGACGATCCGCGGGTGGAGCGCCACATGCTGACGCTCCGCGAGCGGCTGTGGGTCCGCACCGGGATCGGCGGCATGGCCCGCTACGAGCGCGATCACTACCACCAGGTGGAGCACCAGGACCTGGAGAAGGTCCCGGGGAATCCGTGGGTGGTGTGCACGCTCTGGTACGCGCTCTGGCTGATCATGCGGGCGCAGACGCCCGCGGAGCTGGCCGAGGCGCTGCCGTACCTGGAGTGGACGCATGCGCGGGCCACCTCCGGCGGCATCTTGGCCGAGCAGTACGACCCGCACACCGGCGGCCCGATCTCGGTGAGTCCGCTCACCTGGAGCCACGCCACCTACATGGCCACCGTCGCGAAGTACCTCGACAAGCACCGCCGGCTCGCCAGCGGCGCGCCGCATGCGGCCGAGGTGGACGCCGAGCGCGGGGCGTGACGCCTCCGGACTCCCGCGAACGCGGCCCGGCGGTACGATTCACGACCCATTCGAGGATTGGAGGAACGCGATGACATTCGGCCACGACGCGCTCGACGAACGCCGCGCCGGCTACGAGGAGGGGTACTTCCGCAACAAGGACGCCCAGATGGTGGCGAAGCTCAAGGGCGTCTTCGATGCGAAGCACACGAAGGAGGAGCTCCGGAAGCTCACCGGCGTCGACGACGACGCGGCCCTCGACCGCCTCATGACGGTCATCGACCGCAAGGAACTGCTCTCGGCCTTCAAGCTCTATCCCCTCGTCGAGATCGCGTGGGCCGACGGCAAGGTCGACGCGGAAGAGATCAAGGCCATCGAGGCGGCGGCGGTGAAGTCCGGCATCCCTCGCGGCAGCGGCGCGTTCGAACGGCTGCAGCAGTGGATCCGCTCGGGTCCCACCGACGGCGCCCGCGCCGTGTGGAAGCTCTACGCCGGCAAGCTCCGCGACCGGCTCACCGCGGCGGAACTCGAGGCCTTCCGCGGCGACCTCCTGAAGTTCGCCGACTCCGTGGCGGAGGCCAGCGGGGGCTTCTTCGGGATCTTCAAGAGCACCAGCGCCGACGAGCAGAAGGTGCTCGATGTGATCAAGCAGGCCCTCT
>CAZSVT010000057.1:0-13706 GCA_964610365.1 uncultured Isosphaeraceae bacterium
CGAGACTGCACCCGGTGACCGCGTGTGGCGGTGCACCCGCGACGAGCGAGTAGAGCACCGCCCCCAGACCGTAGACATCCGTGAGCACATCGAGGCGGTTGCGGTCGCCGGCGGCCTGCTCCGGGCTGGCGAATGCGAGCGTTCCGAGGATCCCGTCATGTCCCGTGGCGCCGCCGGTGTCCATGAGCGTCGTGTCGCGGGCCTCGTCACCGATGATCCGCGCGATGCCGAAGTCGAGAATCCTGGGCATGCCGTCGGCGCCGACGAGGATGTTCGCCGGCTTCAGGTCGCAGTGGATGACGCCTTTCTGGTGGGCGTGATGCACCGCGTCGCAGATCGTCGCCATGAGCGCGGCGATGTGCCGGCACGCGGCGATCGGATCCCTCCACGACGCATGAATCGCCACATGCTCGTCCATGCGCAGGCCGGCGACGAGCTCCATGGCGAAGTAGAGCCGGAGCGCCCCGCGATCGTCCGGCGCCGCGCCGGCGTCGTGGATCCGCGCAATTCCCGAGTGCTCGAACTTGCCGAGCGTCCGGATCTCCTCCGCGAAGCGTCGGCGGTACCGGGGCGTGGCAAGATGCGGGTGGATGAGCTTGAGCGCCACGAAGCGCCGCGTCGCCTCCTGCTCCGCCTCGTACACGGTGCCCATGCCGCCTTCGCCGAGCACGCGGAGGATTCGGAAACCACCGACGCGCGTCGGCGGCGCCTCGTCGAGCGGCAGCGGAATCTCGCGAAGGAAGGAACTCGTTTCGATGTCGATCTCGGTGTCGGAGCGGCGCGGCACCGGCTCCGCGTGATCGGGGGCGTCGCTCGCACGATCGTGCGGTCGCGCGTGCGATCCCTCGGCCGGCGTCGACGGCGGCCCTCCATCCGGATCCCTTCGCGGCCCGTCATGCGGATTCATTCGTGGCCCCCATGATCTCGCGCATGAGCTTCCTGGCACGGGTCCAGCGCTTCTGCGCCTCGTCCGGCGTGATCTCCAGGATGTTCGCGACATGCGCCATCGAAGCGCCGCCGAACCATCGATGCTGGAAGACCGCGGCCGCGTTGGAGTCGACTCGCTGGAGTTCGGCCAGGGCGAGGTCGAGCCGGAGAAGGTCGATGCCCTCCTCATCGATCCGGGCCATCGCCTCATGGAGCGGAGAGCGCTTCCATGTGCCCGGTCCCTTGAGCGCACTGCGATGACGAGCGTGCTCGACGAGCACCTGGCGCATGCGCCGGGAGATCATCGCGAAGAGCACGCGGCGACGCTCGGCGACCCGGCTCTCCGGAGGAAGCGGCACCGGCTCCTCGCCCGACTCCGACAGGAGCTTGCCCAGCGCCTCATGCACCAGGGCCGTCGCCTGGAGCGTGTGCGCCGGTCGCTCCTCGCGGAGCAGGTTCCGGGCGTGGTGACGCAACTCGGAGTAGATCCGGCCGAGGTCTTCGTCGGTGATGGCCTGGCGGCGCGGATTCGGTCGGTCGGACGGCATCGGGCTTCTGAGTTCCGCCACGAGTCTCCTTTCTTCAGCTTCTCCGATCAAAGGCGAAAAGCAGGACCCGGCTTTTCGCCTGTGAAGCAAACCGCACCCGCGGGATCCCGGCCGGGTTCCCCCGCAGGAGAACGACTCCATGGTCGAACGCATCGAATGCCGTCAACGAATCCAGCCGAGCAGGCGATCTCCGCGACGCCCCATGCTCCGGCCGGCCCTTGCCGCGATCGGCGCGGCGGCACCTCTCCTCGGGGCGATCTCCGCCCAGGCAGGGCAGATCGAGGAGCTGATGTCGTTCCAGGCGCGACTCACGGATTCGCTCGGGAATCCCTTGAGCGACGGCATGCACACCCTCGACATCTTCATCTACGACGCGGACATCGGCGGCGAGATCATCGGCGTGCTCCTGAACTTCGCGGTCGAGACGCACGGCGGCACCGGGATCGTGAGCACCGCGATCGGTCCCATGGACACGGCGTGGTTCGACGGCGGGCCGAGGTTCCTCGGCCTCACCATCGACGATGTCGACGACGATCCGCTGGGCGACGAATTGGCGCCGCGCATCCGGCTCACCGCGGTGCCGTTTGCGCTCCGCGCGTTCGATCTCCAGCCGAGCGCGGCGGTCAACGTGCAGAGCGGTTCCTTCGCGGCCGACCTGACGGTGGGCGGCGCGATCGGCATCGGCACGACCGAGCCGAGCGAGCAGCTGCATCTTCGATCCGCCACGAACAACGCCGTGCTTCTGGAGACCACAGGGGTCGACACGACTCCCGCGTACGTCATCCGCAACGACGCGCGCGAATGGCAGATGCGGGTGTCGGGCGTGGAAGGCGATCAATTCGAACTTCGCGACGCGACCGCCGGCGTGGCGAGGATCGTCGTCGACTCGAACGGCAACGTCGGCATCGGCCATCCGTTTCCGTACATGCGGCTGCATGTGCGACGCAACAGTTCGGCCGAGAGCTCGAACACGATGTTCTGGGATTGGTCCCATGGCGGAGGAATGCTGCTGCAGAACACGTCGACCGGCACCAACGCCGTCACGGGACTGGCGTTCGCCGGAGGCGCCAGCGACCACGCCCTCGGCGGGATCGGACTCGTTCAGGAAGTGGCGGATGTCCAGGGGGCGCTGGCCTTCTACACCGGCGGCGCCGGACAGGGGAATCTCGTGCCCGAGCGCCTGAGGATCAGCGCCGCGGGCAATGTCGGCATCGGGACGAAGGCGCCGCTCGCGAAGCTGCAGGTCAATGGAGATCTGCGACTCGAAGGCGGCGACCGCAACATCACCACGAACACCGTCGACGCCGCCGACACGGAGTACCTGTCCGTCGCCGGCGGCGGCGGCACCTCGTTCAATCGCGGCGCCTACATCCGCGCCCACGGCAACGAGGCGTCCGGTGCCGAGGGTGTCCTGCAGTACCAGCTTGGCAATGTCGCGGGGGCGCAGCACCGCTTCTTCACGCATGACGGAACGCAGAACGCCGCGCGCATGGTGATCGATCGAAGCGGTCGAGTCGGAGTCGGGACCGCACAACCGTCCACGACGCTCGATGTCTCTCGCGCCGACACGACGGGCAGCTCCGCCACGACCTTCTGGAACCTCACCTACGGCGGCGGACTCATCCTCGAGAACAATCAATCGGCCGCCAATGCGGTCACGGGGATCGGGCTCGTCGGAGGAAACAACAACAACGCGATCGCGGGCCTCGGCATGGTGCAGGAGGTGGCGAACAGTCTCGGCGCGCTCGCGTTCTACACGGGAGGCGCCGGCCAGGGGAACACGGTGCCGGAACGACTTCGGATCGATGCATCAGGCAGAGTCGGGATCGGAACGACGACTCCGCAGGACACGCTCGAGGTCGTGGGCACGACGCGCACCAGGTGCCTCAGCATCACCGGCGGCTGCGATCTCGCCGAGCGCTTCGATGTGGGCGGCGGCACCGGCGAAGCGGAGGAGGTCGTTCCCGGCATGGTTCTCGTGATCGACCGGGCCCAGCCGGGGCAGCTGCGTCTCTCGCGCAGCGCCTACGACCGCGCGGTCGCCGGCATCGTGAGCGGCGCCGGCGGGATCAACACCGGGCTGACGCTCACGCAGGAACAGGTCGGAGAAGGCGAGCACGCGGTGGCGCTCGCCGGCCGCGTCTACTGCTGGTGCGATGCGACGCGCGATGGCGGCGCGGGACCCATCGAACCGGGCGATCGGCTCACGACCTCGGCGACACCTGGCCATGCGATGAAGGCCGTCGACGAGTCGAGGATTCCCGGCGCCATCGTCGGCAAGGCGATGTCGCGGCTTGATGAAGGACGAGGGCTCGTCCTGGTGCTGATCCAGCCGCAGTGAATGATCGCAACACCCACGCCCGTCGACGGAGTCCCGCATGATGATCGCTCTCCCAGCGCTGCTGATGTCCATCACCTGTGCGAGCGCGCCGCTCGACGACGCGGATTGCGATGCGCACCCCGAGCATGTGCTCGTGCGTTTTCAGCAGGACGCGACGCCGCAGAGTCGCGCCGCGGCGCATGCGTCCGCCGGTGCTCTTCAGGTGTTGCGCGAGTATCGGCATGTCCCGGGACTCGCGCTGGTCCGAGTGCGGCCGGGCGCCGTGGCCGCCGCGATCGCCGCGTACGAGCGCGAAGAGCGCGTGCTCTACGCGGAACCGGATGTGAGACTGCGGTCGTCGCTCACGCCGAATGATCCCGGATATCCGCAGCTGTGGGGAATGCACAACACGGGTCAGGGTGGCGGCACGCCCGACGCGGACATCGATGCGCCGCAGGCGTGGAACACCTGGACCGGGGATCAGGAGTTCGTGATCGCGGTGCTGGACACCGGCATTCAGTTCACACACCCCGATCTCGCCGCGAACATCTGGAACAACCCGGGCGAGGTCGCGAACGGCCTTGATGACGATGGCAACGGGTATGTCGATGACCTGCACGGGATCGACACGATGAACGACGACGGCGATCCCGGCGACGATGATGGTCACGGAACCCACTGCGCCGGCACCATCGGTGCGCGCGGGAACAATTCGATCGGCGTGGTCGGCGTGAACTGGAAGTGCAGGATTGCGGCGCTGAAATTCTACGGCCCCGATTCACTGTGCCCGTTCACGGGCGGCCTGCTCTCCGACTGCGTCGAGGCGATGGAGTATGTGATCGACGAGGGCATCAAGGTCTCGAGCAACAGCTACCGCTGCTACGGCGCTCCTCCGCAGTCGCTCTACGATGTGATCGCCGCGTCGCAGTCGATCGGCCACATCTTCGTGGCCGGCGCCGGCAACGAGTCCAACGACAACGACGCATCGCCGTGCTGGCCGGCGGCGTTCGACCTGCCGAACATCATCTGCGTGGCGGCCCTGAACAGGTCCGATCAGCTCGCATCGTTCTCGAACTTCGGAGCGACCACCGTTGATCTCGGTGCGCCCGGCGTTGGAATCCAGAGCACCTGGCTCGGCAGTCAGTATGCGACGCTCGACGGGACCTCCATGGCCTGTCCGCATGTCGCCGGCGTCGTGGCCTTGGTGTGGAGCTACGCGCCGCAGCTCTCGTGGCAGGAGGTGCGGGACCGGGTGCTCGACACTGCTCGACCGGTTGCCGCGCTTGCGGGCAAGACGGTGACCGGCGGCATGGTGAACGCCAACGACGCGATCAACGCGACCTGTCCACCACTTGATGCGTCGGACATCTGGCTGCAATTCTCCTTCGACGGCACCGAGTGCGGCACGAGCACGAAGCCGTTCGACACGCTCGCCGAGGCATTGGCGGCGGTTGCCTCCGGCGGGACGATTTCGATCAAGCCTGGATCGACGAGTGAAACGGCGCCGCTGATCAACAAGGCCGTCACGATCAGGGCGATCGGCGGACCAGTGACGATCGGCCAATGAGGGTCTCCATGAAGCTTCGCTCACTCACGCAGGTGACGGTGCTCCTGTGCTCGACGCTGCCCGTCGCGGAATCGACCGGCGGCGAGGTGGTCTGCGCGGTCGTCACGCCGGGCGCGATGCTCGACGACGGCGCGTTCGTCCTCCTCGGCGCGCCGGCTGTCGGGCAGTCATACCGCGCCGAGTTCGGCGCGCTGGTCGGTCCGCTCGGCTGCTTCGACGACGCGATGCCGCCGCCGGTCTTCGGCGACCTCGACGGCGACGGTCTCGTGAACGGTTCCGATCTCGGCAGCCTTCTCGGCGAGTGGGGACCGTGCCCCGGATGCCCCGCCGACTTCGACGGCAGCGGCGTCGTCGACGGATCCGATCTCGGCGCGCTCCTCGGCGCCTGGACGGGATGATTCCGGGGATCCCGTTCGTGCGCCGTGGCGCTGCGCCGGGTGGCTTGGCCCCGCCGCGCCGGTCAATCCGCCGCCGGCCGCGTGAAGTCGAAGCTCACGCAGTATCCGGCGCGCCAGATCGGGTAGGCGACCTCGCAGCGATACCCGACGAACTCCTCCCCCGGGATCCCCGCCCGGGAGAAGACGGTCTTCGTCAACTCGCCCAGGCGCGGGTAGGCGCGGGTGGGCGGCGCCCGCAGTCCCGGACCGAGCAATTGCAGGACCGGCGAATCGGTGAACCGAGTCTGCCAGCGATCGCCGACCTGCTGCGCGAAGTCGGGTCGCCAGAGGTGGGCGTCGAGCGACGGAATGCATGAACGGGCGAGGTCGCGATGCAGGTAGAGGTCGAAGACGAGGTGCCGGCAGGGGAAGTTGACGAGCGCCCACGCTTCCTCGATGGGCGGCGCGTGGTGGGCCGGATTCGGCACCACGGTTCGCGTGGCCATCATGATGTCCGTGCGTCGACCGGCCGCCGAGGCGGGCTCATCGATCGACTGCACCAGGAAGTCGTTCGGCTGCCGCGTGCGGATGAGCGGCGGCGGATCGCTCGTGAACTCGGGAAGCAGGGAATCGAAGGCCCGAGGCCGAAGCGGCGCGTTGTCCAGCGTGCGCACCCGGCCGATACCCGGAGGTTCCGCCGGCGCGCTCTCCGCGTCGAGCTTCGTGGTGAAGTTGTGCATGATGAGCGGCACGGCGTCGGCGCGAGCCGAGTGACCGACGAGCCCGTTGGCGCGGATGAGTTCGAGCGTCGAGGCGTCGCCGGCGTTCGGCCGGTAGACATAGACGGCGACCCAGCAGTTGGACGATCGCCCGGTGATCTCGGTGGCCGCGTCGAAGAGTCGCCGCCTCGCCGCGACCTCGCCGGGATCCTCGGGGGATATCCCATCCGCGCGGGCCGGTGCGCGCTCGTCCGACTCCTGGAGTTCGCGAACGAGCCGCGACTGGCTTCCGCCGAAGTCGCGGAGGAGCTCCTCGAACTGGTCGATCGCGGCGAGGAGCGCCGCGACCGCGGACTCGTCCGCCGACGACTTCGCCGCGGCGTCGCAGAGCTGCCGCAGGCCGCGCACTCCCGGAAGCCGTGCCAGGACATCGCTCCCGCTGAAGGGACGGGAGGCGACGAAGACGGCCCGCTGACAGGTGGTGCGATCGATCCCGAGGCGCCGCGCGAGCTCGCTGGCGTTGCGGGCCTCCCTCGGGAGCGCCGAGAGGAAGGTGGAGAGTTCGCTGTGCAGCCGTCGGGCGACCCGGTCCGCCAGCGCATGCACACCCGAGGTCTTCATCTGGATTGGCAAGGTATCCGCCACGATGGGGCTCAGATCGTCGCCGTTCGGCTTCACTTGTCCCAGTCTTGCCTGGGGGGCTTGACCAACTCTCCACCTGTGCTAACCTGTGCTCAGCACAGACCAGAACAGTCTAGCACATGCTCCTGGCGGGGCAAGTTCAAGCTGATTCGTGCGATGTCATTCACGCCTCCCCCACAGCCCTCGAAGGATCCCCCATGACCCACTGCCGCTCCCGCTCCCTCCCCTCCATTCTCGCCGCCGGACTGATCGTCGGTTCCGCCATCGCTGGACAGGACACCAACGCCGTCGTCACCTTCGACAACGGTGCCGAAGGCTGGTCGATCAACGGCCTGCAGACCGTCACCGCCACCGGCGGCAACCCGGGCAAGCGCCTCTTCTGGAACGATCCCGTCGACACCTTCGGCATCGAGGCGCGGACGGCGACCCACGCCGCGTTCATCGGCGACTATTCGGCCAAGGGCGATGTGCGCCTGAGCATCGACTTCCAGGTCAATTACATCCAGTTCTTCGGAAGCCCCGTCGGGCGCAACCTCGTGGTCATCCTCTTCGATGACGACAACTACGGCGGCGCGGCGCCGGCCTATGTCTGGAAGTCGGTCGGCTTCCTTCCCGGCAACGGCCTGGCGTGGACCCGCTTCTCCGCGGATGTGCTCGACGCGACCTCGGACTCGCTCGGGGCAGGATGGCACGGCGGCGGCGACGAGGATCCGAACACCTTCGAGCCGGTCCTTCCGGCCGGGCGCACCTGGGCGAACGTGCTGCAGGGCGTCGATCGCGTGCAGTTCACCACCTTCGAGCCGGGATACTTCTACGGCTTCACCAACTTCAAGCTCAGCATCGACAATGTCGCGATCGAGTCGCTCGCGCCGGCCCTGATCGGCGACTTCAACGACGACGGCGTGGTGGACGGCGATGACCTCGGCACGCTGCTGGGACAGTGGGGCGCGTGCCCCGGCTGCTCCGCCGATCTCGACGGCAACGGCATCGTCGATGGCGACGATCTCGGCACGCTGCTTGGCCATTGGAGCCTCTGATCCGCACCCGGACGCCCCTGCCCGGGCGCGAACCCGGCGTTCGAGCCGTCGTTCAACTTCCAGATTCTGACGACGCGCCCGGATCAGGTGATCCGGGCGTTGTCGTTCATGGCGGGCCGAGTCCCCGGATCGACTTCACCGCTACAGGCACTTCAGCGCAGATCGCCATTCATGGCACGAGTGCCGACTCGGGGCATGGGGCCCCTGTTCGTGACCGGCCATGCCCACTTCTGGTGAAGAGGCCTGGGCTGCTCGCGGGCCGTTGAGACAGCCCCGCGAAACGCCGTGTGGTCGGCCTCAGAATTCGACATCGATGCCCCTGGCCTTGGCCACCTCGTAGATCGCGTCGAAGGTGCCCGCCGAATCCCAGGGCGCGTCGGGGGGTTCGTTGCGGAACTCGCGGTAGGCGCGCTCCACGTTCATGTACAGGCGCGCAGGGGCGCGCCACTCGCCGTACGGTCCGAACTCGATCCGCTTGGCGGCCTCCAGCGACGGCAGCCCGTCGTCGAAGCACTTCCTCGACGCATCACGGACATACTGGAGATATGCCTTCATCTCCGTCACGCCCTCGATCCCGCAGAGCGGTCCGTGGCCGGGGACGATGGCCCTGGGCTTGAGCTCGGCGATCAGGTCGAGGCACTGGAACCACTTGGCGTACGACCCCGTCCATCCCATCGGCGTGCACTGGCGGAAGAGCACATCTCCAGCGAACACCACGCCCTCCTTCGGTACATGGATGATCGTGTCTCCCACCTGATGGCACGGTCCGACATAGATGAGGTGGACCTCGGTGCCGTCGAGGTCCAACTCGTAGCGTGCATCGAAGAGCGTGGTCGGCGGCACGAGCGTGATCCCGTCGAAGTCGTAGTCCTCCATCAGCTGCTTCCCCGCGGCCACGATGCCCGGGTGGAGCGCCCGGAGCACCAGGCGCGTGAGAAGATGGCCCACGCCGTGCAGCAGCTTCTGGCTCTCGCGCGGCTCGGCGACCTGCTTCATCCGCTCCGGCACCGATCGGTGACCGATGATCTCCGCACCCGTGAAGAGCTGGTTGCCCCAGACATGGTCCGCGTCCTCGTGGGTGTTGACGACGCGCTTGGGCATGGCGGGCCAGACCCTGCTGAACATGTCGATCATCCGCCGCGCGTGCGCCAGGTCCGACTGCGTGTCGATCACCACGCCTCCCGCCAGGTTGATGAGCCCGGAGTTGGCGTCGCACACGCGGTTCTTCTCATTCAGCACCGCGTAGCAGTTGTCGCTCACGCGCTTCATTTCCATGGGGTCTTCCTCCGACGGTGGACTCGCGGGCGCCTTCCGCACACGGGCCGGCATCGGAGTCGACTGCTCGGGGCGTGGACCGGGTGAGCGGAGTCGCGGGCGCCGAAGGCCGCCGGTCCGAGGTCAGTTGCCGCCGGAGCGCGGCGGCTCGGAGGACGCGGTTCCAGGCACCGCCGACGGCGCCGATGCGGCGGGCGCCGACGCCGTGGGTACCGCGCTTCGCTTCGCCGCCCGCTCGCTGGCGCGCACGGCCAGCAGCAGCAGCCCCATGCCGGCCAGGAGCTGCACATCCGCGAGATTGAACACCCACGGGAAGACCTCGGAGTTGCCGCCCGGCCATGACCAGTCGAACGGCAGCTTCCAGCGCGGCAGCATGTGCAGGAAGTCGCGCACGGCGCCGTAGACGAGCCGGTCGTAGAGGTTCCCGATGCCGCCGGCCAGCACCAGGCCGATGCCCACATGCGCCATGTGCGACGAGCGCCCGGTCCACCAGCCGAAGACCCAGATGGCCACGGCCACGGCGCCGATGGTGAAGGCCACGAAGACGCCGCGGCGATTCTGCCCGATCCCGAAGACCGCGCCGTGATTCACCACCAGGCTGAAGTCGAGGAGGTCGCCGGGAATGGCGTGCACCGGCTCGTGGGCCGGCGGGCGGTAGGACGGAAGGCTCGCCTGCTCGTAGGTCAGCACGACGGGGCGACCCGCGACCTCCCGGAAGGCCCACGACTTCGACGCGAGATCGATCGCCAGTCCGATGGCGAAGACGCCCAGCAGCGTGAGCCACGCCGCCGCGCTGCGCCATGCAGGAACCTCCCGAACGCCGGTCATCGAACCTGGCCGCTCTCGACGAGCCGGGCCGCCTCGACCGTGTACTTCGCCCAGGGCTTCGCGTCGAGTCGGGCCTTGGGAATCGGCTTGCCGGTCATCTGGCAGACGCCGTAGGTCTTCAGCTCGATGCGCTCCAGCGCCTCATCGATCTCCTGGAGGAGCTGCCGGTCCGTGGCCGCCATGCCCAGGGCGAAATCCTGGTCGAAGGTGTCGGTGCCGATGTCGGCCGGGTGCAGCGGCATGTTGGAGAGGTTGCCGCCGCTGGATCGCAGCGCCTCGTCCTCCAGTCCCGTCACGCGTCCCACGAGTTCGCGCCGATGGCGCAGCAGGATGTCGCGGTAGTGGTCGAGCTCGGCCTTCCCCAGCTTGGTCTTGGTCCGCTGGATGACCTGCTCGGAGGGGAGCGCCGGCGCCGCGGCGGCGGGCACCACCACCTTCGTCTTCTTGCGACGCGGACCCGCGGCCTTGGTGGAGATCACGCGCACGCGCCGGCCGTTCACCACCACGTAGCCGTGGGCGTCGGCCTTGATGCCCATGGCCACCGCCGCCACGGAGCGCGCATTCGCCAGGTCAAGCTTGGCGTTGGCCTTCTTGCTGGTCTTCGCCGCCTTCTCCGCCTCCTGCGCCGCCTTCATGGCCTGGCGCTTCGGCTCGATGATGGTGATGCCCTTGCCGCGCGACGGACTCTTCTTCGGCGGGGGCGGCGGCGGCGGCGTGAGCGAGAGCGGCGAGAGCACCGGCTCGCGCGATCCGAACCGGAGTCCCGGGCGCGATGCGGCGCCCGGGGCGCGCTTTCCCGCCGCCGGAGCGGGAGCCGGTCGCGCGGGCGCCTTGGCCGCCGGGCGCGCGGCGCCGGCGGACTTCGTCGCCGGTCGCGCCTTGGCGCGAACGGCGGGCTTCGAGGGCTTCTTGGCGGCGCCCTTGGCCGTCTTCTTCTTCTCTCGGCTTCGTGTCACGGATCCCGATCTCGACGCCGCGTGGCGGCGCATGGTGGTCGACCGACGACCGCCGCCGGCGGGCGGTCGGTCCTGCGAGCGGAGGCCGGACGATATCGACGGCGGAGTGGACCCGTCAAACGCGGGGCCGCCCCGCCGACACCGAACCGATGTTCCGGAACTTCTCGTAGCGCAGCCGAACCAGCGTGTCGGGCGAGACTCGGGCGAGCTCCCGGAGCGTGTCCACGATCCATGCCTGGAGCCGCTCGGAGGTGGCCTTGGGGTCGCGATGGGCGCCGCCGTTGGGTTCCGGGATCACCGCGTCGATGAGGCCGTTGCGGAGGTTGTCCTCGGCGGTGAGCGAGAGCGCCTCGGCCGCCCGGGCGTTGGTCTGCTCGCTCGCCTGTTTCCACAGGATGGCGGCGCAGCCCTCCGGACTGATCACCGAGTACCACGCGTGCTGGAGCATGGCCACGCGGTCGCCCACGGCGATCCCCAGCGCGCCGCCGGAGCCGCCCTCGCCGATGACGACGCAGACGATGGGCGTGCGCAGCCGGCTCATCTCGCGCAGGTTCACCGCGATGGCCTCCGCCTGCCCGCGCTGCTCGCTGCCCACGCCGGGATAGGCGCCGGGCGTGTCGATGAGCGTCACGATGGGCAGGTGGAACTTCTCCGCCAGCTTCATCTTGGCCAGCGCCTTGCGATAGCCCTCCGGGTGGGCGCAGCCGAAGTGGCACGAGAGGCGCTCCTCGGTGGTGCGTCCCTTGTGATGCCCCACCAGCAGGCACTTCATGGTGCCGATGCGCGCGAAGCCCGTGACGATGGCGGGGTCGTCGCCGTAGTGGCGGTCGCCGTGCAGCTCCACCCACTCGCGGCAGATCAGGTCGACGTAGTCGAGCGTCTGCGGGCGGCCCGGATGCCGGGCCACGCGCACCCGCTGCCAGGGCGTGAGCGACTCGTAGGTCTTGGTCAGCAGGCTGTCCCGCGCCTGCTCGAGCGCGGAGAGTTCGGTCTCCAGCCGCTCGGCGTTCGACTGCCCGCGGAGCGAGTCGATCTGCCGTTCCAGCTCCAGGATCGGTTGTTCGAAGTCGAGCGCGTAGGAACCGCTGTACCCGCTGCGGGACATGGCGATCATCGTATCAGCGATACTCCCGGGAAGACCCGATGGGCGACCTCGACCTGGCCATCCTCGGCTGCGGGAACATGGGCCTGGCGATCGTGCGCGGCGCCATCGCCGCGGGCGTGCTGGCGCCGCATCGCGTGCTCGGCGTGGATCCCTCGGCGGAGGCGCGGGCCCGGATGGAGGCGCTCGGCGCCCGGTCGAGCGCCCAACCGGTCGACGCCCGCGGCGCCGCGCGCCTGCTGCTGGCGGTGAAGCCGCAGTCCTTCGACGCGCCGGCGCGGTCGCTGGCGCCGCTGGACGACCGCTGCGAAGTGATCTCGGTGATGAGCGGCTGGACGCGCGAGCGCATCGGCGCGTCGCTTCGCCTGCGCGACGGCGCCCGCCGCGTGACCCGCGCCATGCCGAACCTCCCGGTCACGATCGGCCTGGGCGTCACGGCCATCGCCGCGCCGGCGCCCGCGGCGACCGCGCTCCCCGCGAGTGCGCCGGCGCCCGCGTCGAGCGCGCCCGCCGGCGTCGGCGCACCCGACGCCACCTTCGCGGAGCGCCTCTTCCGCGCCGTCGGCGAAGTGATCTTCGTGGAGGAGTCGCTCCTGGACGCGGTGACGGCGGTGAGCGGCTCCGGTCCCGCGTACGCATTCCTCCTGGCCGAGTCGATGATGGAGGCCGCGAGGCGCCTCGGCTTCGATGACGGGACGGCGCGCCGCCTGGTGGTGCACACGCTGGAGGGCGCCGCGGGCCTGCTGCGCCGCGACGGGCGGGATCCCGCGGACCTCCGAAGTGCCGTCACCAGCCGGGGCGGGACCACCGAAGCGGCGACGGGCGTGTGGATCGAGCGCGGCGTTCCCGAAGCGATCGTCGAGTCGATCCTGGCGGCGGCGCGTCGCGCCTCGGAACTCGGGCGCGGTGGCTGACGGGCGGCGTGCGCCGCGTCGGCGCTCAGTAGTCGCGCCGGCGGAAGAGCCAGACGCTGAGGCCGAGCATCACCGCCTCGAACCCCAGGCTCGTCCCGATGACCCAGGTGGGCGAGAAGGTCTGCAGGAACTCCTCCACCGCCTTGTTGAGCTCGCGAGCGCGCACGCGACGGCCGCGGAAGACGGACTGGTCGTCGGCGTCGGGCGGCTGCGGCAGGTCGGCCTGCTGCACCAGCTGGCGCTGGAGGAGATCGATGGTGGCGGTGGTCTTGGGAAGCACCGTCACCACCGCGTCGAATCCCGTGGCGATGCCGTCCCACCAGCGCTTGGCGCGGCGGTGCCACTCGAGGTCGGTCTGGAGACGCGTCCGGTCGTCGTCCTCGATCCGCGAATCGAGGGCCCGCTCGATGGCGCGGATCTCCAGGTCGTTGGCGATGCGACCGGCGTTCACGCCGATGGAGCCCCCCCAGAGGAGCGAGCAGAGGCCCCAGAAG
>CAZSVT010000058.1:0-13676 GCA_964610365.1 uncultured Isosphaeraceae bacterium
GTTGCGCGTCGGTCGCCCGCGCTGCCTCCTCACGAGCGCGAGCGAGCGCGGCTTCGAACCGTTCCTCCTCGCGCTCAGCCTTCTCCCTTGCGCGGGCGATCTCTCGACGCGCCAACTCCTCGTCGCGCATCCGTTCGCGAATCGCTCGCTGCTCTTCCTTCTCCGCCTGCAATTTCTCCTGGTACCCGTGCACGAGCTGCAACTCCTCGAGCTTCAGCCTGAGAAAGTCGTCGGAGATCGCGCAGTCGCGAGACTTCCCGAAGGCGTTGATCGCGGAGAACGATCTGCGAATCCGCGCATCCATCGTGTCGAGATTGCGGTAGCTGGCCTTGGCGATCGCCGCGTCACACTCCCCGTTGAACGCGCGGAGCATCAGTTTCGCAAGGGCCCTCAGTTCTCGCTTCTCCTGGGTGGTATGCGAGCCAGACACCACCACGGCGCGGCTGTTCGCAATGAGCGCCTCCTGGGCAACGCGCACTGTCTCAATGCGGTCTCGAAACTGCTCGGACGTGGCGAAGTCGAGATCGACCGGGAAGAACGCGACCTGCGCGAGGACCGCCTTCGTGCTCAGCGACTCCAAGAGGCGCCGCAGTTGCGCAAGCCTGGACTCAGAGGCCTCGATCGAGGCGGCGATCTGCTTCTGCTTCCGCTCGTGGGCCAGCTGCTCGTCCTGGAGCTGCTGCAGGGCCTGCTTCTGCTTTCGCTCGTGCGCCAACTGCTCGTCCTGGAGCTGCCGCAGGATCCGCTCCCGCTCGAGTCGTGCGTCGGTGACTCCTTCGAACTTCTTCTCTGTTGCGTCCCGCTGGCGCTCGGCCTCCGCCATGCGGAGGTACATGTGCACACAGCCCATCACGGCTGCGATACAGACGACAACGACCAGAATGCTTGCAATGAACCACATCGCGCGGCGCCATGAAAACGAGGTGATGTCCGGAATTCTGACCTGAAACGCTTCCTATCGTTCCGCGTTCCACTGACAGGGACGCTCTCATCGGTCCACACCCTGTGAGAGTGCGAACAGCTTACCCGCGCGCTGTTCCGGGCTCGCTCTCATCGGTCCCCCGCCGTCGTTCGCGGGTTCCATTCAGCGGGTGAAGGCGAAACACGATGTGTCGGCGTCCGCGCCGGCATTCGGCGATCCTGGGATCGTCTATGCTGACGGCCTCCGCAGCTGCCGGTTGCGGCAGACCCCCCGCGCTGAAGCCGATGCAACGATGACCCGACGGCGCCAGGGGCGCACCAGCCTGCGACCACCACCGTCCCACGATCCCCCGCGCTGCCCGAAGAGCGGACCATGAGCCGTCCGGCCTTGCGCCCGCCTCATGAACGCTGCACCGAACCGCGAACGAATCCGCAAAGGAGCCCCTCGATGAGAACGATGTCGTCAACCGTGGCCGTCCTGTCCGCATTGACCGCCGTGCTGTCGCCCGGCGCCGCACGCGCCGCCGACCTCACCCCCGCCGAGGTCCAGGCCATCGCGGAGGAGGCGTACATCTACGGCCTGCCGATCGTGATGAACTACTCGGTGATGTACGAGTACAGCGTGGACAAGAACTCGGGCCAGTACAAGGCGCCGTTCAACCAGATCAAGAACGAGGCCCGCGTCTTCACCTACGAGGACACGGCGATCATCACGCCCAACAGCGACACGCCGTACTCGCTGCTCTGGCTCGACCTTCGGGCCGAGCCCATGGTCCTCTCCGTGCCCGCGGTGGAGAAGAGCCGCTACTACTCGGTGATGCTCTGCGACGGCAACACCTTCAACTACGGCTACATCGGCCAGCGCGCGACGGGTCCGGACGCCGGCGACTACCTGGTGGTCGGCCCCGGCTGGAAGGGCGAAACGCCCCCCGGCATCAAGAAGGTCTTCCACTCCAGCACGCAGTTCTCGCTGGTCGCGTACCGCACGCAGCTCTTCAACCCCGCCGACATGCCCAATGTGATCAAGGTGCAGTCGGGCTACAAGGTGCAGCCGCTCTCCACCTTCCTGAAGAAGCCCGCGCCGCCCGCGGCGCCGGCGATCGACTTCCCGAAGGTCGACAAGGAACTCGTCAAGACGAACTTCTTCGAGTATCTCGACTTCGCGCTGCAGTTCGCCCCGGCGGGCCCGGAGGAGAAGGCGATCCGGGCGAAGCTCGCAACCCTCGGCATCGGCGCCGGCAAGAAGTTCGATCTCAAGGCCCTCCCGCCGGCGCAGCAGGCCGCCGTGGTGGCCGGCATGAAGGCCGGGCAGGCGAAGGTCGACGCGGCCGTCAAGAGCCTCGGCACGAAGATCAACGGTTGGAATGTCGCGTCGATCACCGGCGACCGCGCCTTCTTCAACGGCGACTGGCTGAAGCGCGCCGCCGCGGCGCAGGCGGGCATCTACGGCAACGACGCGGTCGAGGCGATGTACCCGATGACCACGATCCTGCCGAACGGCGAGCCGCTCGACGGCAGCAAGGCGAACTACACGCTGACCTTCCCCGCGGGACAGCTGCCGCCGGTGAATGCGTTCTGGTCGGTGACGATGTACGACGGCAAGACGCAGTTCCTCATCAAGAACCCGATCAACCGCTACCTCATCAACTCACCGATGATGCCGCAGATGAAGACGGGTGCTGACGGCTCGCTCACGCTCTACATCCAGAACAAGTCTCCGGGACCGGACAAGGAGTCGAACTGGCTCCCCGCACCCGCCGGCCCCATCTACCTGGTCATGCGCCTCTACTGGCCGAAGGAGACGCCGCCGTCGATCCTTCCCGCGGGCAAGGGCACATGGCAGCCGCCGGGCATCGTGAAGGTGAACTAGGAGGCAGGGCCGCGCCGGTCACCGTCGAGGCGGTTGCGATGGCGCAACGCTCGCACGGGTGAGGCGATGAGCGCGGCCCCGTCAGGATTCGATGCGACACCGCCCACGGTCAGGTCCTTCCATCGGCCTCGGGCATCCCGCCGCGTTGCTGGCGCTGGCCTGGGCGGTGCTCCACCTGGCGCTGGCAGGGTGTGCCGGACCGCCGCCGTTCCCCGCCACTCCCAACGTGTTGCGCGACGGCTCCGGCTCGCAGGTCCTGGAGCAGCTTCCGCAGGATCAGCATGTGGTGGAGATGCCGATCATCTACTTCACCGATCGCGCTCGTGTCTCCGCGCCCGATCAACCGCCCATCTATGGCACGAAGCGATCGTCGTTCGCCTCGTTCGGCCAGGCCGTCGTGTCACTCGATCCGGCGCCGACCTGGGATGAGTTGGTGAAGGCGAGCGGCTCCGCGCCGACCGGCGGCCCCCGCCACATGACCGTTCCGAAGGTGGAGGAGCTGGGCAATTTCAGCTTCACGCCCGAATCGTTCGAGGTGGTCGACGGGAACCTGCGCTTCCGGCCCGAGGCGGCCGAGGGGATCTCCGAGCGCGTGCGCCAGTTCGAGGAGATCGTCCGATCCCGCCTGGCCCTCGCCGGAGAGAAGGATGTCTACATCTATGTCCACGGAGTCAACAACTCGTTCGAGGATGCCGTCTGCCGCGCCGCGGTGATCTGGCACTCCATCGGACGGCGCGGCGTGGTCGTGGCGTATGCATGGCCGGCCGGAGGCAGCGGCCCCTTCGGCTACTTCTATGACCGCGAGTCGGGTGAATTCTCCGTCTGTCACCTGAAGCGGCTCATCTCCGGCCTGGCCGCGTACCCGGAGGTGGAGCGGATCCACCTCATCGCCCACAGCCGCGGATGCGATGTGGTCACCACGGCGCTGCGGGAGATCAACCTCGAGTGTCGGGCCCGCGGCCTGTCCACGATGGCCGCGCTCAAGCTGCAGACCCTCGTCCTCGCCGCGGCGGACCTGGACGCGGCGGTCTTCGGTCTGCGGATGCAGCTGGAGAATCTGGCGGCCGTCGCCAGGCAGGTCGTCATCTATTCGTCCACGAGCGACCAGGCGGTGGAGTTCGCCGACTGGCTCTTCACCAGCAAGGCTCGCCTCGGAACGCTCTCCAAGGAAGAGATCGACCTGGCGATGCAGGAACTGCTCGCCCGGATCCCGAGCCTTCAGTGCGTGCGCTGCGTCGTGTCGGGAGGCGGAACGACGCACGACTATCTCTTCACGAATCCCGGCGCCATGTCGGATCTGATTCTCGTCCTTCGCGATCGCAAGGAGCCGGGAGCGGCGAATGGCCGGCCGTTGACGCCCCTGGGCGGCGCCTTCTGGACGCTCGACAACTCGTATGCGCTGCCGGCGGGCGCCGCCGCGGCTCGCTGATCCTCGAGCCTGCTAGGACCCCGACTCCCCTTCCATGTCCGCCTCGATCTGGCCCGAGCGCACCGCCTTCCTGAAGCGCTCGTAGTCGCGTTCGGTCTGATCGGCATAGGCATGGGCGAAGTCCGCAATGGCCATGTCGAAGGTGTCCTTGCTGCCGAGGTATCCGCTGAGTTGTGCCGGCGAGCCGGAGCGGGCGTGTGCGCGCGCCAGCGTCCAACCGCAGAACTCGGCATACTCGACCATCACGCCGGGACTGAACAGCTCGATGGAAGCGCCGATCTTCATGTCCCAGAGCTGCCGCACATAGACCGACCTTCCAAGCTGGCCCTTCGCCCAGCCAAGGAAGATGTCGCTCGCCGGCTGAAGGAGTCGATAGCCGGCAACCACGCGCTGCCCCTGGTGCGCGTAGAGGCTCCTGCCGGCGAAGGGCTCCAGGACCGATCGGCGCGCCTCCTTGACCTGGAGGAAGAGCGGATCGTTCTCGCCGGCCATCAGGAGCATGATGCAGCAGTAGGTGCCGACGCTGCCGACGCCGACGACCTTGATGGCGACATCCGTCAACTCATAGTGGTCGAGGAGCGCGCGTCGGTCATCCTGAAGCGACCGGCGGTATCCCACCCAGGCCGACCGGGCACGCGTGAGCAGGTCCTCCTCGCCCTCGCCCGTCGGGTGGTAGATGAGCGGAGGATTGTCCTTGATGCGGGGCACCTGTCCGGCGGCTGCGGCAAGCTTGGGGAAGTCGTGCTCCAGGACGGTGCGCGCACGGGCGGCGGCCAGACGCTTCTCGATCCGGCGGCTGGCCTCCTTGTCGTGGATCCGCTTGACCAGCGTGTCGACGTCGACGCGGGCGTACCAGATCTGCAGCACCGGCATGTCGCTGTACTCCGACATCCGCTCCCGATACGACCGCACGCACGCCAGGGCCGCATCGCGCGAGTCGCTCGCGCTGAAGCCGTTGCTGCGGCACGCCAGGACGACGCTCGCCGCAAGGCGCTTGACATCCCATTCCCAGGGCGCGGGCAGCGTCTCATCCAGGTCGTTGATGTCGAAGACATGCCGCCGCTCCGGCGTGGCGTAGGCGCCGAAGTTGAGCAGGTGGCAGTCGCCGCACGCCTGCACGCGCAATCCGGTGATCGGCGTGCGCGCCAGGTCCGCCGCCATGTTGAGGGCCGAGCCCCGGAAGAACGCGAACGGCGACCTCAGCATTCGTCCATGGCGAATGGGAACCAGCTCAGGAAGCCGTCCCTTGTTCGAGCGCGCCAGCAGGCGCAGGGGATCGGGTCGGTCGGCCGGCGCGATCCACTCCGCGTGCGAGGAGCGAGGGCACCTGGTCCGGAGGCCCTTCCCCATGGCGTCGAGATCCGAGCGCGATGGCAGCCTCGGCGAACGACCGTCACCAGGGTGATCATGTGCCATGCAGCAACGGCTCAAGGTCCCGAGGAGAGGAGGCCCTGCTCCGCCCTTCGTTTCATGAAGTGGTCGATCCACTGGCTGACCAGCGCGAAGAAGAGCCCCGTCGAGAGCCCGCACATGAGGATGCCCGTCACCGTTTCGAGCAGGACGAACAACTGCCACCGCTGGGGCAGGATCAGGCCGCTGAAGCCGGCGGTGGTGTACGCGCCTCCGGAGAAGTAGAGCGCGGACTCCAGGTCCGGCAGGCAGCCCTGCCAGTAGTAGAAGAGACCCCACAACCCGATCTCCGCCAGGTGGATGAGCAGGAGATAGGTCGTCAGGCAGATGACGATCCAGGTCACGGCCCGGAATCCCGACCTGGCAAGGGCATGGGATCGAATCAACGCCCGGATCAGCACGGAGAACCCCGCGGCATGCACGGTCACGGTCACCATGACGAGCACAGCGGCGAAGAAGGCGTCCTTGAGCATCGGCGGCGTTGTCGAAGAAGCGATTCGCGATTCCCGTACGGCCCGTACGCCGGGGGACGCGGCATCCCGACCGCATGGCATCGGCCACGGCATCGAGGCGCGCCGCGGTGACGATACCTGATCCCGGGGCGCTCCGCCGGGGAGTGGCGGGTCCGACGGCATCTTCGAGACGGTCCGCTCCGAGAGACCGTCTTCGGCTCGGACCTCCCGACCTCGGGCCTCGAGGGAGCGGGTCAATCGGCCTTCGGAGCGCCGTCGAGCAGACCTGATGCATAGGCGGCGAGTTCGCTCATCGACGCGCAGAGAACGGCCGGCTGCAGGGCCTTGACCAGCGCCGCGCCGGCGCATCGGCCGCCGATCACGAGCCGGGTGCCGTGGTTCGCCAGCGCGTGCGCCAGCTCGGTCCATGCACGCATCTGCCTGGGCGACTGCGGCACGCTCACGCACACCGCGCCCAGCCGCGCGGAGTACCGCGAGCACGCGAGCGCCATCGTCTCGAAGGGCGTGGATGGACCGAGCGAGCGAGCGTCGTAGCCGCGCTCGCGCAGGACGAGCGACGCCAGCATCGGCGGCAGCAGGTACGGATCGCCCGGGCCGGCGCAGACGACGGCACGGGGCGCGGTGGCGGCGGGTGCGGGGAGCCAGCCGCCGAGCTCCTTGAGCAGCGTGACGCAGCCATCCACCGCGCGATGCTCGGCCATGATGCCGGAACGGTCGCACTTCCAGAGCTCGCCGATGCGCTCCAGCGCCGGGCGCACCAGCCCGTCGGCGATGGCGGCGATGTCGGCGCCGCTGAGGAACCGGCCGCGGGCGATGGCCCGCGCGCGGTCGAGGTCGTCGGCCACCAGCGCCTGCTCGAACTCGAGCGCCGCCTGCTCGTCCACCGGGCCGAAGGCCGGTGCGGAACCGTGGGGCGCCCCCGGATCGCTCGCGGGCCGAAGGCCGCGCGACCGCATGAAGCGCATGGCGTCGGCGATCGGGATGCGCCGGTGCCCGCCGCTCGTGCGTTCGGCGGCGATCTCGCCGTCGTCGATCCAGCGCTTCACCGACGACTCGCTGACTCCGAGGGAGTCCGCGAGCTGTCGGGTGGTGAAGAGATCCGTGCGTCGTCGACTCATGATGGAAGAAACCCTCCCCGGTCACGACGACCGGGGAGGGCCTGGTGCGGACCGGACCGTCCGGTCCACAGTACTCGGATCGCGGGCGCCGGTGGGGGGAGCGGCGAGCCGCGATGGAGTGTGCGGTCACTTCGGCAGCAGCACCGTGTCGATGACATGGATGACGCCGTTGGAAGCGTTGATGTCGGTGGCGGTGATCATGGCGGTGGATCCGCCGCTGCTCACCATCACCTTGCCGTCCTTCGACATCACCTGGAGGGCCGAACCCTGGAGCGTCTTGGGGGTCTGCGCACTGGCGACGACCTCCTCGGCGAACTCCCGACCGGGAATGACATGGAGCTTGAGGATCGCCGCGAGCGTCTCCTTGTTCTCCGGCTTCAGCAGCGACGCGAGCGTCTCCGGCGGCAGCTTCTTGAACGCCGCATCCGTCGGGGCGAAGACGGTGAACGGACCCTTTCCGCGCAGGGCCTCGGAGAGACCCGCCGCGTCGATCGCGGCCGCGAGCGTCTTGAAGCTGCCCGCGTCGCCGGCCACGCCGAGCACATCCTTCTGCGCGGGCATGAGGACCTCGTCGATCACATGGATGACGCCGTTGGAGCAGACGATGTCCGCCTTCACGACCGAGGCGTTCCGATCGAGCCGCAGCGATCCATCCTTCGCCGCCAGCACGAGGCGCTGACCATTCACCGTCACGGCGCCCGGGAGCTTGAGCGCGGTCCTGGAGTCGACGGTGCCCGGCACCACGTGGTAGGTGAGCACGGCGACGAGCAGGTCCTTGTTGGCAGGCTTGAGCAGGTTCTCCAGCGTGCCCTTGGGGAGCTTGGCGAAGGCTTCGTCGGTGGGCGCGAAGACGGTGAAGGGACCAGGGCTCTTGAGCGTGTCGACGAGTCCCGCGGCGGTGAGCGCCGCGGCGAGCGTCTTGAAGGAGCCGGCGCTCACCGCGGTGTCGACGATGTCCGACGACGCCGTGGCGTGCATCGAGATCGACGACCCGGAGCATGAGGTGGTGGCGGTCTCATCGGACGCGGTTGCGGGACCGGTCGATGGGACGAGCGCGACGGTGGTGGCGAGGGCCGCCGTGATTCCGATTCCGATCCAGGCTGACATTGGGAGTTCCTTCCGAGGGGTGTTCGGCGCGGGGGCGGGAGGGTCCAGCATGCGCCACTGCTGGCACTCAATGAACGATTTGCACGATTATGCCCTCCACCGGACGCCCGGTCAAGTGCGGTGGTCAAGAATCACTATCTCCGGCGAAAACGCCTCTACTTCGACGGCAAAGGCCGCCGGACCTCCCCCGGGCCCTGCCCTGCCGTCTATGATTGGATGAGCGTCTTGGCCGATTTCCCCACAACCCCCCGCCGCACGATCGCCGTGGCAGGCTCCTCCGGCTATGTCGGGGGCCGGCTGGTGCCCGCCCTGCTCCAGGCGGGACACCGGGTCCGCTGCATCGCGCGGGATGCGAGGAAGCTCCGCGATCGCCCCTGGAGCGACGCGCCGAATCTGAGCCTCGTGGAGTGTTCGCTCGAGGATCGCGATGCGGTCACGGCGGCGCTCGCCGGGTGCGACGCGGCGTACTACCTGGTGCACACGATGGTCTCGGCCGGCTCGTCGTTCGCGGAGCGCGATACGGAGCTCGCGCGGCACTTCGGAGAGGCGGCGGCGCGCGCCCGCGCGGGGCGCATCATCTACCTGGGCGGACTGGGGGAGATGGGCGAGTCCCTCAGCGAGCACCTCGTCTCGCGCCGGCAGGTGGAAGCGGCGCTGCGGAGCGGCGGCGTTCCCGTCACCACGCTGCGCGCGGCCATGATCATCGGCTCGGGTTCGGCGAGCTTCGAGATCCTGCGCTACCTGGTGGAACGGCTGCCCATCATGGTCACGCCGCGATGGGTTCGCACCGAGAGCCAGCCGATCGCCATCCGCGATGTGATCCGCTACCTCCTCCAGTGCCTGGACACCCCTGCGACGATCGATCGGGATCTCGACATCGGCGGCGCCGACACGGTCACCTACGAGCAGCTGATGCGCATCATGCAGGAGGCGCTCGGACTGCGGAGACGGCTCGTCATTCCCGTGGCCGTGCTCTCCCCCGGCCTCAGCAGCCGCTGGATCCACCTCGTCACGCCGATCGATGCGAGGCTGGCCCGACCGCTCGCCGAAGGACTCCGCAACCGAACCGTCTGCCGCAACGACGACGCGCATCGACTCATGCCGGGCGAGCTCCTCACCGCCCGGCAGGCGGTGGCCAAGGCGCTCGAGGCCCATCGAGCGTCGGAGGTGCCGACCAGCTGGAGCGACGCGGGCGCCATGCCCCGGCAGTGGGCCCCCGCCGCGCCGATGCAGGGCGACCCGTCATGGTCCGGCGGCACGCTCTTCGTCGATCGGCGCGAACGGCTGGTGCACGCCGCGCCGGAGGAGCTCTTCCAGACGCTTCGGGCGATCGGCGGCAGGAACGGCTACTTCTCGGCGAACGCGCTGTGGCGGCTGCGCGGCGCGATCGATCGACTGCTCGGCGGACCCGGCCTGCGTCGTGGACGGCGCGACGCGTCGATCGCACGACTGGGCGATGCGATCGACTTCTGGCGCGTGACGGCCATCGAACCCTCGCGGCGACTGGAACTGACGGCGGAGATGCGCCTTCCCGGCCACGCCACCCTCGAGTGGCGGATCGATCCTCGTCCCGACGGGCGTTCGCTGCTCACGCAGACGGCGCGATTCCGACCCAGGGGACTCCTGGGCCTGGCGTACTGGTGGAGCGTGTGGCCCGTGCACGGCCCGGTCTTCCGCGGAATGCTCCGCGGCGTCTCGGAGCGCGCGGAGGAGACGGCCGCTCGGCTCACGGCTCGCTCCTCCGGCGGAAGAAGAGCGCGGCGATCTTCTCGCGCCCGAGCACGCGGCCCAGCTCCTTGACGGCGAAGAAGGGGATCAGGGTGACCACGACGACCACGAGGTTGGCGAGCACCTCGTCCAGTCCCTTCTCATTGATGAACTCCGAGAACGCTGCGGAGAGCGCGTCGCCGTGCAGCAGCCCCCTGATCGCGAACTCGACCACCCGGAAGACGAGGATGAAGCCGCTGAAGATCAGGGCCTTGTAGATCGTCGGGATGATCAGCGGCATGCCCTCCAGCCATCGTCCGAGACGGAAGACGCCGCCGAGCATGATGACCTTGCCGAGAATCAAGGCCCCGACCAGCCCCACCCAGTAATTGGTGTAGACGATGCTGTATTCGGCGAGCAGGAATCGGCGGTACTGCGTGAATGCGGCGAAGACGAGCGCCAGGTAGACGACATTGAACGCGTATTCAATGAGCTCGCGCCGCACCTTCGTCGTCCATGGCCCGGTCTGCAGCTCTGACTTCTCCATGCTCCAAGGCCCTTCCGGCGCCGCATGCCCGGCCCGTGAGGAATGAGCACGAACGCCGATCACCGGCTCCGCGGGGCGCCACGATCGCCCTCGAGTCACGATGCGCCGCGCTGATAGTATCGCCGCTTCGCCGAGGGTGGATACGGAGCGGTCCTCTCGCGCCGATCCGAGAGGGTGGAGCGCCATGAGCAAGCACAAGAAGTCATCGCAGAAGCCCGACGAGCCGAGTGCGATCGAGACAAGTCCGTCTCTTCGTCCCGGCCCCGGCTCCGAGGAAGTCCGGGCCCAGGGCAAGAGCCTGCGTGAGAAGTGCCCGCGCGACATCCATGCGCACTGGCAGGCACCGAGCACTCGTCCGGATCCCCTGACCCTCCTGTTGGAATCGAACAAGGGGCGCCTCCCCGAGCTCGTTCCGGTCCGCCATGGCCGCATGCTGAAGTCGCCGTTCACCTTCTTCCGGGGCGCGGCGCTCAACATGGCCGCGGACCTGGCCGGCACGCCAACCACGGGAATCCGCGTCCAGGCCTGCGGCGACGCCCATCTGCTCAACTTCGGAACCTATGCCACGCCCGAGCGCCGCCTGACCTTCGACATCAACGACCTCGATGAGACGCTGCCCGCTCCCTGGGAGTGGGATGTCAAGCGCCTTGCCACGAGCTTCGTGCTGGCATGCCGCGACGCCCGCTTCTCCGAGGACAGCGCCCGGGATGCGGTGCTCGAGTGCGTTCGCACCTATCGGGAGCGCATGGCCGAGTACAGCACCATGCCGGTGCTGGATGTGTGGTACTCGAGCATCGACGTGGCGGCGCTGAAGGCGGCGACCAAGGACGAGGAGACTCGCAAGCGGATCGAGAAGCGCGTGGCGAAGGCGCGCCAACGGACCGTGCTGGAACATGAATTCCCGGAACTGGTGCTCACCAACGGCCTTCGACCCCAGATCAAGGACAACCCTCCGCTGATCTTCCATCAGCACGAGCAGGCCCAGGAGGCGTTCACGGACAACTTCCGAAGGGCCTTTGATCGATATCGCGAATCACTCCAGGAGGATCGTCGTCTGCTGCTGGACCGCTTCAAGTTCATGGATGTCGCCATGAAGGTCGTCGGCGTGGGCAGCGTCGGAACCGCCTGCGCCATCATCCTCCTGATGGCGAGCGATCGCGACCCCCTGTTCCTCCAGGTGAAACAGGCGAATGCCTCCGTGCTCGAGGCCTATGCGGGCAGGAGCGCGCACGCGAATCACGGCCAGCGCGTCGTCCACGGCTGCCGGATGATGCAGTCCGCGAGCGACATCTTCCTGGGCTGGACCGAAGGCGACCTCGGTCGCCAGGTCTACATCCGTCAGCTCAAGGACATGAAGATCAAGCCCATGCTCGAAGTGTTCACGCCGAGCGTCATGCGCGACTATGCCATGTTGTGCGGCTGGACGCTCGCCCGTGCGCACGCACGCTCCGGCGAACCCATGAAGATCAGCGGATACCTCGGAAAGAGCGATGCGTTCGACGAGGCGATCGCGGACTTCGCCGTGGCCTACGCCGACCAGAGCGAACAGGACCACGAGGTCCTGGTGAAGGCCGTGCGCGCGGGCAAGATCGAGGTCTTCACCGAGCAGGACTAGGGCGCGGCGCGAGCGGCGGGAGCGGCCGGCGCGGCCGGAGCAGCGGGCGCCGCGGGAGCGGCCGGCGCAGCCGGCGCGGCCGCGGGCGGCTCGAGCCGGTAGGTCAGGCGATCGATCGTTCCGGTGAACTCGAAGGGCGGGTCGTAGCGGTACTCCACCATGGCGACGCCGGTGCGCGTGTCCATGCCGACATCGAATGTCTCGTCCTCGGCGAAGGTGATCGGCGTCGAGTTCTCCATCGTCTTGCGCGCCACCTCCTTGCCGTCCACGCTGAGCACGCCCGTCCCGCCCTTCCCGAGGCCCGGTTCGGTCGGTGTGTAGTCGAAGACGATGGTGTGCTTTCCGGCGCCGAGTTCCGGACCCTCCCACGCCGTGCGCTTCAGGTCGAGCAGGTTGTAGAGGAACACCACATGCCCGCGGCCGATGCCGAGCTCACCCTTGCTCAGGAAGAGGCCGTACCCGCCGAATCGACCGCCCTCGGTGACGATCATGCCCTCGGCGCCGCCCTTGGGAATCGTCACTTCGGCAGTGATCGTGAAGGGCCTGTTGAGGATGTGGGGCGCCGTGCTGCCCGGCACATTCGCCAGCGTGCCCGAATAGGTGAACTCGTTCCGGCCGGCCGTCAGACTCGGCTTCGGCGAGTTCCACCGCGTCAGCGTCGTGTTGTCGAGCGGGAGCACGCCGTACTTCGCGGCCTCGAGATAGAAGAGGTTCTGCAGCTGCGCGAGCTTGTCCGGCATCTTGGCCGCCAGGTCGTTGCTCTGCGTGGGATCCTCGCTCATGTTGTAGAGCTCCCACCGGTAGCCCGTGATGACATCCGGCGGCGGCTTGGTGGACAACTCCCAGGGCATCGTCGCCGGCGTGGTGCACGCCACCCAGCCATCGTGGTAGATGGCGCGGTTCCCGAGCATCTCGAAGTACTGCGTGGTGCGCTTGCTCGGCGCGTCGGCGTTCGCCTTGTCCCAGGTGTAGGCCATGCTGACGCCTTCGATCGGCTTCTGCGGAATGCCGTCGATCGTGTCGGGGGCGCGGATGCCGGCGGCCTCGAGCACCGTCGGCACGATGTCGATCACATGGTGGAACTGCCGACGGAAGCCGCCGGCGTCCTTGATCCGGCTTGGCCACGAGATCACCACGCCCTGCGAGGTGCCGCCGTAGTGCGACGGCACCTGCTTCATCCACTTGAACGGGGTGGCGAAGGCCCACGCCCACGCCGCCGAGTAGTGCGGGAAGGTGCGTTCGGAGCCCCAGAACTCGTACCAGAGCATCTGGTCCTTCACCGGCACCTCGATGCCGTTGAAGGTGGTGAACTCGTTGGGCGTGCCGTTGATCATGCCCTCGGCGCTCGGGCCGTTGTCGCCGCTGATGTAGATGATGAGCGTGTTGTCGCGCTCGCCGAGGTCCTCCACCGCCTGGATGACGCGGCCGATCTCGAAGTCGGCGTACGCCTGGTAGGCCGCGTAGACATCCGCCTGCTTG
>CAZSVT010000059.1:0-3170 GCA_964610365.1 uncultured Isosphaeraceae bacterium
GGGGGTCTCGGTGGGGAATGCGGTCATGGCGTGGAGTGGTCCGTGGGTCGAGGATCAGCGGGCGGGCGTGGCGTCGAACGCGATCGGCTGCTGGGCGCCGTGGCCGTGCTGCTCGCCCGCGAAGACGCGGAGCTTGCGGGCATAGCGACGACCGAGGCGGCCGCGCGGAAGCATGCGCACGATGGCGGCGGTGACGACGCGCTCGGGATTGCTCACGAGCAGTTCGCCGTAGCTCTGCACGTTCAGGCCGCCGGGGTAGCCCGACCAGCGCCGAAGCGTCTTCTGCTCCGCCTTGCGGCCGGTCAGCACCACCTTCGAGGCGTTGGTGATGATCACCGCGTCGCCGGTGTCGACGTTCGGCGTGTACTCGGGGCGATGCTTGCCCATCAGCACGGTGGCGACCTCGGTGGCGAGGCGGCCGAGCACCTTGCCGGAGGCGTCCACATGGCGCCACGAGGTCTTGACCTGTCCGGGCCTGGCATGGAAAGTCTGGCGGGGCATTGGGGAATCGGGCAGGATAGGGCCTGCCGCAACCCTGTCAAGGGGCAGGCGGATCTCAGGGCCGGGGCGGTAGCATCCGCCCACCATGCACGCCGCCTCCGACTCCGGTGCGGGCATGCCGAGGCCCCACCGATGGCTGGCGGTCACGGCATTCCTGGTGATCCTGGCGGTCACGGTCTTCCAGGTCTGGCAGATCGATTCATACCGGCGTGAGTCGGCCGATCCGGTCGGCGAGATCCGGGTGGGCGCCATCGACATGCAGGCCGAGGTGCTGGCGCGGGTCCGCGCCGCCATCGCCGCCTTCGAGGGCGACGAGCCGGGCTCCTACGCCAGCATCCTGGAATCGACCCGGCGCTGGTCGGAGGGCAGCGCCTCCATGCGGCTGGCGCGTTCGATCCTGCTCGCGTCGTGCGACGACCCGGACGGCGCGATGCAGCAGTTCACGGCCACGGTGGACGCGTGCCGCGGCGCCGGCATCGAGGAGGAGGCGTCGCCGCTCCTTCGGACGGTGGCCGCCATCTACCGCCGCGGAGCGACCGCGCAGGTCGACGACGGCGCGGCGCTTCGGTCGTGGGCGGCGCCGGCGGAGGCGGATCTCGCGGCGGCACGGGAACGACTGGGGATCTATGTCGCCCTCGGCGAGGGCTTCGTGGCCAATGAAGAGGGTCCCCGGCGCGAGGTCCTGCGCAGCGGATGGCGCGTGGGCGTGGCGGGGCTCGCCTTCCTCGGCTGGGTCGGACTGGCGCTCGTGGGCGGACTCGCGGCCCTGGTCACCGTGCTGGTGATGGCGGCGTTCGGCGCGCTGCGATTCAGGACGGGAAGGGCGGAGCGGTCGAGCGCCGTGCTGCTGGAGGTCTTCGCCTGCTTCATGGCCGTCTTCCTGGTCGTCTCCTGGATCCTCGAGGAAGTCGCGGCACGGAGCACGGCGCTGGAGGAATTCCAGGAGGCCCACCACGGCATCTGGATCGCCATCCGGATCGCGATCGAACTCGGCGCCTCGTGGCTGGCCCTGGCCTGGTGGCGCGTGCGCGGCGGATCGTGGGCGTCGTTGCGAGCACTCGCCGGGTTCCACTGGCGGCCGGGACCGTGGCGCTGCATCGGCCTGGGTTTCGTCGGCTACGCGATGGCCCTGGTGCTGGGCCTCGCGGGACTCATGCTGAGCATGATGATCGGATCGCTCCTGGGGGTGGAGCGACTGGGGGACCCCAAGCACCCGATCCACGATGTGCTGCGCAGCGACGAGCCGGGATCCACGCTGCTGGTCCTCTTCTTCGGCGTGGTGCTGGCGCCGTTCCTCGAGGAGATCTTCTTCCGGGGCGTCCTCTATCGCGGCCTGAGGGATCGACTCGGCGCCGGACGGGCGGCGCTCGTGGTCGGCGCCGTCTCCGCCATGATCGTGTCGAGCGCCATCTTCGCGGCCATCCATCCGCAGGGCCTGCTCTTCGCGCCGATCCTGGCCGGACTCGGCGCCGGCTTCTGCCTGGTGCGCGAGTGGAGCGGGAGCGTGGTCCCCGGCATGGTGGCCCACGCGATCAACAACGGCGTGATGCTGGGGCTGGCCGTGGTGCTGACCAGCTGACGAGCCGCGCGATCAGCGCAGTTCCACGGTCCAGTAGGCCTCGTCCAGGAATGCCTTCCAGCTGTGGTAGCGCGGGCTGCCGAGCCGCAGGGTGATGGCGGGATTGCGCCGCGGACGGACGGGTGTCCGGATCAGCTTCATGCCGGCGCCCAGCGGCGTGCGGCCGCCCTTGCGCGCGTTGCACCGCACGCAGGCGCAGACCAGGTTGGTCCAGGTGTTCTCGCCGCCCTGGACGCGCGGCGTCACATGGTCCAGCGTGAGCTCGCGCGTGGAGAAGTGCTTGCCGCAGTACTGGCAGCGGTTGCCGTCGCGGGCGTAGATGTTGCGGCGGTTCAGCTTCACCGTCTCGCGCGGGATGCGGTCGTAGCCCAGGAGCCGGATGATCTTCGGCACCGCGATCACCAGGCGCGTGGTGAAGACCCAGTCGTGCTGCTCCAGCTCGTAGGTGCGCTGGAACTCCGCCACCTCCTGCCACGACTCGAAGGAGTAGTTGACGTAGTTCCCCTCCTCCACGGAGATGATCTCGGCAACGCCCTTGAGCAGCATGTTGAAGGCGCGTCGCGCCTCGATCACGCGGATGGCGTTGTAGAGCCGGTTGAGAACCAGGACCCTGGCGTCGAGCGCACTGGCGGTCGGCGTCATCCTGACACGCACCTCCATGTCCCGTCGTGGGACGGGACGAGTGTAGCGGGAGCCGCGCGGCGGGCGAGCGATCGTCATGAAGGATGCGCCGGATCCGCGCGCGGACCCGGTGCAGGCGCTTCCCCGATGGGCGGCGCGCCGCGGATCTCGGTCCCGACGCCGGTCGGTACGCTGCCGCCGTGCTCCCATCCGCGCTGATCCGGCTGCTCGTCACCCTCGCCTCCCAGGGCGCCGGCGCGTCGCCGCTGGACGGATCGGTCGCGGTCAACGGCCTCTCCTCCACCTGGCGGGCGGAGGGCGACGAGATCGTCTGCACGGGCGTTCCCGCCGGCATGCTCCGCTCGGCGCGGCCGTACGAGAACTTCGTCTTCGAGCTCGACTGGCTCCACGAGCGGCCCGACGGCAACGCGGGGATCTTCGTCTGGTCGGATCCGATCCCGGCGCGCGG